>JBAUDW010000219.1:0-36869 GCA_049678285.1 Phycisphaerae bacterium
CTAGAGAACAGCCCGCCCCGCCGGGGCGGACAAAGATAAATTGGCTGCCAGAATCCGTAGTCACCCCTGCGGTCCGTCAATCGTCACCTCGCTTGATTCCCGTCCGTCCGGGGCATAGTATACAGCGTCCTCCCGGAAAACAAGGCGAGCGCGGATGACGAAAGCCATCGGGTGCATCTCGGGCGGTCTGGACTCGCAACTGGCCGTCTGTCTGCTCCAGCGGCAAGGCATCGAGATCCTCGCGCTGCACGTCCAGCACCTCTGGCATCCGAAACTTCTCGCCGAAGACGAGAAGCCCGTGGGCGTCCGGGCCATCGAGGCGCGCGGCGTGCCGGTCCGCCTGGTCCATGCCGCCCAGGCCGGCCTCGAAATGATTCAGCACCCGCAGCACGGGTTCGGCAAGCGGATGAACCCGTGCATCGATTGCCGCATCTGGACCCTCCGCCAGGCCAAGCGCCTCATGGAGGAGGAAGGGGCCGACTTCGTCTTCACGGGCGAGGTGGTCGGCCAGAGGCCGATGTCCCAGCACCGCGGCGCCCTCGCCCTCGTCGAGCGCGAGGCGGGCCTGGAGGACCTTCTCCTCCGGCCGCTCTCGGCAAAGTGCCTGCCGCCCACGCGCCCCGAGCGCGAAGGCAAGGTCAACCGCGACGCGCTGATGGATTTCGCCGGCCGGTCGCGAAAACCGCAGATGGCCCTCGCGGCCGAGTTCGGCCTGGCGGACTATCCGACGCCCGCCGGCGGATGCCTTCTGACGGACCCGGGCTTCGCCTGGCGCCTGCGGGAACTGATGGACCACGGCAATCCGACGATCGCCGACGTGGAACTGCTGAAGGTCGGCCGGCACTTTCGTCTCGCCGACGGGTCGCGCGTCGTCGTCGGCCGGCGGCACGAGGACAACTTGCTGCTCGAAAAACTCTTCCGGCCGGGCGACGTCCGCTTCGAGGCCGACCGCATGACGGGACCGACGACGCTTCTTCGCGGCGACGCGAGCGACGAGAACCTGGCGATCGCGGCGGGCCTGACGCTCCGCTACGGCAAGACCAAGCCCGGCGAGGTCCACCCGGTCCGCGTCGCGCCGGTTGGCGGCGAGCCACGCGTCCTGGAGGCCACGACGGCCGACGACGAACTCGCGCGCCGGCTCATCATCTCACCGGAGAACCCCCGATGACCGACGATGCCGACCTTCAAGCGAAACGCGTTTCGATGGAGACGATCCTGCGGGACCTCGGGTCCGTGCTGGTCGCCTTTTCGGGCGGCGTGGATTCGACGCTGCTCCTGGCCGAGGCCTGCCGCGTCCTCGGCACCGACAAGGTGCTCGCCGTCACCGCCGACAGCGAGACCTACGTGGCGGAGGAACGCGATCGCGCCCGCGACATCGCCCGGCATCTCGGCGTCGAACATGTCATCATCGAGACACGCGAACTCGACATCCCCCACTTCCGCCACAATCCGCCCAATCGCTGCTACTACTGCAAGCGGGAACTCTTCAGCACCGTCCGGCGGCTGGCGGACGAACGCGGCCTGGCCGCCGTCTGCGACGGGGCCAACGCCGACGACCCGCGCGAGCACCGCCCGGGACTCCGCGCCGCGGCGGAACTGGGCGTCCGAAGCCCGCTGAAAGAAGCAGGTTTCACGAAAGCCGACGTCCGGGAACTGTCGAGGCAACTCGGGTTCCCAACCTGGAACCGTCCGGCGATGGCCTGTCTGGCGAGCCGGTTCCCCTACGGTGCCGAGATAACGCCCGAGGCCCTGGAGCGCGTCGCGGCCGCCGAGAGGCTCCTTCGGGAACTCCGGTTCGACGGCTGCCGCGTCCGGGACCACGGCACGGTCGCGCGCATCGAGGTCCCCCCGGCCGACATCGCCCGCCTCGTCGGCCACCGCGAACGCATCGCGCGGGAACTGAAGGCCCTCGGCTACACGTACGTGGCGATCGATCTGGAAGGCTACCGCCCCGGGGCGATGGACGAGGCGCTGCCGAACGCGGAAGTGGAAACTTAGAGGGTTCCCCTCACCCTTGCCATCCCTCCCCCTCCCCTTCCCCTTCCCCTTCCCCTTCCCAAAGGCTCTACCCTATAGCCATGCCCAAGCACCCTCGCTCCAAAGCGAATCGGTGCTCGGGGAAGAGCATCGTCCCCAAATTTACGACAGGCTGAACCGCGAGCCGCGTTTCGAGAGGAACGTTGCGAAGAGGTACAGGGGACCTCCCTACTTCTCTGCGGCCGGAACGGTCAGGACGGCGACGTTGCTCAGGCTGGGTTCCGTGGAGTCCGGCAGGACGAGCCGCACGCGGTACTCGCCGGGGGTCGTCATGTCAAAGTGCTCCGCCAGGTTCAGCGAGCAGTCCAACCCGTTGTTGGCCGTGTTGCATGTGACGGGCACCTCCTTCTTCAGCCGCACGAGCAAGGCCTGCACGGCCGCTTCGTCGAAAGCCGTCCCCGGCACGACTTTGCCGCCACGTTCAACGCGGATGCACGAGGCCAGGGCCTTTTGCTCAGCAGCGCTGAGAGTCTGGAACTCGGCGCCCTCGCCGCCAACGCGGCGGTCGAACGCCACGTCGGCCGGGTCGGGAAGATCGAGGCGGACTATTACCCAGACCCCTTGCTTCGGCGAGACAACCGCCGAGGGCGCATCGTTCCAGTGTCCCGTAACGGCACACAGCGAGACAGCCCACTGCGAGTTCGGCCGCCGCAGACCTTCCGCCCACGCACGGTACGGACACGCGATGCGGACGGGGATGCGGACATACTGGCTGCCGCGCCAGCCATCCTTGACCGCGTCGCCCCGCACGGTGATCCCAACGTAGCACAAGCCCAGCGTGCGCACGCGCTCGGGGTCCTGCCGGTACTCTTCCAGGCGGATATCGAAGCGGACCGTGCCTTTGAGGAATTCCCCCGGCGCGAGAATCTTCGAGGCATTGGTGTCCTCGATAGAGACATAGGTGCCATCGGGGTTCCTGGACCCGAACGCGAAAAAGGCCAACGCTCGAAAACCGGCGGAGTCCCACAACTTCATGTGAAAGAAGTTTCTCAAACCTTCCCGCGACCCGCACATGAGCCTCATCGGCAAGGGGCTCGCGTTGGTCAGGGTGACCTCCAACTCCAGCGGCTCATCGCACTGGAACACTTCCTTCGTGAGCTTTGCCGCAAGCAACGGGCCGCGCAGCCACAGAAGCACCGCTTCGAAGTTCTTCACCGAAAGGTCGGCGAGCATGGGCTTCACGTAGTCGGGTACGCGGAGTTCCTCGGGCAACTCCACCTTGTCGTCTTTGACGGGAATCTTCGTATGGCTGTAGTTGGCCTCGTGGTACATCCCCTCCAGTTGGTTGGGCGGCAACTTGTTGTAGCAGAGCGTGGCGGGCACCAAGCACAGGTAATAAACCTCGCCGGGGGCGTAACCTTTCTTCTCGGTGGGATTGATGTCGTGGTGCAGAACCCGTATCTGTCGCTCGCATTCGCCGATGAGGACCTTCTCGACTTCCAGCGTGGCGACCTGGCCCCGGGGGTCGGTTCTCCGATCTTCTTCCTTCACGACCTTCGCTTTGACGACCACCTCGGCTTGCTGCACCATGCGGTCGAATTTCTGCATGCCGAACATGGCCTGCGCGTCGGTCGGCCAAGCGACAGAACTGTAGAACGCGATCCCCAGCATGAGGACAAAGCACTTCTGCATGGTCTTCCCCCTTACCTGGCACCACGGCGCCTGTTCGCGCGGCGGGTCGGGAGACCCGCCGCGCTAATCCCTTTCACCGGCCGCCGAGGTCCACCTTCGGCGCCTCGCGCTCGATGGCCGACTCGATCTCGAAGAACTCGGCCCTTTCGAAGTGGAACATGGAGGCCAGGATGTTCGTCGGGAACATTTCGCAGCGGTTGTTGAACTCGCGGACGTTCCCGTTGTAGAGCCGCCGCGCCGCCTGGATCCGGTCCTCCGTCTCCGCGAGTTGTCCCTGGAGGGCGAGGAAATTCTGATTCGCCTTCAGGTCCGGGTATCCCTCGCGCAGGGCGAAAAGTTGCCGGAGGGCCTGCACCAGGAAGTTTTCGTCGCGCGCCTGCTCGGCGGGTGAACCGGTCGAGGCGACTGCTCGGGTGCGCGCCTCGACGACGCGCTCGAAGACCTCGCGCTCGTGGGCCGCGTAGCCCTTGACGGTCTCGACGAGGTTCGGAATAAGGTCATACCGGCGCTTGAGTTCCGTATCGATGCCCGCCCACGATTCCTTCACGTGGTTCCGGCCGCGCACGAGGCTGTTGTACATGCCGATGACCACCAGCGCCACCACGAGGGCGAGAATCGCCGCCGGAATCAGGCAGCACGGCAGCCCGGCGACCACCTCTTTCTGGGCCAGAATTGCTGCGGCCGATGCGATGCTTGAAATCATGCCTCGTCTCCCGCCGGTTGTCCGATGCCTCGCGCGCTGCGCACGTAGTCGGGAATGCTGGCGACGATCTCGCGGCCGGTCTCGAGCAGTCGGCGCACGTTCGCCGCGTCACCCTGGCTCTCGAAAAGGACCATCAGAGGGCCTTGCATCTCCAGGTTCGGCACGCTGCCGCACCCCAGCAAGTAGTCAATCAGCCTCGCGTGAAGAATGTCGTACGCAAAGCGCCGGTCGCCGCACGCGACATGGTACCGCCGGCTGAACTCGTCGCTCTCGAAATCAATGTCGTCGTAGCCGACCCACGACGCGACGCGGTCGAACAGGCTCTCGGACCGCATCCGAAGCCCCGCCGCCACGATCGGCAGACCCATCACTACGGCCTGGCACGAGTGCGTCGATTTATTCTTCCCGCTGCCCGTCTTGTACTGGTAATCGAAGGCGACGACAGCCCGGCCGTCAATCTCGCCGCAGATCACGTTGGACGCCTTCCGGCTGTGGCCGCGGCCGAAAAGTTCGAACATCGCGTACTTGTCCTCCAGGTTCCACGGGTCGTCCGGGTAATACTCGAAACCGAGTTCCTTGGCCAGGCGGGCCATGGCCTCGCGGCGCCGGCGCGCCTTCAGGATTGCGAAGACAACGAACACCACGGCCAGCGCCGCAAACGCCGAAAAAGCAATGCACGGAAGGATTCCCATCCGTGGCTCCCGCCAAGATGCGCGGATTATAGCGCCCCCGGCCGCCGGCGTCAAAGAAACCTACGGCCTTCGTCCGGCCCCCGGCCCCTTGATTCCTGCACTCGCGCCGGATACCATACGCCTGTCATGAGCGACCCATTTGCCCCGATTCCAGAGATTCTGGACGACCTCCGGGCCGGCCGCCTGATCGTCCTCGTGGACGACGAGCAGCGCGAAAACGAGGGCGACCTCGTCTGCGCCGCCGAAAAGGCGACCCCGGACATCGTCAACTTCATGGCGGCCCACGGCCGGGGGCTCATCTGCCTGCCCATGGCCCCGGAACGGATTGACCGCCTGGGCCTCCCGCCGCAGACGCTGGACAACACGAGCGCGTTCGGCACGGCGTTTACCGTCTCGGTGGATGCGCGGACGGGCGTCACGACGGGCATCAGCGCCGCCGACCGCGCCCGCACGATCCAGGTGGCCGTCGCCGACGACGTGCGGCCCGAGGACCTGGCTCGTCCGGGCCACGTGTTTCCGATTCGCGCCCGTGAAGGGGGCGTCCTCGTGCGAGCCGGCCAGACCGAGGGCGCGGTGGACCTGGCGCGCCTGGCGGGCCTGAAACCGGCCGGTGTCATCTGCGAAATCATGAAGTCGGACGGCACGATGGCCCGCGTGCCGGACCTCATCACGTTCTGCCGGGAGCACAGCCTGAAGATGTGCTCCGTGGCCCAGATCATCGAGTTCCGCCAGCGCACGGAACACCTCGTCCGCAAAGTTGCTCAGGCCCGCCTGCCGACGCGCCACGCCGAGTTCGACGTCCACGTGTACGAGGCCCAGGTGGACCCCTACCCGCACGTGGCGCTGACGCTGGGCGGCATCGGCGTCGCCGGCCCGGACGGCAAGACGCCCGTCCAGACCGATCCGGTCCTCGTCCGCATCCACTCGGAATGCCTGACCGGCGACGTGTTCCAGAGCCTGGCGTGCGACTGCGGCCAGCAGTTGGACCTGGCGATGGCGCGCGTCGCCCAGGAAGGGCGCGGCGCCATCGTGTACATGCGCCAGGAAGGGCGCGGCATCGGCCTCATGAACAAGATCCGCGCCTATCGGCTCCAGCAGGAAGAGGGCCTCGACACGGTCGAGGCGAACGAGCGTCTCGGCTTCGAGCCGGACCTCCGGGAATACGGCATCGGGGCCCAGATCATGGTGGACTTAGGGATCCGCCAAGTCCGACTGATGACGAACAACCCGCGCAAGGTGGTCGCCCTCGAAGGCTACGGCCTGAAGATCGTCGAGCGCGTGCCTCTCGTGGTCGAACCCAACGAACTGAACGCCCGGTACCTCGACACGAAGCGCCGCAAAATGGGCCACATGCTGGACGAGCCGTCCGACTAGAGCCTCTTCTCTGACACCTCCGGAGCCTGTGCCTGTGTCATGCGCCCAGCCGGCGCAGCCCGGTTTCCGAACCTGCGCTCCGACCGGTGAACGTCCGATGGCCTAACTCAGGACTTCTTCGACGGTTTTGGGGCTGATGAGGCCGCGGAGTTTCCCCAGCGCGCGGCCCTCGATCTGGCGGATGCGCTCCTTGGTGACGCCGAAGTGCTGGCCCACTTCCTCGAGGGTCTGCGGGCCAGGCGTGTCGCCCAGACCGAAGCGGCGCATCACGATCTCGCGCTCGCGCGGCCCCAGTTGGTCGAGCACCCGTTCGATGGACTGCCGGACGGAGATGTCGGGCTCCTGGTACGGCTCTTCGCCCTCGAAGCGGAGGTCCCGGCTCGTTTCCAGGAGTTCCTCGCGGCCGGTCTGGAACCGTTCCCGGCGGACGCCGGCCTTCGGCACGCTGCGGGCGAAGTTCTTCATGATCGCCCAGGACGCGTACGTCGAAAACTTGAAGCCGCGCGTGTAGTCGAACTTGTCCACCGCGCGGATGAGGCTCATGTTTCCGTCGGAGATCAACTCGAAAAAGTTCGTTTGCGGCCCCACGTGTCGCTTCGCGATGTTCACCACCAGCCGAAGGTTCGCCTGGATGACGCGGTTCTTCACGCGGTGCGCCTCGTCCAGCAGGCGCTCGATCTCCTCGATGTCGGCCACCTTGGGCGAAACCGTGCCCTCGAGCCCCTCGCGCAATTTGGCGGCCTTGAACTTCAGGTAGTTGTACCGGCGGAAGAGGTCCCGCTCCTCCTCCCTCGACAGAAGGGCCGTCCTATAGAGGCTCTTCAGATAGATCGGCAGGCCTTTCGGGGGCGAGGGCCGGCGTTTCCCCTCCTCCGCCGCCTCGGCCGCCCCGCCCAGGATCAGGGCATCCGCGTCCGGGCGTTCGAACTCCGGGCTCGGCATGAACTCGATCGGCTCCCGGAGGATCTCGCGGGCCCGCTCTTCCGTGATGATCCGGTAGATGCTGGACCGGGTGCGGCAAAAGCGCCTCGCCAGCCCGTGCACGCTCACGCCGCGCTGGTACGCCTGGTAAATCAGGCGCCGGTCGTAGGCCCGCAGCGGCTCCCCGACCTCCGGGAATAGTTTTTTGTACGGGTGCCGGCGGTCGTAGTCCTTGATGGTCTGGCGGACGGTTTCGACGGCCCGGCCGAGTTTCCGCGCCACGCGCTTGGAAACCTCGAACAGGCAGCAGTGGCAGAAGAGGCTCAACCGCCGCGCACGCCGGATGATCTCCCGCCGCTCGTCCGGCGAAACCCGGCTGAACTTGGTGCCCGCATCCACCTGCTCGTGGTGCCGCGACGCAAAACGCTCGACGCTCGACTGGAGAAACCCCACGCGCATCCGGCCGTCGGGCCAGACGAACTTCCGCGACACCAGGCCCCCGCGCCGCCACCGTTGGATGGTCTTCTCCGAAACGTTGAAATGCTTCGCCGACTCGGCGATCGAAAGCACCGGCTCCCCCACCGCGGACACCGGGATCTCGAGCGTCGCCGACAATTGCTCCACAAGGCGCACGATGTCTTCGCGCAGGGTCTTCCCGGGAAGATTGCCGACCGCCGCACCGCGCGGGCGGTAACCCGTGATTTGGTAACAGACGAACTCGTAGGGGTATGTTCGGCCGGGTTCCACCAAACAGGCCAGACGTTCCGCCCGATTGACCTGCTCCAGACGGACAGCGGCTGGGGAAAAAGCGAGTTGTCTCCCGAGGTCGGCTATTTCGGAGTGATGGAACCTAGCCATGGGGTCACCTCAACACCCTATGTCCGGCCCCTACTATATAATACAGCGCCCGAAGGTCCCCGTCAAACGAAATCCGCGGGTGTCTTGCTCTCCAAGTGTCCAGCCATTTAGGCCTTTGTCAAGAGGCCACCTGGAGCCATTCGGCCCCTCCATCTACCTTTTCGGCAATCCAGCCGCCCGAAATGCAGAAATCGGCCCTTGCGTCTGATAATCGGGACCCCTGAAGGACAACTCGAAACCCAAGCGTCCGCTGGAAAGGCCCGTCGCCACCCTCACGACGCCTGCTGGCAACCCTCTACCACGCCATCCAGAAGGTCAGGCAGGGGTGTTCAGGTGCCTTTCAAGTACCCCAACAGCCGTATTCATGCTGCTCAGCCGCTGATCGGGGTCTTTCTCCAGGCACCGCATGACAAGGTGGGCCACTTCCTGCGGCACATTGGGCGCCCGGCGGTCCAGGGACACTGGCTGGACGTTGAGGATCTTGTTCAAAACCTGGTGGTGTTCGGAACTCTCAAAAGGCCACTGTCCGGCGAACAACTCGTATGCCACAACCCCCCAGGCAAAAATATCTATTCGGTGGTCGCACGGTTCGCGACGAAGCAATTCGGGGGCCAGAATCTCCGCCGTGCCTACGCGACTCCGCACGGCGGGCAAATCCAGCAAGGGCAACGTCAGGCCGAAATCAATCAACTTGACCCGATCCTCATTCGTAACGAACAGGTTCTTCGCACAGAAGTCATGGTGTACAAAGCGCTTAGCGTGCACATGGGCCAGCCCCGACGCCGCCTGATGCAGGTACGAGAGCCGCTTGCCGTTCAGCCTCCGACTCTTGCCGGACATCAGGCTGGCCAGCGTCACGCCTTCCAGGTATTCCATAATCACATAGTCGTTTCCGGCCAGGTTGCCATGATCCAGACACTTAATGACGTTGGGGTGGTCGAAGGCGCGGGTAATCTGGCCTTCCGTAAAATCCCGGTGCCGGGATTCCAGCCTTTCGACGGCTTTTCTGGCCTCAGGCTTGTGAATCTTGATGGCAACCAAGCGGCGGGTCTTGCGGTCCCGGCCCTTGAAAACGGTGGACATGCTCCCCTGGCGGATTACACCGAGCGCACTATAGCCGACCAATTCAGCCGCTTGGCCGCCACGGAGCCTTTGGAAAAATTCCCTCAGCACCGCCCTGCTCCCCCTGCAAGTTTTCGGGATAAGGAGTATGATCGCTAATAAAACCGACGAATTATAGCACACCGCCGGCGGGCGCGCCAAGGAGAAATCCGGGCCGAGAACGGTTTTTTCTTCCCCTCTCACCCCGCACCGATGACGTCCTGGACCACGGTCCTTCCGACGGGAGCAAGAAGCGCCTGGGCAGAGCCTGCGAAGTGGCTCGCCGGGCCGCGCCGCCCGGCTACGTCCAGCAAAAGTCAATCAGTGCGGCTATTTCGCTTCGGAGGTCTCGGCGGTGAGTGACTCGGTCCACGAAACCGTGTTCCAGCATGAACTCCGCGGTTTGAAACCCCTCCGGGAGTTCCTGCCGGATGGTCTGGTAAATGACGCGCGGTCCCGTAAAACCGATCATGGCGCCCGGTTCGGCGATGATGATGTCGCCCAGGAAAGCGAAACTGGCCGCGACCCCGGCGGTCGTCGGGTTGGTCATCACGCTGATGTACAGCCCCCCCGCCCGGTCAAGCCGGCCCACGGCCGCGCTCGTCTTCACCATCTGCGCCAGGCTCAGGACGCTCTCCTGCATCCGGGCGCCGCCCGAGGCGCTGCAAATGACGAGCGGGACGGCCAGTTCGGTCGCCTTTTCAGCCGCCGTCGCGATCTTCTCGCCGACCACCGACCCCATCGAGCCCATGATGAAATTCGGGTCGAGCGCGCCGAACACCACGGGCCGCCCCTTGATGTACGCCCGCCCGACGATGGCGGCGTCATAAAGGTTTGTCTCCCGCTGCGCCTCCGCCAGGCGTTCTCCGTACGTCTTGCGGTCTTTAAATCCGAGCGGATCGGGCGACACGAGGTTGGGCAAGTACTCCTCGAAACTGTCGGCGTCGGCCAGCAGCGCGATCCGCTGACGCGCCCCCATCTTGAAATGGTACTGGCATTCCGGACAGACGTGCAGATTCTCTTCGACCCGCTTGCGGTAAACCATCTCCTCGCAGCCGGGGCACCGCAGCCAAAGGCCTTCCGGTATGTCTTTCTTTTTGGCCCGGCCTTTGATGGCCATTTCACACCTCGCCCCTGGGGCCCGCTGGCCGTGCGCCCGCGTCGGCGGCGCTTCGCAGGTCGGCGATGGCCCGCGCGTAGTCGCGGTCCGGCGCGCCGAAGATGGCCGTCCCCGCGACGAACACGTCGGCCCCCGCCTTGGCTGCCTCGCCGATCGTCTGCGGGCTGATGCCGCCGTCCACCTCCAGCCGCTGGTTCGGCCCCAGCCACCCTCGGACCTTGCGGATCGTCGGCAGAACCTCGGGCATGAACTCCTGCCCGCCGAAGCCCGCGTAGATGGTCATCAGCAGGACCATTTCGACGTGCGGCACGGCGCGCCGGAGGCGGTCCTGCGAGCCGTCGGGGTTGATCGTGATGCCGGCCGAGCAGCCGAGTTCGTGAATCCGGTCGGCCAGCGCTTGCGGCTCGGCGACGACTTCCGCATGGAAGGTGATGTTATCGGCGCCCGCCTCGGCAAACGCCTGGATGTACCGCGCGGGCTCCGTGATCATCAGGTGCACGTCGACCAGAAGGTCCGTGACGGCCCGGATGCTCTCCACGACCACGGGCCCGACCGTCAGGTTGGGCACGAAGTGGCCGTCCATCACGTCCACGTGCAACAGGTCGGCCCCGGCCTCCTCGACGCGCGCGATCTCCTCTGCCAGGCGGGCGAAATCCGACGCCAGGAGGCTCGGTGCGATGGCCGGCCGAGCCAACTTCGCGAGCCGACGTCTCAAGGCCCCGCTCCTTTTTATTTATTACGCGTCGTCGATGATCTCAATCGTAGCGAACGGCTTGCCTTCGAGGAACGCCAGGCTCGCCCCGCCACCCGTTGAAATATGGGTCATTTCCTCAACCAGGCCGAACTTCTCGACGGCCGCGCCCGTGTCGCCGCCCCCCACCACGGCCGTCCCATGCTCGTCCACCTGGGCCAGGGCCTCGCAGATTGCCTTGCTCCCCTCGGCGAAGGGAGCCATCTCGAAGATGCCCATCGGACCGTTCCAGATCACCGTCTTGGCGTCCGCCAGCCGTTCGCAGTACACTTGGCTCGTCTCGGGCCCGATGTCCACCCCCATCCATCCTTTCTGGATCTCGGGTCCCTGCACGTCGGTCTCCGCGTCGGCCGACGCTTCCTTGGCCACAAGGTGGTCCACCGGGAAGAGCACTTCGGCCTTGGAGGCCTCGATCTTCTTAAGGAGTTTTTTCGCCAGGGCGATGACGTCGGTCTTCGAGCCGTCCTTCTCCTCCTTGACGCGCTCGACCTTGCTCTTGCCGACCTCCTGGCCTCGGGCGACCATGAACACATACGCCATCGCCCCGCCGACGAGGAGCCGGTCAACCTTCGCCAGGAGGTTCTCAATGACGGCGATCTTGTCGGACACCTTCACACCGCCCAAAATGGCCACGAAAGGCCGCTCGGGATTCTCCACCGCTTCGCCCAGGAACTTCAATTCCTTCTCGACGAGAAAGCCGATGGCTCGGGTGCCCTTGGGCATGAGGCTCGGCACGCCGTAGGTGCTCGCGTGCTTCCGGTGCGCCGTGCCGAACGCGTCGTTCACGTAGAGGTCCGCCAGATTCCGCAGCGCCTTGGCGAACTCCGGATCGTTCTTCTCCTCGCCCTTGTGGAACCGCAGGTTCTCAAGGACAAGCACCTGTCCCGGTTTCAGGCCCTTGACCATCTTCTCGACCTCGGGACCGATGCAGTCGGGGGCAAGGGCCACCGGGCGCTCGAGCAGCCGCCCCAACCGCTCCGCCGCCGGTTTCAGGCTCATCGCGTCCTGGCGCTCGCCCTTGGGCCGGCCCAGGTGGCTCATCAGAATGAGCCTCGCCTCCGCGTCCACCGCGCAGACGATCGAGGGCAACGCCATCCGGATCCGCCGGTCGTCCGTCACGTTGGCGTTCTCATCGAGGGGGACGTTGAAGTCCACGCGCATCAGGACGCGTTTGCCCTTCATCGGCAAGGCGTTGATCAGTTTTTTGGCCACGGCCGCTCCCCTTCCGTATGAGCAATCGGGGGCGAGCCGCGCCAGCCCGCCCCCGGTTCCCGAGTGTGTGGCGTTCACATCCCCGCAATCTTCGCGGCCAGATCCACCATCCGGTTCGAGAAGCCCCACTCGTTGTCGTACCACGAGGTGACCTTGCAGAACGTCGGGTCGGTCATCATCGTCTGGTTCGAGTCGAACAGGCTGGAGCACGTGGTGCCGATAACGTCGCTCGAAACGATCGGGTCGTCCGTGTACACGAGGATGTCTTTCATCGCGCCCTGGCTGGCCTTCTTCATGGCCGCGTTGATCGCTTCGACGGTGGCCGGCCTCTCCAGTTCGGCCGTCAGGTCGACGATGCTGCCGACCGCCACCGGCACGCGCAGCGCGTAGCCGTTCAGTTTCCCCGCGAGGGCGGGAATCACTTTGCCGACGGCGGCGGCAGCGCCAGTCGTCGTCGGGATGATGTTCAGGGCCGCCGCCCGCGCCCGGTGCAGGTCCTCGTGAATGAGGTCCAGAATCCGCTGGTCGTTCGTGTAGGCGTGGACGGTCGTCATCAGGCCGCGCTTAATGCCGAACGACTCGTGCAGCACCTTCGCCACGGGCGCCAGGCAGTTCGTCGTGCAGGACGCGTTGGAGACGATCTTATGGTCGGGCTTCAGCGTGCCGTCGTTCACGCCGATGACGATGATGGCGTCAATCTCGCCCTTCGGCGGGGCCGACAGGATGACTTTCTTCGCCCCGGCGGCGATGTGCTTCTGGCACGCCGCCCGGTCGCGGAAAACGCCCGTGCACTCGAACACCACGTCCGTCTTGCGCTGGCCCCACGGAAGCAACGCCGGGTCCTTCTCCGCCGTCACCGGAATCTTCGTCCCGTCCACCACCAGCGCCCCATCCGCGGCCTCGACGGTGCCCTGGAAACGGCCGTAAACCGTATCGTATTTTAGAAGGTGCGCCAGGGTCTTGGCATCCGACAGGTCGTTGATGCCGACCACGCTGAACTGGCCCTTCTTGCGCTGCCAGAGCACCCGGAACACAAGCCGACCGATCCGACCGAACCCGTTGATGCCGACGTTGATCGCCATACGACTCTCTCCTTCCGGCGCGGGTGATGCTCCTGGGTTCCACTTTTCCCTGGGCGGTGCTCGTTCCGGCGTCCGCCCGCCAATGGCGACCCATCTTTATAAAGGTCGGCCAAGCGTCCTGTCAAGCCATTTCCACGTCCCGGCCCTCCCTGGGCCGACGAAAGCCACCTTGACTGCGTCTCATAAAGTCGCCATAGTAAGGCTAGATCGGCGTCGGCACCTGCGAGGGGTTCCGGAACGTGCGACCAACTGCACTCGCGTCTCTGTTGCTGAAGCAGCCCGGGTCCGCCCTGGCGGAGGTTCTCGACCAGAGCCTCCGGGCCGCCGGCGCCCGCGTCACCACGGCCGCGAACCCCTACGAGGTCCTCGCCGAAGCCGCCCGCGCCGAGCATCCTTTCCGCTACATCCTGCTGGGCGTGGATTACTTCGGCCGCGACGACTTCCGCCTGCTGCCCCTGCTCCGGCGAGAATGGCCCGAGGTCTTCCTCGTCGCTTACCACTCGTCGGGGTTCGAGTACAAGGGCGAACTGGCGGAACTCGTCGGCGCCGACCTCATCCTGGCCGACGAGAAGGGACTCTCGGCCTTCCTCAAGAGCCTGTCCATACGGCCGGCGTCCGCTCGGCGCCCGGCAACCGGGGGCGTCGCGGTGGAAGCCTACCTGGCCCGACCGGCCCGCGCCGCGGCGGGAGCCGAAACACCTGTCCCGGCCGCGCCGGAATCGCCAACAGCCAAACCCCGGCCAGCGCCGGACCAGGACGCCGCGACACGTCTCACGGAGGAGGAACTCCGCCTCCTGCTCGGCGAGGAGGACCAGGCGTGAACCCCGGGCGAGCCACGCCGCCCGCCACGGCGGGTAAACTTGCCACCCGCCCGCAACCCGCGGTGATCTTCGTCTGCCGGGATGCCTCCCGCCGCGCCCTGGTCGAACGCGCCGTTCACGAGACGCGAACCTACTCCTCCGCCGCCGAGGCGTTCCTCGCGGCCCTGCGCGACCCGCCGCGCGCCCTCCTCTTGAATCTGCGCGACGTGGCCGCCCGGGCGGCCGACCTCCTGCAATCGCTTCGCCGCGAGCAGCCCCGGACGCCCGTTTACCTCGTCGCCGAATGCGAGGACGAGCCATCCGCCCGAGCGCTCGCGGACACCGGCGCAGCCGACTATTTCGTTCTTCCGGGCGACCTGGTGCGCCTGACCGAGGCCCTGGCGCCGCAGAGTCCCCCGTCCGGCCGGCAGGGTGGTCCTCCGCCCGACGATCGGCCCGAGCCGCCTTCCGACGCGCCGCCTGCCCCGCCGGCGGACCGACAACCCGAGCCGGCGCCGGAGCGCCCGCGTCCCAAACCGACATCGCCCGAACCTCCGAAGGCGCCCGCGAAAGCGGACCGCACGCGAAGGGGACCGCGGGCCGGCACGGCGCATGTCCGCAGAATCGCCCGTCGCGACCCTTCGGGCCAGTGGCGCCTCCTCGAGGCCGCCGGCCGCATCGCCCGCCTGGCCCTGACCGACGCCGAAAACATCCTGGCCGAGGGAACGGATGTCATTCTGGATGCCCTCGGCGTGACACGGGCCACCGTCCTCCTCCAGCGGTCTTCCATCGTCGATTCGGAACTCGTCCAGGCACTCCAGGTCGGGCCCCCTCCCCCCTCAGAGGCGCTCCAGGCGCAGCGCATCGGGGCCGAAGAGGTCCTCCGCACCGGCCGGGCGCTCCTCGCCAGAGGTCCCGATGCCCAAGGCGAGGGGGCCACATTGCTTCTTCCTCTGCGCGAACGGGCGGAGGTTTTCGGCGTGCTGTGCCTGTCGGGCAAGGCGGAGGGCCTGCCCATCACCGCCGACGACCTCGACGCCGCCGCACCGCTCGTCGATGCCGTGGCTTGTCTCTACCGCGCCGCCCTGCACCGCCGGCGCTACGCCGGCCAGGTCCTGTGCGACCCCGAGACGGCGCTCCTCGCCCCGGAAGCCTTCGAGGAGTGCGTCGAAAAACTCATCGACTGGGCGTGGGAACGCGAGGCCGAAGTGCCCGTCGTGCTCCTGGAGGCGAGGCCGGCGGGCGACACGCCGACGTCTTCCGAGAGCCTGGCCCAGGTCGGCCGCGCCATCGGGGCCTCGGTCACCAAGGGCCGACAGGCCGGCCGACTGGGGCCCGCCCTGTTTGCCATGGCGTGGTCGCGCCGACTCCGGGAGAACGAAGGCTATGGCGAGGCCAATGCGGCCTACCGCCTGCTGGCGGACCGCTTGACGGCGCTCGGCCCGAGGGTCGACGCCGGGTTGCGATTGCGGGCTGGCGTGGCCGTGTTTCCGTCGGACGGCGACAGCGCCGACGTCCTTCTGGCCGTCGCCCAGGAACGGCTGGCGACGCAGGACCGGCTGACCGCCGCAACGTAGGCGCCCGCGCGTCGCTTGCCTCGGCGTAGTCCGCCCTCCGCCTTGGCGGACGGAGCCGGGTTCGAGCCCGCCGCGGCGGGTCACGTTCGGAACCGCCGACGCTTTCACTTACGACAACCGGCGATTGTGGATAACTTTTTGGCGCGAGTTTTGGGGGGTATTTTTGGGCGATTTCGGGCGATTTTCGGGAGGTCACCAGCCCTGGCGATAGCGCCGGGGCAGTTTTTTCACTTTCCGGGACCCAAATGGTAAGATGGGCAAGCGCCGATTTTGACTTTTTTCGCATTTTTTCGCGTTTTTTGAGCGCTTTTTACCGGTTTTTAGGCCCTTTTTCGCACTTTTTCCATCCATGTCATGTGCATACCTTTATGTGCATAACTTCCCGCGGACGCACGTAAGTCGAAGTCGGGGGCGCAGCATTCGGGGTCGGCGGCAAATCTCGCATTTGACAAAGAAACAGTGTTTGAGGGCCGGGCCTTCACCGCAGAGGACGCTGAGAACGCAGAGAAAGGCGGGAATGGGGGGGAGGGGGGAGAGAACTCGGAAACCGGAACCCGGAACGCGGAACGCAGAATGGACGGCGGACGGATCGGGTAGCCGGAAATGCCTGTCGCCGGAAATCGGAAAGCCGAAATCAGTATTGTGTCCGGCATTCCCGGGGGGAGACATTCAGGTACACGCCATCCTCGTGGAAAACGGTCTGGCCGTCCTTGCGCGACTCCATCACCAGGTAGAGCCGTCGGTTTGCTCGCCCGGGGGCGGGAACGGTGAAGGCGATCTTCTGTGTGGCATGGAAACCCGGCTCGATGGGGCAGGGAATTTCGCCGCCTTTCACGGCGGGTTCGCCGTCGGGCCGGTACCAGCGCGCACTCCAGGCCAGGACGAGCCGGTTGCCCGAGAGACCGCCGTTGAAGATCTCGACTTTGCGCTCGACGGACTGCCCGCCGAGAACGGTCGGCAGTTAATACGGCCATGCGAACGAGTACACCCCGGACTCCAGCGCAACGGACGTCGAGCCTTCCTGAACGCCCAGCAACACTACGCCCGGGGCGCGGCCCAGAGCACGGCCGGATTCGGTAACCGCGTCGGGCTTTTCGATGGGAAGGAAGAGCGTGGCCGTCGTGTTCGGTGGAATGGAGACCTCCAGCGACAACACGCCGTCCTTCTTCCGCCAACGGACCGAGATCTTGCCGTGGACCGAATCCGAGCTGGCAGCGAGGTGCTCCATGTCCGGCGGAATGAACGGCCGGAGCACCGCGCGCTGGAAGCCAGGCTGCGCCGGGTCGTATTGGATTCCGGCCAGGCCGTTGAGGAACCACTCGCCGATGCTCCCGACCCCGGTGTGGCAGCGGGAATACACCGCCTCTTTGAACCAATGCTCCCAGATGGAGGCATCGCCGCTGTTGACCATCGCGCCCCAACTCGGACGGTCGGTCTGGTTCACCATCAGGTAGACCAGGTCCGGACGTTGGCGGGCCAGCAGGTATCGCAGGAGATTGTGCGTCCCGCCGTCGCCGGAGGTGGGATGCCCCTTGGCGACCACGCGGATGTTGTGCTCCAAGGCGCGGAACACCGCCTCGGCTTCGTCCTGGGGCGGGACCTCCGCCAGCAGGGGCTCGGCCAGGTAGGTCATGTGATCCAAGCCGTAGTTGGCGTCGGCCTTCTGGTAGTAGTGGGCGTGGAAGCGGCGCCGCTGCTCGTCGGCCAGCGCGCCATACCGCTCCGCCGCCTCGCGCTCGCCAAGCACCTCCAGACTCTTCCTCAAGCAGTCCAGGCTGACGATGTACATGCTGTTGGCCTGGATGACCTTGCCGAGCGGGTTGAAGCCTTCACCGTCAATGACCGCATACCAGTCGGCCAGGTAATCCCATTGGCCGACCTTGACCAGTCCGGCCTGCTGGTCGAAATACGACGCCACGCGCGCCAGGTACTTTTCCGCGGCGGCGCGGGACGCCACCAAGGCCCGCGTGTCGCCCGTGTAGAGGTAAACCTGCCACGGCGCCTGGGCAAAGACACTTCCGCCTCCGGCCTGGTGTGTCCACTTGCCCGCCGGACCTCCCGGACCGACCGGCGAACACGTCGCGGAAAGACCGTCCTGACGCTGCGCGTCCACGGCATCGCAAATGGCCTTTTCCAGGAACACGACCCCATCCGCAAAGTGCTGCATCAGGAAGGGCGCATACACGAGGCAATAGCCGGCGTAAGCAGCCCGCTCGCGGTCCGGGCAATCCGAAATGTAGCCGCCGATGCTGTTGGCAAGGAACGTGTTCATGCTCGCCTGGTGAATGCGGTTGGCCAGGTCGTTGGAACAGGTGAAGGAGAAGGCCGGCGTCAGCCCCGTGCCGATGCGCATGGCCTTGATCTGCCCGGCCTCCGGGGCCTTGGCCAGCCCCTCGACCCGCACGTACCGGAACGTGTGGTAGTTGAACTTGTTGCAGGAGCGGACGCGGCCCTCGGAATCGGGGATGATCACGTCCTTCGACACCATCCCCCCCTCCAACGCCTGCCGGTAGTACAGCGTGACGGCCTGCCCGGGCTTGCCCTGGCCGGAAAACGCCAACCAGCCGGTGACCATCTGTCCCAAGTCCACCGTGTACGTCTGGTTGGCTTCAGCTTTGATCTCCTTGGGGGAGAGTTCCTGCAGGACGACATTTGGCGGGATCGTCTGCGCCCGCAAGACGGGAGTGCCCGCCGGCGTGCGAACGGTCAGCCGGTCCGGCACATCCATATCCACGGCTTCCCGCAGAGTGGGTGTGCCCGTGGTTCTGACTCGGACCGGTTTCCAGTCGGCGTCGTTCAGCGCGGGCTGGTTCCAGTCGGGCAATTCCCGGCCGCAATCGAAGCGCTCGCCGCCGTAATCGTCATAGTGGAAGGCGCCGAACCGCCGGATGTGGCTGGGATGCGTTTTCCATGTCTCGTCGGTCGTGACGGTCACACGGCTGCCATCGCGGCACTCGATCTCCAGTTGCACGATCCCTTGCGGTCGGGAGCGGGGAAAGAAACGCGAGACAAAGCCGTCGCCCAGCCACAAGCCAATGCAGTTCCGCCCTTCTTGCACGAGCCGGGAAACGTCCTGGGTCGTGTAGAACACGTAGCGGTCCATCAACGAGACCTGCGGCGCGAGCACGGCGGGGCCGACCTTCTGACCGTTCAGGTACAGCTCATGGTATCCCAGCGACGACACGTAGACCGTTGCCCGCACGGGGGCCGACGGCAGGTCGAACGTCTTCCTGAAGAGAGGGGCGATCGGCTCGCGGTCCGGCGGCGCCTCGTCCTCGAGAATCCACTTGGCCGTCCAGTCCTCCGGCCGAAGCAGTCCCATGGTCCACAAGGCGGGCGCCGACCACGCGGACGGCTTGCCGTTCTCGTCCCAGGCGCGCACCTTCCAGTGGCACTCCATCCGCGACGCGAGCGGCTTGCCGGCATACTCGATCCGGACCGCCTGGCCAGAGACTACTTTTCCGCTGTCCCATAGGTCGCCCTGGTCTTTGTCGAGCGCCTTCCGTCCGGATGCCACCACCACCTGGTATGCCGTCTGCCGCTGGCGCCGCGCGGCCGGATCGCTGGATTCCAGCCGCCACGACAGTCTGGGCTTCGTCTCGTCGATGCCCAAGGGGTCCTGGCGGTATTCGCACCGCAGGCCGGCGGGCGTCAATTCCGCCCGCGCGCTGCCCCCGCCAAGCGTCGCAACCGCCGCAATTATGACGCCACCCAATCCGCACAAGTTGCGATTTCGCCGTGTCAACATCTTCGGTCTCCTGTTTTCAGTTGCTAGTTCTGTGAGGCGGTTCTTAGGCGCATGAACGCTGAACCTGAACCCGCCTTCACTCCTTGACGGACGCCTTCACCCCGGCAGCCGGTTTCGCTTGCAGGGCCAGATTCTTGACCTTGCCAATGCTGTCCAGGTGGCTGCCGATAACAGGAAGTACGTCGGCCGCGATCTGTCCCGAGAACAGGTTCGGAGGGTTACGGGTGCCCGTCGCGTAGATGATCGCGCGTGCATCGAATGCACGCTCCAACTCGCCGAGAAGCGGCGAGGGAGACTTACGCATACGGCCCTTTTTCGCGCGTGGCGCCATGAGAGATTCCTCGGCAAAGCGAATACCAAACCCTTAAGTATACACCACAAACCGCCTCCGGTCAAATAGCCGGGGCAGACCCTCCCAAGGCAGACCTCGCCAGAGGCCCGTTCTCTTACCCTATTGTATACCCGGAATCAATGATTTTCCCTGTGGCGTAAACCCACGCTGCCTTGGAGCAATCTGCAATCTGGGTGTCCCCGGAAATCACACCTTCAGTTTCTGAACGTGCGGCTTGAGTGCCTTCTCCAATCGGATCATGGCATCGACCATCGCGGCGTAGACCTCCGGCCATTTTGCGGGATCGTCCCGCCAGCCTCCGACCGTGAGCCGCTTGCGAATCCGGCACGCCCGGCGGTCCTCCAGTCTCTGCCACTCCAACGACTCGCCGAAAACACGCTCAATCTCATCCTTGGCGGCAAGAAGATGGTCGAAGATCGCCTTGTTTTCCTTTTCGGCCTCCTTCCCTCGGTCGATGTAAAGCTCAACGGTCGCAGCATGTTTTGTAAGGGAGTAGACGTAGGCCAAGCCACCTTTCCCGGCACCTGTGCTGATCCAGTTAGACTCGCCCGGAGCAAGCCCTGCATGTAGCTTCGTCTTGGTCTTGGCGTATTCGAGTAGGCCTGTCCAGAACTTGTGTCGGATTTCATACCTTGCCGCCATCTCCTTCTTCGCTTCCCCAACTTCTCGACCTTCTTTGCTCGGCCCGACGATCAAGGTCAGCAGCGGTGCTGGCTCGGAGTCGCCGATGCGAATAGCCTCGACCTTGAGCAGATAGAAGGAGGCGGCATTTGACTCGTTGAGCCAGGATATGGCGTTGATGTGTTCCGGTCGGGGATCGGACACGATCCAGATCGCCGTACGCGCCCCCACGGCGGTCAAGTACGTGATGAGCTTGCCCAAGTGGTCGTGGTTGCTCTTCTCTAGCTGGTTCTCGATGACGACGGGGTTGCCCTTGTCGTCCTCCGCAACGAGGTCAACGTTAAAGTCCCCGGCGTCCTTCTCCCGTTCGGCTGTCGTCAAGTTGAGGTCGAGGATGTCGTTGAGAACCTCGACGTTCTCCTCCAGCCACTTCGTAAAGTCACTGGCCTCGTGCTTCCAGACATCCCGAAGCGGAACGCGGTCGATCCTGCCAATCATCAGCACACCCCTTATGCTGGGGACGCAATACCTATTTTCCTAAAGGGCTCGTCGTAACTGAGTATTGTTCCACCAGAAGTCCCAGAAGTCCATTCAAAAGCCCTTATGCCAGTTTTTTGGCAATCTCTTCGTCGAGGATTTCTTGCACGGTCAGGGCCACGATGGCCTTGCCGGAGCGGCGGAAGGGAACACGGATTGCAAGCAATCCGTGGCACCCGGGAAAACAGCGGCACGGCGAAACCGCCCTGGTGTTTTCTCGTTCGGGCCGCGCGCTACTCGGGCTTCTTCATGTGGGATTCCAGGAGGCCCTTGACGGCCTTCCCCAGGCCTTCCGCCAGTTCATCCGAGCCGACCCGCACCGCGCTTTTCACGGTCCCCGTCACCATCGCGACGCCGAGCACCCGCTTCGTGGCAACGTCCACGATCTCCACCTGGGCCGTCAGGAACGGGTTCTCGGAGATGCCGGCCGCCCGAAGCGCCGAACCGCCCGGCTCATAGTCCATAAACTTCCCGCGGATGAGCAAGGTCGGCTTGCCGCCGCCCGTCTTGAACGCTTCGAGTTCCGCAAGTTTCATCGCGACGGCCGGCCGCACCGCCGCCACGACGTTCTGCGGGATCGCCCCGAGCATCAGCGACGGGTCGAACGATTCCACCTGGGCCGACCGGTACGCGAGCAGGCTCGTCGGGCCGCCCAGGTTCTTGATCTCGAAGTACCGTCCGCTCGCCCCCGTCACGCCATAATACGCCTGCTTCACCGCCGTCCCCATGCACCCGGCAATGAGCACCGCGCCCACCAGGCCAATCACGAGTCCTCGTTTCATGGTTGTTCCCTTTCTCTGTTCGTTCCCCCGCCAGGTCCCTCGAAACCGCCGGCGCCTGGAGCGCCGGCGGCGCAACGATCATTTTGCGTCCGATGCCGGCTCCGCCAGCAACTTTTCGATCTCCTCGCCAAGCACCGCTTCCTCCCCCGGCGAAAAACCGACGAAATGACGCCGACCCGCCCCTTGACGGTCCACCAGCACCATCGTCGGGTATCCCTCGAATCCGCCGGGAATCTGCCCCTTCACCGCTTCCGGACCGATGGCCAGGACGTACGGCACGCCGTATTCCTGCTTGAACGCGAGCACCGCTTCCTTCGCCGCCTCCACCGTCTCCGTCCTCTCGTACGCCAGTCCCACCACCTCGAACCCCTGCGTCCGGTACCGCTCGTAGAGACTGACGATGACCGGCGTCGCGCGCCGGCAAGGCGGGCACCAGGTTCCGAACAAGTCCACCAGGACCACGCGTCCTTTGAGCGCATCGAGCGTCACCTTCCCGCCGTCCACGCGCTCCGCCTCGAAGCTGATAAGGAACGTCTTGTTGCCGCCGGGTTCTTCTCCCGAGGGCGCCGTTTCCTTGTTGCAGCCGACTATCGCCAGGGCCAGGCACGCCGCCGTCCACACCGCCATCCGCTTCATCCGCGTCCCTCCTCCGCGCCATCCGACTTGCCGACCTTGAACACACAGTAGTCGCCGCACATCGAGCACACGTCGCCGTGGGCCGGCCGGCGCGCTTCCCGCAGGATCGCCGCACGCCGTCCGTCGATCGCCTGGGCGATCTGGGTTTCCCAGTCCTGGCGGCTGCGGGCCTCGCTGACGCGGCGGTCCCAGTCCCGTGCGGCCGGCAGCCCGCGCGCCACGTCGCCCGCGTGGGCCGCAATCCGCGCCGCGATCACGCCTTCCCGGACGTCCTGGGGCCTGGGCAGGCCGAGGTGCTCGGTCCGCGTGACGTAGCAGAGGAAATCCGCGCCCGCCATCGCCGCCACCGCCCCGCCGATCGCGCTCGTCAGGTGATCGTACCCCGGCGCGACGTCCGTCACAATGGGCCCGAGGACGTAGAACGGCAACCCGCCGGTCATCTCTTTCTCGAGGCGGACCTGGGCTTCGACCTGGTTGAGCGGCACGTGTCCTGGCCCTTCGATGATGACCTGGGCCCCGGCCGCGGTCGCCCGGCGCGCCAGTTCCGCCAGCACCAGCAGTTCTTCCACCTGGGGTGCGTCCATCGCGTCGGCGATCGCGCCCGGCCGAAGGCCGTCGCCCAGGCTGAGCGTCACATCGAACTCACGAGAAATGTCGATCACCTCGTCGAAGCGTTCGTGGAACGGATTCTCCTCGCGGTTCCGCCGCATCCAGTGGGCCAGGAACATGCCGCCCCGGCTCACGATGCCGCACACGCGCCGCCGCAGCGCCTCCGACTCCACGATCCGGCGCGTCACCCCGCAGTGGACCGTCACGAAATCGACGCCGTCCTCGGCATGGCGGCGAACGCTCGCCAGCATCTCGTCCGCCGTCATCTTCGCCAGGTCATGCTGGGTTTGAGCGGCCTTTGCCGCCGCCTCGTAAATCGGAACGCTTCCGACCGTCACGCGGCACTCGTCCAGAATTTTTCGCCGGATGGCCCGCACGTCGCCGCCCGTCGAGAGGTCCATCAGCGCGTCGGTCCCGGCTTCCTCGGCGGCCTTGAGTTTTTCCAGTTCCGTCGCGACGTCGGCGTAGTCCGGGCTCGTGCCGATGTTTGCGTTCACCTTGACGCGCAGCCCCTCGCCGACGCCCATCACCCGCGCCGCGCGCCGGAGCCGGTTGAACGGAATCGCGATCCGCGCCGCCGCCACCCGCGCGCGGACCGTTTCCGGGTCGAGGCCTTCGGTCTCGGCCACGGCCCGCATCGCGTCGGTGACGAGGCCTTTTCTCGCCTGTTCCAGTTGCGTCATGCCTTCCCGCTCTTTCTCTCTCCGCTTCGCGATTTCGCTTCGGCCTTGGCGCCCGGCGCCCCTCGTCGGGGGCTCGCACTCCCGCCTCTCCCGACGCGAGCACGCCCAGGTATTGTACCTCTTCCGGCGTCAGGCGTCGAGCCCGTCCTGTCCCGATGCCGCGGAGGCTGAGCCGTCCGATCCGCGTCCGCACGAGTTCCCGCACGGGATGGCGGAGGCGCGCGAGTATTCGGCGGATCGCGCGGTTGCGGCCTTCGCGCAAGGTGATTTCGAGGACCGAACGCGACGCCCCGCGCTTGAGCACCCGGACGTGCGCCGCCCGCCCCCGCCCCTCCGCCGGACACACCTCACGAAGGAGCCGCACAACGTCCTGCCCCGTCACCCGCCCCCCCACGGTCGCCAGGTACGTCTTCGGAACCTCGTGCTTAGGGTGCGCGAGCCGATTCGCGAGCGCCCCGTCGTTCGTCATCACCAGGAGACCCTTGGAATCCGCGTCGAGCCGACCCACCGGGAAGAGCCTCGCCGGCGTCTCCCGCACAAGGTCCACCGCCCGCGTGCGTCCGGCCGGGTCGTAGTTCGTGCAGACGACGCCCGGGGGCTTGTTGAGGATCCAGTATTCGAGCCGCTCCGCCGCCAGCCGCCGGCCGTCGAGGCGAACGTCCTGGGTCGCCGGGTCGGCCTTCGCGCCCGGTTGGGTCACCACCCGGCCGTCCACGCTGACGCGGCCTTCGGCGATGAGCGATTCGCATGCCCGCCGCGAGGCGACACCCGCGCGGGCCAGGATCTTCTGCAATCGTTCGGCCGGCATGAGGAATCCTAGCAGGTCGGCGCTTTGCCCGGCGGCGCAGCGACCAGCACGTCGAGCGTCTGGGGCGACTCGAAGACGTACTCTCCCGCGTCGGCCGGCACAAGCACCGTGTCGCCGCGCCCGATCTCCAGCGTCCCGTCGCCAGTCACCAGCCGCGCGCTGCCCGCCAGGACGACCAGAGCGGCAAACGTGCCGCCGGTTTCGGCGGCCCACGGCCGGCGGTCGAGGCGGATGCGGCTCAGGCTGAAGACGCGCGAGTCCGCCAGGTGCTCGATGACGAGGCCCGTTTCGTCGGCGGTCCGGCCGCGCCCGCCGGCAGGCGGCTCCTCGCCCGAGAAGTTCGCCGACGCCAACGCATCGGCGACGTGCAACTCGCGCGGTTTGCCGTCCATCCCCATCCGACCCCAGTCGTACAGGCGGTACGTCACATCGGAGTTCTGCTGGATTTCCGCCAGCATGACGCCCGGCCCGATGGCGTGAATCGTCCCCGCGGGGATCCAGAAAAAGTCCCCTGCGCGGACGGCGTGTTTCTTGAGAAGCGCCTCGACCTTCCCGGTTTTGAGTGCCTCGGCCAATCGCTCGCGGGTCGTGCCCGGCACGAGACCGCGCACCAGCCAGGCGTCCGGCTCCGCATGGACGACCACCCAGCACTCGGTTTTTCCGCTCTCGCCCGGCGCGTGCTTCGCCGCGTAGGCGTCGTTCGGATGGACCTGGACGCTCAGGCGGTCCGCGGCATCGATGAACTTGATGAGGAGGCCGAACCGCTCCGCCCATCCGCGGGCGGCGATCGCCCGGCCGAGCACCGCTTCGCCCTCACGCTTGAGGACCTCCCGGAGCGACTTGCCGCGCATCGGCCCCTCGGCCACCGTGCTCGTGCCGTGCGGGTGGTCCGCCAGTTCCCACGACTCGCCGATTGGCCGGTCCGCCGGTGCGTTCTTCCCGAGAAGGCCCGCCAGCCGGTGCCCGCCCCAGACCTTCTCTTTCAGCACCGGCTGCATCTTCAGTGGTTGCACAGTCTCCCCTTCGCCAGAGATGGCCACGGGCGAGTCAGTTGAGTCAGTCTACCAGATCAGCCGCGGGACCGATAGCGTTTTCACCTGGGGGCCAAGGCACGGAGGCGAAAGGCGGAATCCCGGCGCGCCGGGACTGCCGTTGACAAAAGACGAAGACGGGACAGTCCCCCGAAACTCAGGGGGCCAGGTTCTTGTCCGACAGGCCGATCTGGTGGGCGATGTCGCGGAAGTCGTCTTTGGAAACTTCCTCCAGGCGCTGGCCGCGCTCTTTCAGTTTCTCGTTGAACTTGACGGCCTTCTCCTGCATCGTCGAGTGCGTGTCCTCGCTCCCGCCGACCAGGTGAAAGTTCTCCCCGCGGGTCACCCGGAGGTGACCGTCCTCGTTATCCAGCCCCAAGCCGAGGAGCCAGGCCTTTTTCTTGTCCTTTTTGTCCTTTTCCTGCGGCATCATTCGGCGCATCCTTCCCTCTCCTCTTTATATCGGCCGCGGGCGGTCTCGTCAAGCAACCCATCACCGAAAAAACGGTGTCAGGAACCGTTTCCCAGAAAACGGTGTCAGGAACCGTTTTTGGGCGGGCGACCGGGACGCCGGAGCGTGGCTTCCAAGCCCAGGCGCTTGGCCATCCGGGAGACCCAGTCATCCGAGCCGAACGGCCGGCCCCGCTCGACGCAGCGCTTCAGCGTCTGCTCCTCCTCCGCCGGTTGGGGGAGATTCACCAGCCACCGCCACCGAGGGGGACGTTCGATCGGCCAATCGCTCAAGGCCGGTACGTCCTCGGTCACCTCGGGATGCATCCCGCGCCACAGCGAACCCCAGCGCCAATCCTCCGCCGCCTTGACCAAGCCGGCCCGGAGGGCGTTGCGCTCCACGTATCGGCAGGCACGGACGAGGTAGCCTTCGGTCTCGATGACAAAGGAACGATACCGTCCCTGGTACACATGGCCCGACCCGGCGGTCCCTCGAGCCGCGTGCCAGCGTTGGGTGTGCGTCAGAGTCAGCCACCGCATGAACGCGGACAGGTCGCCATCACGTCGCGGCCAAAGGACAAGATGCCAATGGTTCGGCATCAAGCAATAACTGAGAATACGCATGTCAACTCGTTGGAGCGTCTCGGAGAGCACGCGCTCAAAGGCGGCGTAGTCGGCCCCGTCCCCGAACAGGGTCCGCCCCGCATTGCCCCGGTTGAGCGCGTGGTAGACCAGCCCGCCAACGTCAACCCGCTTGGCCCGTCCCATGCTCGACAAATTACACCAAGCCCCCACCCGTGTCAAGAAACGGTTCCTGACACCGTTTAAGAAACGGTTCCTGACACCGTTTTCCTTCCGGTGCGACAAAAGTCTTGTGCGCCCCCGCAAAACCCCCTAGAATCGAGCCATGCCTTACGAACTGTCCATTACAGCCGATTTCAGCGCCGCCCACAATCTGCGCGAGTACAAGGGCAAGTGCGAACGCCTCCACGGCCATAACTGGCGGATCGACCTGCGCCTGGCGGGCAACCGCCTCAACGCCGAGGGTCTGCTTCTGGACTTCACGGAGGCCAAGCGGATCCTGGGCGAAGTTCTCGAGCGGTTCGACCACCGGTACCTGAACGAGGTCGAGCCGTTCGATCGCCTCCAGCCATCGAGCGAAATGATCGCCCGCGTGGTCGCCGAGGCGGTCGCGGAGCGGCTCCCGGTCGCCACGGGCGACTCGACGGGGCGCCACCCCGCCGCGGCGGGTGTGGCGGGGCGAGCGGGCGTCCGCGTGGCCTCCGTGACGGCTTGGGAATCCGACCGCTGTGCCGCCACGTACCGCCCCCCCGCATCCGGGAAGGAGGCCTGAAGTGGCTGTCACGCTGCAACTTGCGCTCGACCTGCTGGACCTCGAACGGGCCCTGCGCGTCGCGCGGCTCGCCGTCCCGGAGGGCGTGGACTGGGTCGAGGCCGGGACGCCCCTCATTAAGAGCGAGGGGCTCGACGCCGTCCGGAAACTTCGCGAGGCGTTCCCTGAGAAGAAAATCGTGGCGGACATGAAGACGGCCGACACCGGCCGACTCGAAATGGAAGCCGCCGCCAAGGCCGGCGCCGATTACGCCATCGTCCTCGGCGCCGCCAGCGAGTCCACCATCCGCGAGGCCATCGAGGTCGGCAAGAGTTACGGGCTGGGCATCGGCGTGGACCTCCTGGGCATCGAGGAACCGGAGCCCCGGGTTGAACGCCTCGCCCAGTGGGGCGCCACGTTTCTTTCGGTCCACTGCCCCGTGGACGTCCAGATGCGCGGGGGCAGCCCGTTTGAGATGCTCGAGCGGCTGGCCCGGGTGACGGACCTTCCGCTCGCCGTTGCCGGAGGGCTGAATTCCGAGACGGCCCCGAAAGCCGTCGCCGCCGGCGCGTCCATCATCGTCATCGGCGGCGCGATCACCAAGGCCGAGGACCCCGCCCGCGCCGCACGCGACATGCGGAAGGCCCTCGACACGGGCGCCGCCGTCAAGACGGAACTTTTTCGCCGAAGCGGCCTGGAGGGCATCCGTGAGGTCCTGGCGCGGGTCTCGACGGCCAACCTGAGCCACGGCAGCCACCATCGGCCTTGCCTCCTGGGTTTCCAGCAGATCACTCCGGGCGCGAAACTCGTCGGGCCGGTGCTAACGGTCCGGACGGTGCCGGGCGACTTCGCCAAGCCCGTCGAGGCCGTTGACCGCGCCGAGCCAGGCCAGGTCATCGCCGTGGACGCCGGCGGCGTCCCGCCCGCCGTCTGGGGCGAACTGGCCAGCGAAAGCGCCGTGCAACGCAAACTGGCCGGTGTCGTCGTGGACGGCGGCATCCGCGACACCGACGAGATCCGCCGGCTCGGATTCCCCGCCCACGCCAAGGTCGTCTGCTCCCACGCCGGCCACCCGAAAGGCCTCGGCGAAATCGGCGGCCCCATCCGCCTCGCGGGCGCGGAAGTCTTCCCCGGCGATTGGCTCGTCGGCGACGCCGACGGCATCATGCTCCTCCCGAGGGCCGAGGTCGTCGAAATGGCCAACCGCGCCCAGGACGTCCTCGAACTGGAGAACCGCCAGCGGGCCGAAATCCGCGAGGGACGCACTCTCGGCGAAGTGGCCTACCTCGAACGATGGGAGAAACGCCGTCCGACTTAAACGGCAGCATCAACCGCAGAGACGCAGAGAACGCAGAGAACAGCAAAGATAGGGGAACGGCAAACAACATTTTTTGTGGGCCGATGGTGAAAATGGCCTTGCCGTTGTTACTCAATCCTCCCTCTGCGACCTCTGCGTCTCTGCGGTGAGATAGCCTTACCCGCAGGAAGGAGTCAAGCCGTGCTCATCATCGCCGAACGCATCAACGCCACGCGCAAGCCAATCGCGGCAGCCCTCGCGGCGCGCGACGCCGGCGCCATCCGCGACGAGGCCCGCCGCCAGGCCGACGCCGGCGCCGACTACATCGACATCAATACGGCCTTGTCGCCCCGCGAGGAGACGGACCTCATGGTCTGGGCCGTCGAGAATGTCTGTCAGGCGACCGAGAAGCCCGTTTCCGTCGACACCGCCGATCCGAAGACGGCCCGCGCGGGCCTGGCGCTCCTGCCGAAAGGCTCGGCCTTTCTAAACTCCATCAGCGGCGAGACGGGGCGCCTGGAGCCCATGCTCGAACTCGTCGCCGAGTTTGAAACCCGGGTCGTCGCCCTTGCGATGGACGACCGCGGCATGCCGAACTCGGTGGACGACCGCTGGCGGGCGCTGGAGCGGATTTTCGAGGCCACCGACAAACGGAAGATCCCGCGCGATCGCCTCTACGTGGACCCGCTCGTCCGCCCGGTTTCGACGAACCCGGAACAGGTGGGGCCGGTGCTCGATATGATTTGCGACATCCGCAATCGCGGCGGCGGCGCGAAGACGACGTGCGGCCTGTCGAATATTTCGTTCGGCCTGCCCCGGCGCGGGCACCTGAACCGGGTGTTCCTCGCGATGGCGATCGGCGCAGGCCTTTCGTCAGCCATCCTCGACCCCCTGGCGCCCGGCATGGTGCCGACCGTCCTGGCCGCCGCCTGTCTGGCGGGCGAAGACGCGTTCTGCCTGAACTACATCACCGCTCAGCGCCAGGGACGATTGTAGGGCGCGGCGTTGACTGGGGTGCACCACAAAAAAGTGGCACTTCTTCGCCGGGGGGGTGCCACGGTTTGCTTGTCAAACCGTGCGCTGCACACCAGCCACACCGATTGACAAGCAATCGGTGGCACCCCAGGATGTTGCCACTTTCTTGTGGTGCACCCGTTGACTCGCCCGCGCGCGGGAAATATGATGAACACAGGGCCGTTGGCCGATATCAGAAGCGCCAGCCTCCTCCGGTTGCATCGGTGCCGACCGGTCGGAAAGGAATCCGGCGTGATCTGCCAGAAATGCAAGAAGCAGCCCGCCACCATCCACCTGACGGAGATCATCAGCAACCAGAAGATGGAACGCCACCTCTGCGAGGATTGTGCGAGAGAGGAAGGCATCGCCATCAAGGCCCAGATCAACCTTCAGGACGTCCTGTCGGGGATGCTGTCGGCCCACGACGCTGCCGAACGCTACGCGAACCTCGCCTGCCCCGACTGCGGTCTGACGTACGCTGAGTTCCGCAACCAGGGCCGACTCGGCTGCCCGCACGATTACGAGGTCTTCGCCGAGCCCCTGGCCGAGGTCCTCGACAAGGTGCACGGCGGCACGGAGCACACGGGCAAGGCGCCCGCGCGCGCCGGCGCCGGGTCGGAGCGGCAGCGCGAACTCATGCAATTGCGCCGCAGGCTCCAGGAAGCCGTCGAAAGCGAACGCTACGAAGAGGCCGCTGGGCTCCGCGACCTCCTCCGCGAAAAGGAAGCCGCCGGTGGACCTGAATGACCTGATTCTGGCGCCCAGCCAGTGGCTCCAGCCGACGGGACCCGAGAGCGACATCGTTCTGTCGACGCGTGTGCGGCTCGCGCGGAACGTCGCCGGCCGGCCCTTTTCCTCGCGCCTCCGGCCGGAGGACCAGCAGGAACTCGCGGCATCCCTCAAGAGTGCCATCTTCAAGGCCCTCGGCGGGCGGGAACTCGCCTGGTTCGAACTGGACGGCATGGATGAGATCGACCGGCGCTGCCTCATGGAACGCCACCTCGTGAGCCGCGAATTCGCCGCCGGTCAGGGCCCCCGCGGCGTCGCCGTCGATTCGACCCAGCGCATCGCCATCATGGCGAACGAGGAAGACCACCTGAGGCTCCAGGTCATCTTCGCGGGACTCCAACTCGAAGCCACCTGGCACGAGGCCGATGGCATCGACGACCGACTCGAAGAGCACCTCGCCTACGCGTTTTCGCCGAAACTCGGCTACCTGACGGCCTGCCCCACGAACGTCGGCACGGGCATGCGCGCCAGCGTCATGCTCCATCTGCCCGGCCTCGTTCTCACGCGGCAAATCGAGAAGGTTTTCCGCGCGGTGGCGCGTCTGAGGCTGGCGGTGCGCGGGCTGTACGGCGAGGGGACCCAGGCCACCGGCGACTTCTACCAGATCTCCAACCAGGGCTCCCTCGGCAAGAGTGAACAGGAACTCCTCAAGACCCTCGACGCCGCCCTACCACAGATCGTCGAGTACGAGAAACAGGCCCGCGCCGTCCTCGTCGCCGAGAGTCCCACCCCCCTGGACGACAAGATCCACCGATCCTGGGGCCTCCTCACCCACGCCCGCACCATCTCCAGCGACGAGACGCTGATGCTTCTGTCGGCGGTGCGGCTGGGCATCCACCTCGGTCGCCTCAAGGGCGTGGACATCGGCACGGTCAACGAACTGTTTCTTCTCACCCGGCCGGGGCACATTCAGAAAATCCGCGGGGCGGAACTGGCGGAGTCCGAACGCGACATCGCACGCGCCGACTACATCCGCAAGCGACTCGGATCCCCGTGACCATGCCCGAACTCCCGCTCGGCGCCGTCATCGCCTTCGACTTCGAAAAGTGGAACGTCCAGGAAGAGATCGCCTTGGCCCGGGCCGCCGGCGCCCGCCGCATCCAGGTCTATCGCAACTATCTTCGAGGCGCCAAGGCCGAACGCATCCGCTCAACGCTCCAGGACGCCGGACTCCTCATCGACAGCCTCCACGGTTACATCGACCTGGAAAGGTTCGAGGGTCCGGCGTTCGACCTTTCCTCGCCCGACGCCGATGTTCGCGAGACCTCGATAGAACTGGCGCGCGCCGAGGCCGACTTCGCCTGCCGCCTCGGCTGCCGCGACGTCGTCGTCCACCCCGTCGGCCCGGGCGAGACGGAGAACGATGCCGGTCGGCCGGCCGCCCTCCGCCGAAGCGCCGAGGAACTTGTCCGGATCGCCGAACGTGCCGACGTCCGTTTTCTCCTGGAGAACATGCCGCCGCCGATGTTTGGCCGCGACGCACAGTTCCTGCGGGACATGGCCGACGCGCTCGAGAGCGCCCACCTCGGCCTCGCCTACGATTCCGGCCACGCGACGCTCGCCGGCCGCCCGGTCGAGACCATCCACGAGATGGGGCCGAGGCTCTGGGGAGTTCATCTGCACGACAACGACGGCCGAGAGGACGACCACAGGCTGCCGGGCATGGGCGTTGTGCCTTTCGAGGACGTCGCGCGGGCCCTGGCGGAAGTGAAGTTCGTGGGAACTTTCATGCTCGAGGTCTACCGCGACACGGCCGAAGTGCGGCGCGACCTGACGCCCGAACGCCTGGCCACCATCGAACGCCTTCGCCGAATCGCCTCCGGCCTCGGGGCGTGAGCCGCAGCGCGTGGTCCGGCTGCGTGAATTGGCGGCGCTCTTCCTGAAGATGGCCCGGGAGCGCGGCCTGAACACCGGCTCGGCCACGGTCCTCGCCATGGCCGACGAACTGGCCAGGCTGTAGCGCCGCTACACGCCCCCATCGCGCATCGGTGCTTGGGCCTAAGGCGAGCCGGCAACGGCCTGAAAGGGCGTGTAATGTGTTTTCAGAAAACAATCCTACTTTTTATGTGGAAGGCCTTCGCAGAGTGGAAGCCCGCTCTTGAAGAAATGTTCGGAGACATTTTGACCCCGGAGCTTGAAGCTAAGGCGAGGCAGAATGCGACAGACATAGAGAGCGACTACATAGGATACAAAGAACTTGTTGACCGGCCGATCGAGTCAATAATCACTGACAACAAAATCGCCGAGTTTCGTCGTCGCTATTCACACATACGCGTCTATCACGGATGCCGCCCCGAAGACATAAAGAGCTACTATGGCAAGGGGTTGTTGTGCAGAGATAAGGCCGCCCTGATTGAACGCTTTAGGTCGATTTTTCTAACCGGCGATTTTCCTGAGCTTACAGAAGAAATGCTTCAGCAAAGCCTCACGATACGGTCTGACGATGATGGCGAATTGTGCCTTGCTATCGATGATAGGCATATTATCACGCAATGTGGCCACTACCTCATATATGGTAGTGAATACCTAGCAGCACTCGTGATACAACTGCCCATTAAGAACTCCGAGCAATACCTCGCCGTATTGAGGAAAATCGGCAAGCCCACCTTCTACGAAATCAATCTTCCAAACACACAGGAGTGTTTTGTGTCAGACAATAATATTTTCGAACTGCTCCACGATATGCTTACGGAATGGACGCATAAAACTTGCGATCCAGAGGCGGAGAGCCGTTCGTTGGATTTTACTGTTTCGTTCCTAGGGCCGCTGCCGCCGGAATATATATGCTCATACTATCATCCCAAGAAAATCCCAGACCCGAACATGGGGTGGAAAATCTATGATGCAGAGACAGGGCAATATGCGCCTTGACGGGTGGCATGGCGACGCGCGGTTGTTGGCGGGGCGCCATGATTAACCATAAGCGAACAGGGCCGGTCGCTCGCGCGATCTGTAGGGTGGGTGCTCAGCACCCACGCGACGTTTCGAATCAGCGTGCGTGCAAGCACGCACCCTACCGCTGCTTAGGTCGGTTGACAGTGGGGCAATGATTTGAACCGTCCGGTCAGGTCGCCTAGCGCCAGATAGTCAGGACGATTACATAGACACAAATCAGAAGAGCCACAACAGACGCAACAAAATTCACAAGCGACAGCCAGTTAGGTATTGCTTTAAGTGCCATCGTCTTGTCCGTTTCTGCCACCGCTTGCCTGATCAGTGGTTCGTCTATGTTAGTCATCGCCCTGTCTGGCTCAAAGTTGCGCTCCTGCGCGAGATTCTCATATATCTGCATCCTCTCTTGTTCGTTCTTAATTAGATTTGCAACCAATTTGTCGTGGTGGCCCGCCAGAAATTTCGCCGTCCGGTCGCTTATGTTTTGCATCAAAGCACGAGACAGCAATTCGACGAGTCCGACAGCTATCGTCACGACTACCATTGCCGTACTGCCTCTGCGGTAGAAGAGAATCGTGCTAGCGACAGCCGCAAGAGTAAATAGCCAGCGAAAATGAGCCATTGGTGTTCTCCGGTCAGAGCCATCCTGCCTGGCGATACCACTGGGCCGTTTCGCGCAGGCGTTCGGCCAAGGCGGACGCAGGGGACCAACCCAGATGCGTTCGTGCCTTGACGGATGAGCACGTCCACGACCCGGCCAGGGCTTCGGCGATCTTGTCGCTGTTCACCCAACCGGGACGCCGGCGGATCCTCCAGGCGGCACACCGGCCGCGGACCTTCGCCTCGCCCGCCACGAGCGCCGTCGCGCCCCGCGCCTGCCGGACCTCCCCGCGGCATCGGCTCCGGCGGCATGTAGCGGGGCCTCTCGTCTAGCGCGGCCACGCGGTCTCCTTGAGGACGGCTCTCGCGCCGGTCACTTCAGGCTCCTGAAGAACGTCTGCGCAATCCATCCCGCGATCGGCGGAAAGAAAAACGTGCTCGCTAAACGCACCACCGTGAACTTCCATCCCAGGATTCCCACCTCCATCGGCAACCGGCTCACCGCCCACAGCGACCAGCCCGTCAGAAACGCCACCATCGTTCCCACGCCCGCCCCCGACTTTAGCAGCCCCGCGACGATCGGCAGGCTGACGTACGGCCCGCCCGGCGCCAGGCCCCCCGCCACCGTTCCCAAGAAAAGCCCGCGCCACCCCGACTCTTCCCCCACCCATCGCGACAGGGCCTCGCGAGGCAGCAGCACCTGCACCATCCCCGCCACTACGAACGCAAAGGCGAGCAACGGCAAAATCTCCACCAGCATCACCCCGGCCACCTTCATGCCCTCCACCCACTGCCCCCCGCCACGCCGGTACGCCACCGCAAGCAGCACCAGCGCAAGCGCACCCATCACTGCCGTCGGGATCAGCATCGGCCGCACCCTCCGCTTCCGCCCGTCCGTTTCCCCGATGTCCTGCATCTTCCACCTCGACTAGGTCTACAATGCCTTCTCAACGCAGAGATCGCAGAGACCGCAGAGCGACTACTCCTTAAAATGGTTAACGACGCGGCGAATCCCCTCCTTCAAAACCCGCACGTTGAAATTGATCAGCAACCCGACCTCGCACCCCGACAGCCTGAGGTACGAAAGCAACTGGACCTCATGGATGCGCTCGATGCGGTCCACGGCCTTCAGTTCCACGGGCACACATTCCTCCACGAGCAGGTCCAGCCGGTATCCACAATCCAGGTTAACGCCGGCGTACTTGACCGGCATCGCTTTCTGGCGCTCGACCTTTATTCCTCGCTGCGCGAGTTCATGGACCAGGCACGCTTCATACGCGGACTCGAGCAAGCCCGGCCCCAGTGCGCGATGAACTGCCATCGCAGCACCAATCACCGCCTCCGTAATCTGATTCAATTCCTTACCCATCTTTCCCGTCTTTCTCTGCGTTCTCGGCGCTCTCTGCGTTGAAGAACACCGCGTTGTAGTGCTAGGCCGGCAGGCCCACGCACGCTGCGTAGATCACCGACTCTTCTAGCCCGTCCACGCCCACCAGCGCGTTCATCTCATCGTCCAGAAACGCCCCGATCATGCAAGCCCCCAGCCCGAGCGCCTCCGCCGCCAGGTGCAGGTTCTCCGCCAGATGCCCCGCGTCCAGGTAGGCGTACCGCAGCGCCCGGTCTCCGTACTTCTGTCCGCTCCGGCCCCAGACGGCGGTCCACACGAACGTCGCCGGCGCCGACGCCACCATCTCCTGGTCCAAGCACGCCCGGCAGGCGGCCTCGCCGGCGTCCTCCCGAGCCGCCACCAGCGCCAGCCGCTCCTCCGGCAACTCCCAGTGATACAGGCCCGGCTCGACGCCTTCCACCCGCGCCGCCGCCACGTACGTCTCCACCGGATAAAGCGCCCCGGCCGACGGCGCCGTCCGAAGCGCCCACGGTCCGCCAGCCGTGATACCCTGCGCAGACCACAACAGTAGAAATAACGATTCTTGCGTAAGGGGCTCGGCTGAAAACTCGCGCCGGCTCCGGCGATGGCGAAGCACATCCCACAAGTCGGCCTTCGGCAAGCGCCCGGGGCGCTCGAGCGCCACCGTCTCGGCGCCCCCCTCGACATAGGATTTGTACGGCGGGACGCTTCGGCCCCAGCGCGGGTCCTTCGCCGGCATCCGCCCGCGCCGATACGCCGTCCCGTCCTGGTACTCGTGCAAAAGGGTCATCCGCCCCCTCCTCTCTCGCCCCCGAGGAGTTACCCGCCACGCCGCCACGAAAGCCGACCAAAGTCAATCCGGTTCAGCAGGTTCGGTTCCACCCCCACGAGGCCCGGCCGCACGAGGATCACCGTCGTGTAGAAGTAGATCGGCATGATCGGCGCTTCGGCCAAGAGGATCGCCTCGGCTTGCGCGAGCGTCCGCGCTCTCGCCGCCGCGTCCGTCTCGCTCGCCGCCTGCTCCACGAGCGCGTCGTACCGGCGGTTCGACCAGCCCGTTCTGTTGTTCCCGCCCTCCGTCACAAATAAGTCCAAGAATGTATTCGGGTCCACATAATCACCGTACCACCCCTCCCGCGCGATCTCGTAATCCAGGCCGCGCACGCGGTCGAGGAACACCTTCCACTCGACCTGCTCGATCCGCGTCCGGACGCCGAGCCGGTCGCGCCATTGCTGCTGCACCATCTCCGCGATGGCGACGTGCGCCTCCCCCCCCTTGTTCACCAGGATGGCAAACTCGGGCAGACCCTCGCCGCCCGCGTACCCCGCCTCCGCCAGCAGACGCCGCGCCTCCTCCACGCTCTCCGCCTGACCCGCCGGCGACTCGTAACCCGGCATCCCCGGCGGCACGAGCACCGTCGCCGGCGCCTGCCCCCCGCGCGCCGCGCGGTCCACGAT
>JBAUDW010000220.1:0-4259 GCA_049678285.1 Phycisphaerae bacterium
CGGACCCGGCGTCGTCCCGATCAATCCCGGCGCTTGCCCCGTCGGGGCCGGGACTTCCGGCCCGCCACAGGCGGGTAAACTTCGTCTGCGACTACGCCGTGATGAGATGCCGCGGCAGGCCGGATCAGCGAAAGCCTGCCGAAGAGACCGCCTGACCCCGGCCGCGCGACTCCTTGCGGGCCGGTTTGTCGCCTCCCATAGCAAAGCCGAAAGAAGGATGCTGCCAGAACCAGACTATTCATTGCCAGCAGCGGCCGCGGGCTTGGAGAGTGGATCCTTCGTGGGCGGCGGCTTTCGCGTCAAGCATTCCACTGCATGTTCCAGTATCAATCTGTTACTATCCACTCGGTATAGAAACAGGATGCGAGCATCGAAGGGCTCACCCGTAATTGCGCTGCCCCCCAAATGCACACCAAGATTTTCCTCCCGAAGAAGTCGCTCGAATTCACGCGAGCTTTGCGGAACCGTTTCATGCTTTTGAAGAAAATCGCACCACCAAATACTAGCGTAGGCAACGTCTGCTGTGTACGCCATGTGCATGACGAGACTGATACGCTCTACTTGTTCCAAGTTTCCTGGAATACCCGTCAGCCAGCCCTTTTTGAGTTCGATCATGGCCCCGAGCGCGACGCCTCCGGGTCCAAACCCCTTAGCAGGAGTAAAATCGTCTTCAACCAGCCCTTTCAATGCGGGAAGAAGGATCTCAAAGAGCCTTTCGTTAAAAGGCGTGTCTTTGCCCTTCGTAGAGCGAATTTTCCCCTCCGTCTCCTCAGCCAAAGCCTCGGTCAGTGCATCCCACTCAGGCAAGGCGGAGCCGGCGTTCTTTGAAAGGAGCGGGTGAAGCATCTTGGCGGCATCGGGCGACGCAAAGAGGCGGTGCAAACCAACTCGGGCAACATACTGGGCCAGCCCCAAGTTCGCCAACAGATTGCCGTACGCTCTGGGTTCGGCAAGCCGTTCCCTTATCTCAACGATAAGACCCAGACTTTGGACCAACTCCTCATTTGAGGCGCTCGTGAGCCCGGGCGTAAGATCCGCCACGCCTGCAAGAATCTCTTCCAGGGCTCGGGCGTCCGCCAACAGGCGGGCCCTTGTCCCCGGATCCGCTGCCCGCCCCGCAAAGGCGCGTGTGTGAATGCGGGGCACGTTGGCGAGGTTTTCCATCGCGGCCTTTAAGGCCACGGAGGGCGGTTCATCCGAACGCGCCTTCCACGCCCTGAGCCGTGCAGCCGCCGCCTGGAGCGCGTCGGCGGGTGGACTTTCAACTCCCCTCGCGCAGAAAGCGACCGCAAGAAGCGAGCATCCGGCGACTACTATGCTAACAACTCGTTTGGATAGGAACCCCACGGTCCACCTCCTTATCAAGGTGTAATGTAGTAGCCCTCGAAATGATCATCGTGTTTATAGGTGTCATCCCGCAAATCAACTTTTTCGTGGAACACTTTCCCGGCATTACGACCACAGGCTGGTTCGTAGGCGGCTTGCACGTCCGCCCCCGGTGACTCCTCCTGCCAATCATACACATCGTACAAATCCCCGGACAGCACCGCCATCACAATGCCAAGACCCTCGGCATAGCGTTTAATGGTTACTTCAAGCTTCTCAGGCCAAAAGCCCGCACTTCCGTAGGCAAAGCACGCGTTCGCGTCACCGCCGCCGAGAAGCGTACCCGTAAACATCACCTTCTCGGGTTTCAGGTCGAAGAACGCCGTGCCGAAAACCTGCGATTGCTGCTCCGGATGGTCCCTGAAGTACTGCTGAATATCCCTCTCCCTTTCGACGACTCTTTGCTCGATGAAACGCCCCAAGGTCTTGGAATTCTTTATCGCCCATGTGTGCCAACTGTCGGGCCCGAACTTGAAGAAGGTCATACCGAAACGGTCTTCTGCCGTCTTGGTAACCCCAAGTCCTCGATAGTGCACGTGCCCGTCACGGTATTTCTGGGGCTCCACACTTGTTCCGTCGCACAGATAGTCTTCTAGGTAATCATTAGCGTAGTAATCCTCATCAACGTCGTTACCAAGAAAATAGTCTATGTTCCACTTCGCGACCGGCAGGTGATATCCCCATGAGTATGACTTACACTGCTTTAGCGCATCTTCGTATTCGGATAACGTAACATAGTGAAGGGGCATCTCGATTGCAACCTCGCTCCAGTCCAGCACACCGTTTTCGTTGTCGTCAAAGCCCACCTCCACGGTGTAGTCATAGTTATTGCAGGCGCTGCGGTCGCGAGACGAGGACAGCGTGCTCGTGGACGGGTTGCCTTCGCCGAACGAGCCCGTTTGGGGAGTCGCATGGAAGTTGGCGGAGTCGGCAATGGCTATACGCCAAAGGACATCCCCAACTGCATCGTCCGGTTCCGTTTCGACCTCCATCTTGACGTCAGCGGAGGCCATGGTCTCGCAGTGCCCTGCAATGCGGAGACAGGGCTGCCAATCGCCCGGCCCTTCGGGAAAGGTGTCGCGATGCTGCGGCCTGGCATCTTTCCACACGGTCAGTTTTTTGATCGCCCGCTTCTCCATCTTCGCCGACCAGTGCCACTCTTGCGGGCCGCCGCCTTCGCCGCCTTCGCCGCCCGGATCGAGGTTGCCTTCGCCCTTCAGCGGCCAGTCGCCCGCCGTCTCCGGCACCTCCGCCACCGAGATCTTGATTTCGGTCGGCAAGTCCGGGGCGGCCGTCGCCGGGAGACTCGCGGGGTCGGTCTCGATATCCACGTGCTTCCAGGGGATGGCCGTCGCGAATTCCTTGAAGCGCCACTCCGACGACTCCGACGGCACCGGCCCCGGCGGCCTGAAAGTCTTCGAGACGATCGTGATCGTCTCCCCGACCTTCGTGACGCTTTCCGGGGCGACCGGCTCCTCCTCGCCGGGGTGGTCGATTTTGTACTTCTGTTCATCCTCGTTGCTGACCTCCTCGGGTTTCTCCTGGACATCGTGCGTCTCTTCGGCCCAGCCGCGCGAGACGACCATCGCGCCGACTGTGCCCAGGAGGATCACCACCAGTCCCAGCGTCCAAGCGTTCGGTTTCATGGCGTCAATCCTTTCCTTGATCCTGGTATTCTTTCGCATACTCCGCCAAGTAGTAGTCGGCGAGGGCCTTGTAGTCCCCCGCGTCTTTGGGGAACGTCTTGAGCAAAGCCAGCCCTTCGGCGACGTGCTTTTCGCGTATCAGGTCCTGGGCCAGGACGATCCGGGCCTTGTACGTCTCGCTGGTCTGCTGAGGCGAGCGGACCAGCCGGACCAACAGTTCGGTGGCCCGTTGGCGGGTCTTTTCGTCGCGGGAGCCGCGCCCGAGGTTCGCGGCCGCGTAGGCCGCTCGCTGCTGGGTGAACGAGCGGAAATCGCCGCGCCCGCTCGCGGAACGGCGCGGCCGGGTCGTTGCCGAAGAACGTGCTCCACCACCGGCCGTCCCGGTCCTTGAAGAACATGTTGTGGCCGCCGTGCGGGACGGCCAGGTAGCGGTCGCCGTAAGGACCCAGGAGTTTGTCGGAACCGGCGATCATGCAATTGTAGTATTCCCTGTCGTCGAACTCGGCGCACGAGAGGTAGTAGCGGCCGCCGGCCTTGAAAATGAACGCCCCCTCAAAGCCCACGTGGCCGGCGTTGGCGGGCTTCAGGAGGCGGGGCGCCTCGGCCAGGCCCGTCATGTCGTCCTTCATGCGGGCGATCTTGCCGTCCTGGTAAACGAAGTAAACCGCGCCGTCATCGTCCTGGAAAAGGGAGGCGTCGATCTCGCCGGTGAGCGGCCCGTCGGGATTGACGTCGGCGTACGGCCCTTCGGGCTTGCCGGTGGTGCTGCGGAGGATCCCCGTGCCGCCGTAGTTGACGCAGTACGTCAGCCAGAACGTGCCCTTGAGGAAGTGGATCTCCGGGGCCCAGATGGCGCGGTTCTCGCCGTGAAACGCCTTCTGCCAGGTGCCGTCCCGCTCGATGGTCCAGACGAGGCCGAGCAGCTGCCACGTCTTGAGATCGGCCGACTTCCAGACGCGGATGCCCTCGTTCGTTTTCCACCACGTGGGGTAGCCGGTGGTGCCGGTAAGGTAGTACGCGCCGTCGCCGCCGACGCAGACCGACGTGTCGCGGACGGGGTAGTCGAAGAGCGGCTCGATGGGCGGCAACTGCGGGGCGGAACGGGCGCCGTTCGAGCCGTCCCGCCGGGGGGGAGAGGGGAAAAAAGGGTGGCATGCCCACCCCGTTCGGGTGGGCATGGAGCGCCGACGCATGCTCACGCAACGCCACAGCGTGAGCATGCCACCC
>JBAUDW010000221.1:0-6923 GCA_049678285.1 Phycisphaerae bacterium
GCTCCCTCCGTCCCCGCAGGCACGCCGGCACCGGTCGGAGCTGGACTTGCAAGGGACGGACTCTCATAATCCCTGGACCAAAGAATAGGGGCAGGTCAAATGGCGCATGGAAAAACAGACTCGGCAAGGAATTGCATGCCGCCGGAATCAAGGTCGATCTGACCAAGGTCTGAATTGCGTGCCGAGACTTGATTTCGCTAGCCGGCGGCCAAAGAGAGCGAACCGCCGGCAAGCGACGGCACCAACTGACCCCCGTGGAAAAGGAGCCTGGCATGACCGCGTTTCGATTCTTCCTCATCCTCGTCATCTTCGCCCTGGCGTGCGCCGCGTGGTGGACGCTCGGCGGAACGGTGTACTGGCGCACCGAGAGTCTGCGGGACCAATTGAGCGAGCAGGTCGATTCGTCCTGGGGCCCTACAAACCTCAGCCAGCCGGCGCCGTACCTCGGGTCTACCCCTGAGCACGCGGAAGCCGTGGATCCCCTCGCCTCCAGCATCAAGGTCCACCTGGAGCACGAGAACCGGTACAAAGGGCTCCTCTGGTTCAGCACGTACACGGTGGATTTCGCGGGGACGTACACCGTGAAGTCCGACCCGGCCGGGAACTCTTTCGTCTTCATCCTGCCGGCCGGCGTTCCGTTCATGGACAACCTGAGCCTCGCCCTGGACGGCGAAGCGCTCGACGTGGACTCCAGGCAGATCGGCAACCGTTTCCTCGTCCCCATTCCGGCCGATGAGAAGACGCACACCGTCGCCGTGACGTACAGGACGCGCGGCCGGGACCAGTGGAGTTACGTCCCCGCGAGAGAGCCCGCCCAGCCCGCCCACCTCCTGGACTTCTCGCTGGAGGTGACGACGAACTTCACGGCCATCAATTACCCCGAAGGAAGCATGAGCCCCTCGAAGAAAGCCGAGCCGACGGACGGCGGCGTGCGGGCCGTCTGGGAAATCACCGACTCGCGCACCAGCCAGTCTATCGCCGTGGACACCCCCGCGCGCGAGGACACCGGGCCCATCACCGGCCGCATGTCTCTTTACGCGCCGGTCGGCCTGTTCTTTTTCTTCACGGGCCTCTTTACGATCATGCTCCTGAAGAAGGTGCCGCTGCATCCGATGCATTACCTTATGATCTCGGCGGGTTTCTTCGCGTTCCACATCCTTCTGGTATACCTGGTGGACAAGATAGATATCCACCAGGCCTTCTGGATTTCGGCGGCCGTGAGCGTCTTCCTGGTCGTCAGTTACATGCGTCTGGTGGCGGGCGTCAAGTTCGCCGTCGCGTTCGTCGGCTTCACGCAACTCGTGTACCTCATCGGTTTCAGTTACGCCTTCTTCTGGAAGGGGTGGACGGGCCTCTCGATCGTCATCGTCGCTATCGTGACGCTTTTTGTGCTGATGCAGGCCACGGGGCGGGTCGTCTGGGACCAGGTTTTCCGGCGCGAGTCGCCGGCCGCGCCACCGAGTCCGCCGCCCCAGGCGCGATGAAGGACCGGCAGACGACGGTTCAGCCGAAAGTACTATCAGAAAGGCACAGCGTCCCTACGGGACGCCGTGCTTGATTTTCTTGGCGCCGGATTCTCTTAAAACTTTCTTCACCGGCTTACCGCGCCGCGAGGATCATCCCCGGCCGGGAGAGGCGGTTGACGAGGACCACGACGGCGCCCGAGAGCGGCTGGTCGCCGAGGATCGCTCGGCTCTCGGCGCGGAAAGCGGTCCATGCCTCGCCGCCCGCACGCCGGCAGGCCAAGGCCGTCAGCGCCACCATGTCGTCGCCCCGGACACCCTTCGCCACGAGTTCCGCGAGGGCCTTCGCGTCCACGTCTTTGGGTTCCGCGAGGAGGGCCTTGGCGACGGTGCGGACGTCGGCGAGGGGCGAATCGGCCTTGCCTTCCGTGAGGAGCGGCTTCGCCTTGGCCAGGAATTCGCTCGATGGGTCGCGGATGCCCAGGGCCGTGTAGAGGACGGCGAAGTAAGCGGCCGGGGCGTCGGGCGACTTTTCGAGGTCCGCCAGGGCCGCCTTAGCCGCCTCTTGCACACCGTCGCGGAACGCCTTCGGGATGACGACCGATTCCTCGACCGTCGGCATCGCCGCCATGGCGGTTTGGAACGCCCACGCGGAGCGGATGGGGATGACGCGCGCCTCGCCCTTCAAGAGTTGCGTCGCCGCGGGGTTCTTCCAGGCGACCTGAAGTTCCGCAAGGGCCTCGTGGTCGAGTTCGCCGCCCGCCGCGGCCGCCAGGAGCCGCCAACTGTATTCCCTCAGGACGCCGGCGACGCGGACCTTTTCGGCGGCAGATCGGGCCTTTTCGGCGGCATCTTTGCGTGCCTCGGCCCGGGCGCTGGTCGTCTTGTGGAGTTCCGCGAGATCGCCGGCGAGTTCGGCCTTCGGATCGGCCAGGTCCGCGAAGAGTTTCGCCGCGGCCGCGTGCGTCTTCGCGTCGGCGAAGAGCAGCAGTTGCCCCGGCCCGTACCACACGATCTCGCGCTTCTCCGCCGGTTCCTCCGCCTTTTCCCTTTCCTGCGCAATCGCCTTGGCGCCGAGGGCCTTCGCGACGGCCTTCAGGAAGTCGTCGGCTGACTGCTTCACCGCCTGGATGCGCTTCTGGTAATCCTCGATCTTCTCGATCTCTTTCTCGTCGGGCATCACGAGGAGCGAGACGTCATAGACCCAAGGCCCGGCGACGGGGGCGCTCCGCGCCGTCGCGGCACAGAGGGTGCCGTCCTGGACCCACCACGTCATGCGCTCGGGCACAAGGATCCAGTCCAGGGCTTGAGCGACGGTCGCGCCGCGGAGGTCCAGATACGTCACCCGCATTTCGCCGCGCTCCGCCCGGAGGACCGGGTCCTGGATGCCGCCGATGAGGCCGTCGGTCTTAAGGCCTGCCCCGCGGGCGACGGCTGCCTCCAGCGCGTCCGCGATGGCCGCGTCGTGGAGCACGAGGTCCAGGCGCTTCTCGAGCGCCGGCGCCGTCTTCGACCAGAGGCGCACGAGGCCCTTGTTGATTTTCTCGATGCGGTCGGCGTAGCGGGCCGGCGCCTCGCCGCCCCAGCGCATTCGGCTCCGCATGTCGGCGAGGAGGTAGTCGTACATGAGGCGGGCTCGCTCGGCGAGGAGGGCGCTTTCATTGCCCGGTTCGACGGCAACGGTCGGCCGCGCTTCCGCCGCCTGGGCCAGTTGGGCTGCGTCTTCCCGCATGGCCTGGGTCCAGAGGTTGTTCGCCCCGCGATAACCGGCGATGTCACCGAGTTCCATCGCCGCCGCGACCCTTCCGGGACGGCTCCGGAGGGCCGTTGCCGGGCCTGCGACATAAGTGTTCACGTTCACCTTGTTGGCTGCCACGGAAGGCATCGGCGCGGCTTTGGCCGGCGGCGCCGCCGCCCCGCGGGGCCCGCCGGAGCCAAAGAAGCCGCTCATGCGGCCCTTACCGGGGCTCCTGCTGAAGCGCGACGGCCCGGGCGTCCCCGCGAACTGGGGCTTCGGCGCGAGTTTGAGGTACGGCTCTAAGTCGGTATCCATTTCCCCGAGGCCCCCATCACCGAAGAACCCTTCGTAGCGCGTGCCTTCGGGGATCGGGACGGGAACGAGCATCCGTCGCGGCGGGCGGGCGGGCTCGACCATCCGGCCGATCTCGCTCTCATCCACCGCGACGAAACTCGTGTATTGGCTCATCAGGCGGTACTCCAGCGCGATGCTCGTCACCATCTCCTCGACCTCGGGGGAGCCCGCGTAGTACGTCGTGTGCATCAGTTCCTCGATTTTTTGGCGCGCCCACACCTTCGCCAGGACGTCGTGCTTCTCGGCATTGGCCGGGAACTTGACGTGCAGCGGCCAGGAGACCGGCTCGCCTTCCGCGAGGCCGCTCAGGGTAATGTCGCTCTCGCCCGGCTCGTAGAGGCCGAAGAGGATGACGGGCCGGCCGGCCCAGAGTTCGGGAATCCTCGCCGGATACGTCTCGAAGACTTTGAGCGTGCCCCAATCGATCTTGATCTTCGCGAGTTGTGCCCGATGGATGCGGAACATGACTTCCTGGACCATTTCGGCGGGGTCGTCGTTCAGGCCGATGACCTTCGACATGCCGCCGCCCTGCTTCGCGACGCCGTCCGTGAGGAACCGGTTCGGCGACTGGCCGATGCCGATGCACCAGAACCTTATCTGGTCGCCGCAGCGTCGGCCGACCTCCGCGATGATCTCGGCCTCGTTGCCGATGAATCCGTCGGTGAGCATCATGACGATGCGGACGCGGTCGGGGTCGAGCGGCTCTTCGAGGACCATCTTGATGCCCTTGAGCATTTCGGTCCCGCCGCTGCCCCGCAGGCCCTCGGTGAAGCCCAGGGCCTTGGAGATGTTTTCCGGCGTGCATGGGACGGCCTGCGGAAATAGTTTCTGCGACTGGTTCGCGAACGTGACGACCTGGACGGTGTCCGCAGGCTTGGTGCGCTTCAGCATCTCGCGCATCGTCTGGATGACCTTGGCGGTCGGTTCGCCCGACATGGAGCCGGAGACGTCGATGAGGAACGAGATTTCGCGCGGCGGGGATTGTTTGAGCCGCTCGTCCTCCTTCGGCTGGACCATGAGCATGAAGTATCCCTGGCCGGCCGCGTCCGTGTGGGCGAGGACGGCCATGGCCGGTTTCTCGCCGACCACCGCGTACTTGAGGACGAAGTCCTTATTGGGGATCGCGTCGGCGGGCTCGAGTTCGGCCGACAGTTCGCTGTCGCCCTCGCGATCCAACTTCGCCTTGTGGTTCGGTATCCGGATGTCCCGGATCGGGACGCCCGCATCCACCCAGACGGAGAGGCTGATGTCGTGGCCGGTGCGGAAGCCCGGCTTGAGGACGGGCGGCGTAATGCGCGAGGCGTCCGGCACGCGGTCCGTGTCGGGCGCCCAGCCCGTGCCCTTCGGCGCTTCGGCCCCCTCGGGCACTTTGGACTTGTCCAGTTCGCCGACCTTGCCCTTGAGTTCCTCCGGCACGGGCGGGATCTTCGACGTGGGCGAGCCCGGGATATACCGCGGGCCGACCACCATCGGGAAATGAAACTCGTAGACGCCCATGTCGTACTCGAGGACGTCCACGTAGGAGATCTCGATCTTGACTTCCTGGCCGGGTTTGATGTTGCCGACCGACTGGGTGAAGATGTTCGGGCGTTCCTGTTCCAGGAGCGCCGCCGTCGCCCCGCGTGCGATCGCCTCTTCGTAGATTTGCCTCGCCACGGCCCGGCGCTTGATGACGCCGACGATCTGCCGCCGGCCGATGACCATCGTCATGTCGTCCACGGCGGCCTTGTGCGGCAGGGGAAAGACGTAGACGGCCTCTATTCTTTCATCCAGCGGGTTATAGAAGGTTTGCGTCACGCGGACGCGGGCGATGAACCCCGCCACTTCCGCCTCGACGTCCGTGTGCTTCAGGGGACACTCGACGATTTCGCCGTCCTTCTTGACGATCCTGAGGGCCCCCTGCGTGACGTCCTTCCCGATGTTCTCGCTCTGGAGCGGGTCGACCGGCTGGGTCTCGACGGCCCAAACGGCCGCCGGAACCAGCAAGAGAACCGACCCAGCCCAGAGAATCGCCGCCCACCGGCTCGCGCGCGTCGCCATGGCTCGCCTCCTCAGGTTCGCCACCCCTCGGGAACGGGGTTCCCCGCTCTCACTTCGCCCATCCTTTAAACGCTTGCCGGGGCCGTTTGGTTCCACACATTCCGCGCCGGGGCCGGGGTAGCCCAAAAAAACCAAGCCCAGGGATTCCCATCCCTGGGCTTTATTTGCCCCATTGGCTGCCGCGATCCTTGCGGCGCGATTACTCGAACCGGAACGTGCCGGCAATCTCCTCGAAGCGGGCCTTGTACGCGTCGAACGAGTCCGGCGTGGCCGAGCACGTCACCGCGTAGCCGCGCTGGCCCTTCACGGCGACATAGAGCATGCTTTTGACGCGAATCTGTCCCATCGTCGTCTGATAGACGACCTGCTTGGCCGCCTCGCCGCCGATTCGGGCGTCGGCGATCTCCGGCTGCCGGGCCTCGGTGAGCAATTTCCTCAGGTTCGCCATGCTAAGGTTGAAGTATTCGTCCAGGGTCATCGGCGACGGCAACGCCTCGACCACGACGTTCACGTTTTCACGGAACGCATCGTCCGCCCCTTCCGCCGGGCTCAGGGCGATCACCACCGACCCCATCACGTTCTCTTTCTGTTCCCACTCCGCCGGGAACCGGATGGAGAACCCTTCCGCTTTCTTATAGTACCGTCCCGGCTCGGGCGGCTGGCTCGAACATCCCGCCAACGAGGCCGACAGAAACGCCAGTCCCAGGACCGCCAGCCCGACGAAACGTATTCTCGCCATGATCCGCTCCTTACCAGAAGGTTCCGCGGCCGCTCGCCGCATCGAGAAGAATATAGATTCAGCGCCGCGCCCTTGTCAAAAGCAAAATCGCGCCGCCGTCCGCTACCTTCCCGGCGCGGCTTGGCGGGATTCGATGAGTCCGGCCGCGGCTTCGCGCAGCGCCCGCCACGCCTCCGCCGACGCGCCCTTCTCGCCGCCGACGTAATGGTCCACGAACTCGCGCATCTGCCCCGGCGTGAGGGCGAGCCCCCGGCGCACAAGTTCCAGATACTCGATCGTCTGCTCCGCCTCGCGATAGGCCTTCAGGCGCATCGAGGGATGGATCGCGGCCGGCCCGTCGCCCCGGTTCTCGAAAATAAAGAGGCCCAGCGTGTCCGCCTGCCGAAGCGCCGAGCCGTCCTTGTTAATCGTCTGCCACGGCACGACGCCCGACGCGCCCGCGCGGTACGCCTCGAGCACCCACCGGGCCGTCGCCGAGGAAGTCCGCGTCGGCCTCGTCTCCGAAACGCTCTCGAAGGCGCTCGAACAGGAGAAACTCGACGTCATCGGTGAGCCGGACATCGACCCCGAGTCGGTCGAACTGCCGGAC
>JBAUDW010000222.1:0-8536 GCA_049678285.1 Phycisphaerae bacterium
GGAATCCGCTCGCCGAACAGCCGCCGCTTCCCCGCCGCGATCCGCGCCCCGAGGAACGCGCCGCGCCCCGCCAGGCCCGCCGTCACGCGCCCCGCCACGTCCGGCAAATCCCCCACCGGCGCCTCCAGCCGGATCGCCTTGTCCACCGCGCGCATTTCCTCCAGGCCCGCCGCGCAGACCGGGCATTGCGCCACGTGCCGGCGGACGCGGTCCGCCTCGGCCTCCGCGAGGTCGCCGTCCACGTACCGGCTCAACACCTTTTTCGGCACACAGCGGCCCATCCTCTGCTCCTTGCCGGCTAGGCTGTGTCTGATGAATCGGTCTGACTTCGGGCGGCTGCATTCGCCCCTGGCGGCGTCGCCCTGCATCGACGATTCAGAGGCGAATCGCCTGCTTCGGGCTCCTTGCCAGGGCCGAATTCGCTCGCCCTCGGGCCTACGCCCGATTCATCAGACAAAGCCTGGTCGTCCCGATGTGCCGTCGCCCAACCGCCCATCTACTCGGCCGCGGACGCCGACCGCCTCGCCCGGTACATCCGCGCCAGGTATTCCGGCGCCTGGGCACGCCTCAGGAGATGCTGCATCTCTTCCCGGGCACGGAACAACCGGCTCCGCACCGCGCTCGTCGAAATCCCCAGCGTATCCGCCAACTCCTCGTAACTCATGTTCTCCATCGCGCACAGCACGAGGACGCTCCTGAGTTTCGCCGGCAACCGGGCAAGCGCCGCCTGCACCGCATCGACGCTCTCGTCGGTCTCCATTCGGCTCGACGGCCGCACCACGCGCCGCGCCATCGGATGCTCCCGCATCGCCGCCAGTTTCCGACGCCGCGCGTCTTCCTTCCGCCAGTGGTCGATCACCGCGTTCACCGCCACCCGGCGAAGCCAGCCCGGCAACACGTCCGCCGATTCCAGGTCCCCGAGGTGCCGCCACAGCCGAATGAAAACGTCCTGCGCCAGGTCTTCCGCGACCGCGGCACGCCTCACCATCCGAAGCACGAGATGATACACCGGTCTCTCGAACCGCCGGACCAGCAACGCGAACGCCTCCCCGTCTCCCTCCCGCGCCGCTTCCAGAAGGCCACCGAGATCTCTCCGGCGGCTCTCGAGCGCCTCCGCAAGCGCCCCGAGCGATTCACCGCGGCCGGCAGCAAGAACTCCTACGGCGGTTGTCATACGGGCACTCCCTTTCGGTTCTCCCGTTCCGCCCGTCCTATTGGACGCACCCCGAAGGCCCGCGTTTTCCGGAAAATCCACGTTCCGCCTCCTCACTTGATTATACGACCGTCCCTGTCATCGATGGGCCGTTTTCGCCCGCCCCGTTTCGGTCAAGCCCGTCAAGGGATTCCCCCCTATTCCGGCCGACCCAGAAGCGGATCTTCCGGCAGGCCGTTGCTATCCTCCTCTACGAGCCGCGACGCTTTCTCCCGAAGGTCCTTCGCCAGCGACAACTGCCATTCCGCCAGCATTACCAAGCCGCTCAAGCCCTTCAGAACCTCGCGAGCCGCTTCGTCCGCCTTCGCCATGGCCGCCTCCTCAAGAAGATTTTTTCTTGCTCATCCCTGCCCGTGCCCGTATAGTTCGTGTACGTGTACGCTACGCGAAAGATTATACGCGGTTGCGGTTGTTCTGCAAGATGTTGTTCGCACTTGCGAATCCATGTGGCCTTTTTGAGGTGATCTCAGGCGATGGGCACAAAACCAGATCGTCCGGAAACCTGCCAGAGACTCGATCGACTGAGGCAGGAGATTTTCGGCCCGCGAGGGCGGGCGACCTTCGCCCGTGCGCTCGGCATAAGTCCTTCCACGTACAACTATTACGAGAAAACCCGGCCGCCTCCGGCCGACCTGTTGGCCCGTGCCGCCGACGTCACCGGTGCCGACGCCGAGTGGCTCCTGACGGGCCGCGGCGACCCCTTCCCGACCCCCCAATCCAAGGGCCGTGACATACACCTGTCACAGGATCTCCAGGACGCCCTCGCACGCTTTACCGACAGGGCCGGTGCGACACCCAAGGGGGTTGCCGCACGCGCGGCGCTCGAGCGATTGCTTTCCGAAGTCCGGCGGACCCTGCCCCCGGCCGAGGATCCCTGGGAACCGTATCTCGGCGCGGTCAAGGCGACCTGCGTCCCCATCATCGGCCGGACCGCCGCGGGGCTCCTGGCGCGATGGGAGAATTTCTTCGCCGGGCACGACGAATCGGATACGCTCGATGACCTCGTCGGCCGTGTCGAAGGGAAAGCGGGACGCCAGCGCCCCGCGGACATGCAATCCGCCGACCCGGGATTCCAGCCCGAAGCGCCCTTCGGACGCGAAGCCCGCCTCATCCAATTATCCGAGCCGACGCCCGACGGGTGCGTCGAGTTCGTCGACCTGGCCGGCCTCAACGAGGTCGCGCCCGGCACGTTCGGCCTCCGCGTGGCCGGCGACAGCATGGCCCCGCGCATCCTCGACGGAGACATCGTCATCTCCCGGCGCGACGCCTTCCCGGAACCGGGACAGACCGCCATCGTCCGACTCCAAGGCCGCATCGGCGTCACCGTCAAACTGTGGCGCCCCGAGGGCGACCGCGTTCATCTCGTCCCCATCAATGAAGCGTACGATCCAACGGTGTGCCGGCGGGACGACGTCCTCTGGGCCTGCCGGATCCTCGGAGTCGTCCGCCTCTGATGCCGGCGCGGCCAGCATCAGGAGCGCAACCGCGGCAGCCGCCAGAACCGCCCCGAGAATCGCCATCCACTTGATTCGCCGCAGCCGTCGCGCGAATCGCTCGGCCAACGGCGGACTGGCGAGCACCTGCTCCAGAAACCGCCGGCGCCGCGCTACGCTGAAATGGCGCCAGCCCCGGGCCGTCTCGGCCGACCCGTTCAGCCGCGCGATCCGCCCCAGGGCGCTCGTGAAGGCCCGAACCCGATGCTCGCAGAGCGCCAGGGGCGATGCTCCGTCCCCGCCGATTCGGATATCATCCTCCGGCGGCGAGCAACCTTCGGGACACGACGTGGCCTGCACGGCAAAGAGGTCGCATTCCGCCTCGCAGCGCCGCGAGATAAAGCCAAAAAGCAACCACCAATAAGCGACCAGAAAAGCGGCCGTCACGAGGCTGAGGGTTACCGATGAATGCGTCACGACCGCCGCGGCCTCCCCCACGAGGATCATCGCCCCCATGCCCCCGATCGCCAGCGCCATGTAGAGAAGCACGTGATGGTACTTGACGTGCGCCACCTCGTGAGCGAAGACCGCCTCCAGTTCCTCGTTCGGAAGCGCCAGGAGCAGCGCGTCGGTGATGAGGATGTATCGCAACGGCCCGATGCTACCCACCATGCACCCGTTGGCAATCGAAAGATTGGTCCGCCAGACCAGGATGTCGCCGACGCGGACCCCCGCGCGCCCCGCCAAACCCGTCAGACGCCGGCGCAGGTCGCCCTCCGGCAACCGTTCCGTCCGCCAGCACAGGCGGATCCACGGCCCGGCCAGCATCGCTACGGCCACCACGCCCCCGACGAGGAGTATGGTGGCGAGCGGCATCGAATCCAGCGGTCCCAGGAAACGGACCAGGAGGTCATGGACCGCCAGAAGCGCCGCGAGCGGAACGAAAACCACGAGCAGGTACTGACGCAGAAGAAAGACCAGGTATCGCGGGAGCGTCCAGGCCGCGCCGGCCATCACGACGCCGGCCCGTGCGAACATGAACGCGCGCAGCCGGCGGTCCGCCCAGTAAAGGGCCGTCCACGAGAGAACCAGGAGCACCAGGAACGGCGCCGCCATCAGGAGGAAGCCCAGAAACATCCGTTTGTCGCCGGCCAGATGCGCCACCAGAGCCGGCCAGTTCAGCGCGCCGAGCATGATCCCATACGCGAGCAGCACCACGAGCCGGTATGCCTTGGCCACGCGGCCCACCCGCAGGAAGAAACGTTGTTCATCCGCCTCAATCGCCCCGCGGCGGAGCGCCAGCGCCCCCAGGACCCATCCGGCCGCGAACACGCCCAGCGCGATCGCCGCCACGGCGCCCAACGTCGTCGCGACGTCGGGCGGCGGCCCCTCCGGCGCGACTTCCATCGCCAGAAGCGCCATGATCAGGCCCAGCAGGACCGTCGCGTGCATGGGCTCTCCCCGCAGGCAAAGGGCTAATCCTTCTTCCGATCCTCTTCGGAGCGGTGTTGAATCCGCGGCTTGTAGGTAAAATAGTCGAACTTCGGACTTTGAACCATTCCGTGGCAGGACATGCACCAGCGGGAGGAGAGGAAAATCCTCGGCTCGGCCTTCTTGCCCTTCTCGTGGTGATCGCTGTTCACGACGTGACAGGCCTGACACGTCACGCGCCCCAGGGCAGGCGTCTTCGCCATCGATTCAAACCCGCCTTTTCGCGCGAAACCCATTGTGTGGCACATCAGGCACTCCGGATCGTCCTGGCGGCCGGCTTTCCGGATCGGTTCGTACGCCCGCGCGTGGGCCGTCGTCTGCCACTGCTTGAACTCGGGCTCGTGGCATTCCCCGCACGCCTCGGCCGACTCGTACACGACGGGGATCGGCGTGTCCCAATCGGTCTCCGGCTTTTCCTTAGCCTCCTTCACGTAGTCCCAATACAGGTCCTCGACCCACTTGGCGCCCGGCACGCGGGCCGACAGTTCCGTCAGCGTCTGCTTCCACTCCGGGCCGCCCTCCGCGTCGCGGCGAAGCACCAGCGCGCCGAGGATGTCCCCCGCCTGGCCCGCCCCGACGAGAATCGCCTCGCCGATTCTTTCCGGCTCCAGGAGCGTCGTCGTGTCGTGCCCCGAGACGATGATGTCCACGCCCGCGACCTCGGCCGCCAGGCGGCGCGTCTCCTGGAGGGGCTGATGCGAGAGCGCCACCACCAGGTCGCACTCGGCCAGGGCCTCGGCCTCGCGCTTGGCGGCGACGATCGGGTCTTCCACCACGAGTCCCGTCCGCCACTCCATCGGCGGGAACCCGTAAACGCGATCCGCTATGACCGCAAAGATGCCAACCTTCCGGTCGCTCAGCGGACAGATGAGGTGCGGCGGGACGACGAACTCGCCTGTCTCGTCCCGCACGTTCGCACAGACCATCGGCAAGTCGTACTCCGCCCAGAGCGACCGCAGACGCTCCGCGCCGACGAGGAATTCCTGGTCGCCCAGGCCGATGGCGTCGTACTTCGCCCGGGCCGCCCCACGCCCAAGGTACTTGACGAGCGTTTCGTTCTTGTGGTCGGGCAGCAGGTCGCCCGGGTCCACGAGGAGGACGTTTCGGCAGGTTCGGCGATATTGCTCGATGAGGCCCTGGCGTTTGGCGAACCCGCCGCTCGGATTGCCCGGACACCCGCAGGCCGCAAGGATGCCGTCGTTGTTCGCCGAGAAAAGAAGGACGGGTTCTTCCCGGAGGGCGTGCGGCTCGCAGGCGAGGCCGGCGCCGAAAACGAGGATGGCCGCTCCCGCCAGCCCCGCCGCAAACCGCACGACTCGCGCGCGCCGGGTGCCGGCCTGCTGCGCCGGTCCAGTCTCGGATTTACGGTAGGTCGCCGTCTTACGCGTCCTCGGTCACAAGCGGCGGCAGGCTCACGTGGTGGACGCGCGTCATGAACTTCTTGCCGCGCAACTCTTCCAGCACCCCGGCTGGCGGGACCGCGTCCAGCGTCAGGGCCAGACACGCCTCGCTCGATTCCGGCTTGCGCCCGAACGTCATGCTTGCGATGTTGATGCGGTGCGCCCCGAAGATCGTCCCCACTTCGCCGATGATCCCAGGCCGGTCCTCATTGAACGTAATCACGATGTCGCCCTGCGGACGGAGTTCCATGTAGAACTCGTCGATCGCCGTCACGCGCGGATACCGGCCGGCGAACACCGTGCCGTAAACGGAATGGTTCTCGCGGTCGCCTTCCGCGACGACCCGCACGCTCGAGGCATAGCCCCGCGCGTCCGTCGACGTCCGCTCCGATACCTCGACGCCGCTCTCCTTCGCCACCACCATGGCGTTGACCATGTTGATCGGCGAAGCGACGACTTTCTGAAGCATGCCCATGACGACGCTGATCGTAACCTGGTTGTAGGGCTCGTCGGCGATTTCGCCCGCGTAGGTCATCGTGAGGCTTTTCAGCCGCCCGCGCATCAGGGCCGCCAGGATCGCCCCCATTCGGTGCCCCAGTTCCGCATAGGGCTTGAGGACCCCGGCGGCGGCGAAGTCCATCGCGGGCACGTTGACGGCGTTCCGCAATTCCCGCCCCGCCAGATAATCGACGAGGTTCCGGCAGGCGTCCACGGCGACGACGCGCTGGGCCTCGTGGCTCGAGGCGCCGAGGTGCGGCAGGCTGACGACCTTCGGATGCTCCACCAGCGAGCGGTCCTCAGGCGGTTCCTTGGTGTACACGTCGATGCCGGCGCCGGCCAGGTGGCCGGAGTTCAGGGCCTCCAGGAGGGCCTTCTCGTCGATGATGCCGCCGCGGGCCGCGTTGATCACGAACGCGCCCTTCGGCATCATCGCCAGTTCCTTCGCCCCGATGAGGCTGCGCGTCTCGTCCGTCAGCGTCGTGTGGACCGTCAGGTAGTTGGCCTCCCGCAGAAGGTCTTCCAGGTTGTCCACGAGCCGGATCTGCTTCGCCAGTTCCCGGTCGCCCGAGACGAACGGGTCGTAGCCGATCACCTTCATCTCCAGGCCCACGCACCGCCGGGCGACGGCACTCCCGATCCGACCCAGACCGATGACGCCGACCGTCTTCGAGGCCAGCGTGTGGCCCATGAACGATTTCTTGTCCCATCGGCCTTCCTTGAGGCTCGTGCAGGCGGGGACGATGAGCCGGCTGACGGCGAACATCAGGCCGATCGTCAGTTCCGCCGTCGAGAGCGTGTTCCCGTCCGGCGCGTTCATCACCACGATCCCGTGACGCGTCGCCGTCGCCAGGTCCACGTTGTCCACGCCGACGCCGGCCCGCGCGATGACCTTCAGGTTGCCGGGCTTGGCGAGGACCTCCGCCGTCAACTTGGTGGCCGAGCGGATAACGATGCCGTCATATTGGCCGACGGCGTCGCGCAGTTGCTCCGGCGTGTAGTCCGTCTTGACATCCACCTCGAAGCCCGGCTCGGACTTGAGGATCTCGACGCCTTCCTGGTCGAGTTTGTCGGAGACGAGGATCTTCATGCTCACCTCTCCTGGGGGTCTGTGGAATCAGCCCCTCGCGAGGACCTTCTGGGCCGCCGCCACGCCGGCCCCGTAGTCCACCTTATACCCGAGTTTCCCCAGCGCCATCTCCAAGGCCGCCACGGCCGCCAGCAGGTCGAACGCGTCCGTGTAACCCATGTGCGAGAACCGGACGATTTTGCCCTTCAACCGGCTCTGGCCGCCCGTCGCGCGGAGGCCGAAGTCATTGGCCATCACCTTCGGCAGCGCCTCGCCGTCCACCCCCGCTGGGACGTTGATCGCCGTCATGCTGTCCGACGGGTTCTTCGCGTAAAGCGTCAGGCCCAGGGCCTTGGCGGCCGCCCGCAGGGCCTCGGCCCGGCGACGGGTCTCCGACCACACCTTCTCGAGCGTCTCCGAGCGGATCATCCCCGTGCTCTTCAGGGCCGCACGCACCATCGCGTTGGCCGGCGTCCAGGGGTTGTCCCACGCGGCCAGGCTCTTTTTGTACGCCTTCAGGTTGTTGTAGTAGGCGCCCGGCGCCGTCGCGTCGATCTTCTTCCAGGCCTTCTCGGAGCAGGCGATAAACGCCAGGCCCGCCGGCAACATCAGGGCCTTCTGGCTCCCGACCACCGTGATATCCACGCCCCAGGAGTCCATGTAGAACGGCAGCGCGCCGACCCCCGTGATGCCGTCCACCACCAGCAGCGTGCTCGTCTTGCCGACCACCTTGGCAATGCCCTCGATGTCGAAGACCGTGGCCGTCGAAGTCTCGCAGTGCTGGGTGTAGAGGGCCACCGCGTCGGGATGCTGCTTGAGGAGCGCCTCGACCTCTTTCGGCGTAATGGCGGTGCCCCACTCGACATCCACGTCCACGACGTTGGCGCCGAAGGTCTTGCCGAGTTCGCTCCACCGCTCGCCGAACTTCCCGGCGCGGACGGCAATCATCTTCTCGCCCCGCGCCACGACGCTCGCCACAGCCGCCTCCATCGCCGCCGACCCGCTACCCGTGATCGTGAACACCGGCTGCTTGGTCTGCAGGATGTATTGCATGTCGGCCGTCAACTGCTCGAGCATCTTGCGATACTCGCCCGTCCGATGATGGAACATCGGCCGCGCGAGTTCCAGAAGCGTCTCCTCGGGGACGGGCGTCGGACCGGGTGCGAAGAGGCGGGTTTTGTACATCGGCGTCTCCCTTTCGCGAGAAGTTGGCGTCCAGCGGCCAGCCGGCCGCGATTCCTCCACTTGGGCCGCGTATTATAGCGGGCCCCCGGTCGGATGCAACGCGGAATTCGGTCAGCGGAACCGCTAGCCGCCCGCCTTTCGAGCCGCGATCCCGGCGCGCCGGGATCACGTTCCCAATCGCCGAGGTTCAACTTACGACCGCCGGCGATTGTGGATAACTTTTTTGCGCGAGTTTTGGGGGGTATTT
>JBAUDW010000223.1:0-3177 GCA_049678285.1 Phycisphaerae bacterium
CTTCCGCTCCGCTCCAGGCCCGGCCGAACCGTCTCCCCAAAACCCGAAAGTGTCAACCATGTGCCCGGTCTAAAGTGTCAACCATGTTCCCGGTTGCACAGAACAATGGCGGACCTCCGGCCCGCACGGGCGCGCCGGGACTAGGGCGGGCAGGCGGATCGGGGGCGGAATGCACTTGACTTTGGAGAGAGACTCATTTAGAATATTTTCAATGGACCCCAACGGTCAAGGAGCAAAACATGGCCAAAAAACCACAAGGAAGAATCGGCGGTAGGGATTCGAGAACGGGGCAGTTTATTCCTTTGGAGGAAACCCGCAAGCGTCCAGCAACTACTCAGCGAGAGGTGATCCCACTTCCCGGTTTTGGGGACACTGGCAGAGGCAAGAAGAAAGTTGATAGGACGCACAGCACAGGCCCCAGGAAAAGCTGACGATGAAACTTGAGGATGTTAGGATCGCATACCAGAACCTTACAGGAACGGCCAGCCAAACAGGGCGTGTCCTGGCGCTGGCTGGAATTGCCGTCATTTGGATTTTTCGTTCAGGTGAAGGCATTGAGGCGCGACTACCCAACGCACTCGTACTTCCTCTTGGCTTGTTCGCTACAGGGTTAGCCTTGGACTTCCTTCACTATCTTGTTGGAGGGGCAATCTGGGGGGCCTTTGGCCGCATAAAGGAAAAGGAAGGTATCAGCGAGGACCGGGATTTCGATGCACCCCCCGCGCTGAACTGGCCGATGATTATCCTCTTCTGGCTGAAAGCCGTCAGCGTTGTCGCGGGCTATGTTCTTTTGACCCGGTTTTTGTGGCAGAACTGGAAACCCTGTATGTAACAGTGAATTCGGGGGACGTGATACTTATTTCTCAAGGTCGCCTCTCCGGATTTAGTATTGTGTCCATGCCCCGAAATTCCCGGTCCCCGGAACTCCCCGAAGCCGGGAAAGAGGAGATAAGTTCTATGTCCCCGGAACTCCCTGTCACCGGAACTCCCCTGTTGCGGTTTCAGACACCATCGAGTAGCATATGGTGGGAGGTCGAACCATGTCCAGCGGCGGCTCAAGTGTGGCTGTGGTAGTAGCATCAGGGAACAAGCAGGTCTTTGGAGAGTGGCTCCAAAGGGCTGTGCCGAACTTGGGCAACGCAAGCCTGTTCTTGGTGCCGTGGGGTGACGATGCCGCCGACATCCAGAGCCTGGCGGCAAGGGCGAGCCCCAAGCGTATAGAGATAATTCCTTCTAGCCAGATCCCGACCTTAGAGGGGAATTGGAACGAAGCTCTGCGCCACCTCAAATCCTGCCCCCGTGAGTTCGTGGCTTTCCTAGACGACGACGCGTTTCCTGAGAAGCGATGGCTCGGGAACATGCTTGAGGCTGCAGGTGCAGACTGCGGAGTTGGGGCATTTTGCAGCAGAGTGCTGACGGATGGTACTCCAGGCAACCCCCAGGATATGCAAAGCGAGGGCCATTACTTGCTTCATGGTTCTCCCCTAAACCGGGGCTTCAAGGGCGGGCAACTCCAACCTGTCCCCCTTTGCCCTTGCGCCAACAGTGCCTTTGTGCGGTGGTCTGCAATCGCAGAGATCGAGAGACTGGACCCGGATGTGTGGGATCCATGCTTCCATGGGTGGCAGACGTGTTTTGACTTCGGGCTCAAACTCGTACTCACGCGCACCCTTGTCAAGGCCGTTCCCGCAGCCCTAGTGAGACACCGCGGATACTTGACTTGGTCTGAGGAGATAAAAGCGAAGAAGGCGTCGCAGGCCGTTCTTGGGCAACTGCGTTCCCGTTTCCTGTTATACGAGAAGTTCTTCCCAAGAAGTCTGGCCCAAAAGGCGCGCGACGCATTGTCGGGGAAATACCCCAAGTGGCGAGAGCAAGGCTATACTGACTTCGAGAAGTGGATCAAGGGGGATCTGGTCGACAAGATCGCGAAGCAGGCATGTGAGGAAGCCGCGTCGGCTATTGGTGAAGAAAGACCTTGGCGTGACTTGATGGATAGAAGACAGGATGCACCAGCGCTGCTTGGCTTCAGTGATTGATCGTTGTAGCAATCGTGCGATGCGCCGAACAGCAAGGTTCAGGATTGCCTGCCGAAGCCAGCCACAAACCCACTGTCTCCCGTCTCGCCACGTCGAGTCGCCCAAGGCGACAAGGGGAGAGGGAGCGTCAAAGAGCCTTATGCCAGTTTTTTGGCGATTTGTTCGTCGAGGATGTCTTTCACGGTCAGGGCACGAATCATTATACCAAGGAGGGGGGGTGTTCAAACGCGGAAAGCGGAAAGAGTCACAACGACGAACGTCCAACAGCCAACGTCCAACGTTCAACATTCACAGGAACGGCGCGGCGCTAAAAGGGCAGGGACTCGCCGGCGGCGTCGCGGCGGGAGGCGGCGTAGTCGCGGCCGAATTGTTTTTCGAGGTCCGTTCGGCTGAGGACGAGGGCGGTCGGCCGACCGTGGGGACAAGTCGCTGCCATGTCGCTCGCTTCGCGATGCGCGAGAAGCGCTTCGATCTCCGCTGGGCGAAGCGGGTCTCCCGCCTTGACGGCCCCGCGGCAGGCGGCTACGTGGGCCAGTTTCTCCAGCACCTGGCGCGGGCCCGGCGGCGCCTCGCACTGGACGGCCCATGCCAGGAAGTCGCGAAGCGTTCCTTCCGGGTCCGCGCGTTCCAGGAGCGTCGGAAACGAGTGGATGCCGACCGAGCGCGGGCCGAGCGGTTCGACCTCGATGCCGAGGCGCGCGAGCGCCTCCTGGTGCGTTCCCACCGCTGCCATCTCCGCGTCCGTCAGGTCCACCGTGATGGGCGTCAGGCGCCGCTGGCTTTCGAGCGGACCCGCTTCCAGCCGGCTCATGAGTTGCTCGAAAAGCACCCGTTCGTGCAAGGCGTGCTGGTCCACGATGAGGATGCCGTCCGGCGTCTCGGCCACGAGATAGGTGTTGTGAAGTTGAATGGCGTGGGGGGGCGGCGGCGAAACGCGCTCGCCTGTCGGCTCGCGGCTAAACGTGACGGACGCTAAGCCGCAAGCGGCGTCGCGGGGCGGCGCGGCGGGCGAAAGGCGAGCGCCGGGCAAGCCCGGCGGCGAACCAGGCGGTCGCGGCTCGCGCGGCGGAAATGCGAGGCGGGGCTGGGCGCCGGCCGGCGGGCTGCGGAGGAAATCCGCCACGGCTGCGCGGACGGGGGC
>JBAUDW010000224.1:0-4745 GCA_049678285.1 Phycisphaerae bacterium
GGCTTGGGCGTGCGGCCGCGCGGCCGGCGCGAACAGTCCGCCCCCGGCGGAACGCCGACTCCGGGCCGTCCTGTGGGTCGGCGGCCATTCCCACGATTTCGACGCTTACGTCAAAATCCTAACCGAAGCCTTGCCGAAGCACGTCCCCATGGCCATCCAGGTGGTCCGCGACGGAAGTTTCCTCGATTCGTCCGGCTCGGGCTCGCTCGACGTCATCCTCATGAACCACTGCTTCGACAAGGCCAAGGGGGTGCTGACTGACGGGCAGAAGGAGAAACTCCTCCAGGTCATCGGCGGCGGCGTGGGCGTCGTCGCCATCCACGCCTCGTACTACTCCTTCACGGACTGGGAGGCGGTCCGCGAGGTGTACGGCGCCAAGTTTATCCGCCACGGCGAGGTGGACATCCTGCTCGACGTGCGCCTGGTGGACCGCCAGCACCCCGTCACCAAGAATCTGCCCGAGACGTTCGAGGCCCACAGCGAACTGTACGAGTCGACGCCGCTCGCCGAGGGGTGCCACGTCCTGGCCGTGTCCAAGGAAAAAGGTAAGGACAAAGAGTACCCGTCGGTCTGGACGAACCGGTATGGCAAGGGCCGGGTGGTGACCATCCTGCCGGCCCACTGGCCGGACGCGTACCAGGTAGAGGCGTTCCAGAAACTGATCGCCCAGGCGGTCCGCTGGGCCGCGCGGCCCTCCGGGGCGAGGAGACCGGCATCGCCATGAGCGAGTCGGCCATCGGCCAGGGCGTCAACGCCGAGAACATCAAGATCTGCATCCGACTCCTGAAAGAGGCCCGCTGGGACGGGTTCCTGTCCGTGGAGTGCCTGGGCACCGAGGAAAACCTCGCGGCCAGCATCGCTTGGCTCCGCCGCGAGATCGGCGGCGCGTGACGCGGCAGAAAGAAGCCGTCAGCGGTCCACCGTCAGCCATCAGAATCCTGCTGAAGCAGGCTTCTGAAGAATAATAGACGGAACCGTTTCGGGCCGACGGGGTTTATCCCATCGGACGCCTCGGGTGCATCGCGCGGCGGCCGACCAGGGCCGGGGGACGAGGAGACCGAGGATGAGTAAGAAAGGCATTAAGCGTCGCGAGTTTGTGCGTCGGGCCGGTCAAGCGGTTGCCGGGGCGGCCCTCGGCGGGATCTTGACCCGGGGCGGCCTGGCTGCGCCAGAGGCCAAGGCCGACACCAGCAAGATCCTCAACTACAACGCCAAGATGGGCTACCGGCCTTTCGGCCGCACAGGCGTCATGATCTCCGAGGTCGGTCTGGGCGGTCACTGGAAGACGCCCACCGGCGGGCGGTACTGGGACCGTTTCCCCAACGACGACCCGCCGGCCGACGTTCAGAAGGCCCGCAACGAGGTGTGGGTCAAGGCCGCCGAGTGCGGGATCAACTACCTGGACATCACGACGGCCGCCGAGACCGTCATCTACGGCCGCTGCATGAAACAGACGGGCGTTCCGATGCACGTCGGCTACAGCGACCACATCCTGTGCATGCGCGATAAGAACAATCGGAGCGTGGAGCGGCTCACGGTCGAGATCGACGAAGGTCTGCGCCGGCTGATGGTGGATCGGCTCTGGTTCTGGCGTCCGCAGGCCCTGATGGAAGGCGGCCACACCCCCGAGGAAATCGAGAACGTCGTCGCGGCCTACGACAACGCCTCCAAGGCGGGGAAGGTCCTCTACCTCGGCATGAGCGCCCACAACCACGAGTTCGTGCGGTGGGTCCTCGACAAGTGGGGCGACAAGTTCCACGGGTTCGTCTTCCTCTACAGCGTGAGCCACGAGCCCAAGGCGTCGGGCAGCATGTTCGAGACCATCGCCAAGAAGAACGTCGGCGCGGTGGGCCTGAAGCCGTTCCACGGGAACAGCTACTTCAGCGATGAGATGCGCAAGGCCGAGCAGGAGAAACGGCCGCCCGCCTTGGACGACATCGCCATCAAGGGCCTCAAGAAAATCCTCGAGGTGCCCGAAATGACTTGCACGATCCCCGGGATGACGATACCGGCCGAGGTCGAAAACGACGTCAAGGCGTCGTACGAGCGGGCAACCGGGTTGACGGACGCCGAGCGGCGAGCGATCCGGGAGGCGGCCCTGGCCTCCGCCGCCCACCTGCCGCCCGATTACGCTTGGATCCGCGACCAGGGCATCTACGTGTAGCCGCCGGCGACGGCGAAGCCCGGCGCGCCGGGACCGGGGAAGGCTTATGCGGGAACGAAAGCGAGGGATTATGCTCGCGGTCGCGGCCGTCGCGGGAGTCGTCGCCGCGGTGGCCGGGGCCGCCTCGTGCCGGCTTGGCCGCAGCGCGTCTGAGGCCATGGCCTCCAACGTCTGCTACGAGTGCCACATCGACTTCCGTGCCGAAGAACTGGTCGTCGTCCACGAGACGCACGGCGTCACGTGCGTCCGGTGCCACGGCCCCAGCCGGCCCCACATGGAGGACGAGGAGCGCAAGACCCCCGCCGACGCGACATTCCGCGCCAAGGCCATGGGGGTCTTCTGCCTCACGTGCCACAAGGCAGCCCGCGACCATGCCGCCGAAGTCGCCAAGGCCGAAACGCCCCGCACGTGCACCCAGTGCCACGGCAGCCATCGGATCTTCCAGACCCCGCCGAAGACAGGATGAGGGGACTTTGCGAATGCCAAGGTACGTTCGCCCGCCTCGCCAGGCATCCGGAGCCGCATCCGCACTCCTAGGATCTTGACACGAGCGGTCCCGGCAACTATTGTGGAACCGCGCACGTAAGACTTTGCGCGGAACAAAGTCAGGCCCGGAACTCAAACTGAGAGGATGAGCCCATGTCCCCGAAACCATTCCCTTCCGGCGTTCACGCTTCCGGAAAGCCCGAGTCCGTGCTTGCCCAGGCTCGAGGGGCATCGGGGGTGACCCGGAGGCAGTTTCTGAAGCGTGCGGCCGTGGCCGGCGGGCTGGTCGCGGCGCCCTGGATCGTTCCCGCTTCGGCGCTGGGCCGCGACGGAGCCGTTCCGCCCAGCGAGCGCATCGTGGTGGGCGCCATCGGGATCGGGAATCGCGGCTGGAACGTGCTGAACTGGATGCTGCCCGAGCCGGACGTCCAGTTCGTGGCGGTCTGCGACGTGAGGAAGGAGCGGCGCGAGGCCGTCAAGAATCTGGTGGACAAGCGTTACGGCAACAACGATTGCGCCACCTACCGCGACCTCCGCGAGTTCCTGGCCGCATGCCCGGACATCGACGCGTTGTACATCGGCACCGGCGACCGCTGGCACGCGCCAGCGTCCGTCCTGGCGATGAAAGCGGGAAAGGATGTCTACAGCGAAAAGCCCTCCTGCATGACCATCGCGGAAGGCCAGGCCGTCGTCGACACCGCCCGGCGTTACGGACGCATCTACCAGACCGGCGCGCAGCGGCTGAGCGAAGGGAATTTTGTGTTCTGCATCGAGATGGCCCGCATGGGCCGGCTCGGGCGGGTGCACACGGCCTACGCCCACATCGCCCCCTGGGACGCCGCCGAGATGAGACACGACTGGCTGCCGGCGGAACCCGAGCCGCCCAAGGAAGAAGTGGACTGGGACATCTGGCTCGGCCCGTGTCCCTGGCGGGCGTACAACTCGGCCTACATTAAGGGCGCCTGGCGCGGGCATTACGATTTTCACACCAGTTGCATCGGCGAATGGGGCGCGCACACCTTCGCCCAGGCCCAGGCCGGCCTCGACGCCCTCGACACTTCGCCGGTTCACTACGAGTATGTCAACAATTCCTCCGGCGACGGCATGGTCACCACGTTCGCCAACGGCGTGAAGATGATCCTCTCGCGGGGCAACAAGTGGTGGCGCGGGTCGTGCGGCATGCGTTTCGACGGCCCCGAAGGATGGGTCTCCGCCGCCGACGGGTACTCCCAGCCGGATGTCTCGGACCCCGCCATGCTGGCCGACTTCAAAAAGATCGTCGGAGATTACATGGCCCGGACGGGCCGGCCGATGAACCACATGCGCAACTTTCTGGACTGCGTGAGGTCGCGCCGCCAGACCGTGGCCAATCCGGAAGTGATGTACCGCTCCATGACCACCGTCCACGCCGCCAACATCTGCATGTGGCTCAAGCGCGACATGAAGTACGACCCGGTGAAGGCGGAGTTCGTCAACGACACCGAAGCCAACCGGCTGCGGGCGCGCGCCTTTCGGGAGCCGTGGAGAATCTGACAGCCGACCGGCAAGGGAAGCCCGTCGCCTCAGAACCCACGAGGACTCCCGCTCCGCCCGCCGCACAGGAGGAAGGGCACTGATTCGTCGCCGGCCTGTACCGGGCCCGCGAGATTGAGTTAGGATCACGTTAGGACGTTGGGGCGGCCTGAATCGCGGCTGAGCCGTGGGTTGAGGCACAATTCCTGCGGGCGCGCGGCGCAGAGGTGACGCGCGCGTCGGCGGTTGGCAACAGCGCCGCGACCGATATCCGAGCCGTGAGCGCCAGCGAGCGGCGCCGTTCATGACACAAGTGCCATCCGCGTCTTCCTCGACGACCCGCGCCGACGCCTTCGCCATTACCTCGACGTGCTGGACCGTGAACTCGTGGCCTGGGCCGCCGAAAAGGGCGCCTGTGCGGGGGTCGCCTGATGAGCCCCATCCAGCGCCGCTGTCCCGGGTTATTGGAATAGGCTCCAACAAAACCCTATCGAAAAAATCCCTCCGTTTCAGTGAATACTTGCTGGACGCGGGGGCGGAAAAGAGCGAGAATTGGCCGAGACGGTGGCGCCGGGATGGTGTT
>JBAUDW010000225.1:0-6719 GCA_049678285.1 Phycisphaerae bacterium
GTGTTTCACCGGCGCGGGGATCCGGACGGCGACGTCGCCGACGACGCGCGCCGTGCAGGCGCTGCGGAATGCGGGCCCCAGGCCGAGCGCGTCCAGGAGCGCGCGCTCCGAGGCCGTCACGGGCGAAAGGTTCTCGGCCCCCTGGAGGACCTCGACGCTGCAGTTGCCGCACTCGTGCCGACCTTCGCACAATTCGCCCGCAAAAAAATCGTCGGGCACGCTCTCGGCCGCCTCGTCCGCCGCCGCCAGCAGGCTCGTCCCGCGCGGCACCTCGAGCCGTATCCCGTAAGGAAGAAACGTGACCCGTGGCATGGGGCTCCCTATAGATTCTCACGCCGGACCCGGACGTACGATTTCCCGTACAGGTCCTGAATGTAGCGGGAGACGGTTTCGTTGTACTTGGCGTCGCGTATCTGGTCTTCCATTTCGGCCTGGACTTCGGTGAAGGGAACGGTCCGCCCGTCCTGGCGGTCCTCGGCCTTGACGATGTAGAAGGCGTCGGCGGTCTCGACGAGAGGGGCGATCCGGCCCCGGCCGAGCGCGAACAGCGCGTCGTTGACGGCCCGGACGCCGAACGCCCCCTGCGTCACGTAGCCCCAGTCGCCGCCCTTCTCGGCCATGGCGTCGCGGCTGTATTGCCGGGCGAGTTTCGCAAAATCCTCGCCCGACTCCGCCCGTTTGAGGACGGCGTCGGCCAACGCCCGCGCCTGCGCCTCCTCGGGAAACTCGCTCTTACGAATCATAATCAGCCGCATCTGAATCCGCGCCTCCTTCTCATACCGCTGCGCCCGGACCTTGTTGTAGTAGTCCAGCAATTCGGACCGGGTAATATGGATCGTTGGGGCGATGCGCTCGTACAGGAACCGCTGCACCAGGATGCGTTCGCGCTCCCGCTCCATCGTTTTCTCGACCGTGGATCCTTGCGCCTTCAAGCGCTCCTCCAGAAGGAGCATGCTGCCGGCCTCGGCGGCGAGGTCCTTGAGCATCTGGCCGAGCGTCGCCTCGAGTTCCTCTTTCTGGGCGTCCGAAAGGCGCCGCTTCGCCTCCTGGATCACCAGCCGTTCGCTGATCGCCTCGCGCAACCTCAGGTCCACGACCGCGCGGCACCGGGCCTCGAACTCTTCCGGCGGCAGTTCCTTGCGCCACTGGCGAATCTGGGACCGGAGGGGCCCGAAAATATCCTCCCGCGTGATGACCTCGTCGTTCACCTCCGCAAGGACCGCATTCACGAGCCGTACTTCGCCCGCCTCCTCGTAGGCCACCAGGGGCGTCCGGCTGGGCGGCACGGGAATCGGCACTTCCTCCAGCCGCGCCTTATACTCTGCATCGCCGTCCGGGCGCGCCCGCGTCGCGTCCGGCGCGGGAACGCCGCGCACGGGTTTCGCCAGCGTTTCGCCGGGCGCGGCGCGGCGAGCGGGGCTGACCTCGGCCTCGACGGAGGCGGAGTCGGCGGCGTATTCGCCGCCGCTCGTCGCCATCCGAGGCTCAAGCGCCCCGAGGCCGGTGTCGTCGCGGGCGCGGCCGCAGCCGGCCGCCAATCCCGCCGCCACCACCCATGCCGCCCATCGCATTCCGGCCGCCCTCGAAAAAGGAATTCCGCAAGAGGCGTATTCTAGTTGCCCCCCGGCGCCCCGGCAAGCCACTTCTTCAATAGGCCGAGCGCCCCCTCGGCGCCCCGATCCTCCCCGAGCCGCCACAGCACCGTCTGCGGATCGATCACCCGGACGGTCCCAGCCCGGCGGACCTCCGGGTCGGCGCACCGCGCGAAGAGGGCCTCGACGGCGCGGGCGCGTTCGGCGGTCATCACCAGGTCGGCCCCCTTGCGATGAATGGCGGCGATGCGGGCGCGGCCGGCCAGGAGCCGCACCTCTTCCAGGTCCACGAGATTCGCGACCTCCGCCGGCATCGGGCCAAACATGTCGCCGATCTCGTCGGCGACGTCGCGAAGCACATCCACCGAGGCCGCACGCTCCAGTTGCCGGTACAGGCTGATGCGCTGGCTTTCAGTCGGCACGTACGTCTTCGGGAAGAACGCCGGAAGGTCCAGCCGGACGTCGGCCCGCCGGCGGTCGGGTTCCGCCAGGCCCTGGGACCGCCGGACCGCCGTCTCGAGCAGTTGGCAATACAGTTCGTAGCCGATGGCGGCGATGTGGCCGGACTGTTCGGCCCCGAGGATGTTCCCCGCGCCACGGATCTCCAGGTCCCGCATGGCGATCTGGAAGCCGGCGCCGAGTTCCGAGTAGCGTTCGATCGCGCGGAGGCGCTTGGCGGCCGCCGGCGTCATCGGCCGCGACTCCGGCAACAGAAAGTAACAGTGCGCGCGGTATTTGTAGCGTCCGACCCGGCCGCGCAACTGGTGCAGGTCCGCCAGGCCGAATCGGTCCGCCTCGTGGATGAACATGGTGTTGGCGCGCGGCACGTCGAGGCCCGATTCGATGATCGTCGTGGAGACGAGGACGTCGACGCGGCCGGCGAAGAAGTCGAGCATTCGGCTCTCGAGGTCGCGCTCGGGCATCTGGCCGTGCGCGAAGACGACGCGGGCCTCCGGCACGAGATTCTGGACCCGCTCGGCGACGGCCTCGATCGTGCGGACGCGGTTGTGGACGAAGAACACCTGGCCGTCGCGCGCCAGTTCCCGCAGGATCGCCCCGCGCACCAGATCGTCGTCCCACGGGCAGACCTCGGTGCGGACGGCGCGGCGGTCCTGGGGCGGCGTCGAGAGGCTCGAAATGTCGCGGATGCCCAGGAGCGACATGTGGAGCGTCCGCGGGATCGGCGTCGCCGTCAGCGTCAGCACGTCCACCGTTTGCCGCAGCCTCTTGAGGCGTTCCTTGTGCTCGACGCCGAACCGCTGTTCCTCGTCCACCACCAGGAGGCCCAGGTCGGCCGGCCGGACGTCGGCCGACAGCAGCCGGTGCGTCCCGATGACGACGTCCACCCGGCCTCGGAGGAATCGGCGGAGGACGTCGGCCTGGCCGCCGCGCGTCTGGAATCGGCTGAGCATCTCGACGACGACGGGGTAATCGGCCATCCGCTCGCGGAAGGTCCGCAGGTGCTGCTCCGCCAGAACGGTCGTGGGCACGAGAACGGCCACCTGTTTGCCGGCCTCGACGGCCTTGAAGGCGGCCCGGACCGCCAGTTCCGTCTTCCCGTACCCCACGTCGCCGCAGACGAGGCGGTCCATCGGCCTCGGCGAGCGCATGTCGCGCTTGATCTCCTGCATCGCCGCCAGTTGGTCGTCCGTCTCCGGATACGGGAACGACGCCTCGAACTCCTTCTGCCAGAGCGTGTCCTCCGGATACACGATGCCGGGGCGGGTCTCGCGAACGGCCTGGAGGCGCAGCATTTCCGCTGCGAGGTCTTCGACGGCGGCGGCGGCGCGGCGCTTCTTTTCGGCCCACGCCTTGCCGCCCACGCGCGACAGTTGCGGCCGGCCCTTGAACCCCCCGATGTATTTCTGAACCAGGTCCACCTGCGACGCCGGAACGTACACCCGCACCTTGTCGCGGAACTCCAGGACGAGATGGTCCTCGGCCGGGACCTCGCCGGCCGCCCCCCGGCGCCCGCGCGGATGGCTGAGCGTCTTCATCCCCAGGTACCGCCCGATGCCGTGCACCACGTGGACCACCAGGTCGCCGCGCGCCAGGTCCGTCCACGTGTCGATGGCCCGCGTCTCGATGCGCCGCCGGAGGCGCCGGCGGTCCTGGTAGCGCTGGAACAGTTCGTGGTTCGCGAGCACCGTCACGTTTTCGGCGACGAGACGGAAGCCGGCGGCGAGGCGCCCGATCCCCAGGCGGATGCGGCCCTGCGCCTCGGCCCCCATCGCCGAGACGATCTCCGCGATGCGGTCCCGCTCCGCCTCCTTGTCCGAGAAGAGAAGCACCGCGCCCGCGGACGCGAGTTCCCCGAGTTCCTCGCGGACGGCCTCGGCGTGGCCGCTGAACGCCGGCAGGCCTTCCGTCCGCAGGCCGAACGCGTCCGACACGCCCGACGTGGTGAAACTCGAAAGGTCCAGCCGACGAAACGCCCGCGCCTGCTGGACCACGGCCTCGAACGTGTACACCTCCGTCGGCCCCGCCAGCCGCGCCAGGAACGAACGCCCCACTTCCGCAATCTCCAGCGGGTCCTGCCAGACGATCCAGGCGTCCGGAGGGAGGTAATCCATGAGGTTGGTCGTCGCCCGGGGGGAGATCGGTCCATCTTCGCCCGCCGCGCCCGTGCGCATCGGCACGAAGGCAATGGCCAGGCGGTCGCGCGTCTCGTCGCTCCGCTGCGAGGCCGGGTCGAACGAGCGCAGGCTCTCGAGTTCGTCGCCGAAGAACTCGAGGCGATACGGCGACGAGGCCGTGGGCGGGAAAACGTCGAGGATGCCTCCGCGGACGGCGTACTGGCCCGGCTCCAGGACGAGTTCCGCCGGCCGGAAGCCGCGCTCCGCGAGCCACCGCCGGACCTCATCCGGGCGGTATTCCCGGCCGACCTCGAGTTCGAGCGTGTTGTCGGCCAGGTGGCTCGGCGAGGGGACAGGCTGCATCAGCGCCTGGATCGTCGTCACCAGGACGCGCGGCGGCGCCGTTCGAGCCCGACGCGGGAGCGTCGGGTCACCTTCGTCCGCCCTGGCACGTGCCGGGCCGGATGGTGATGACCGGCCGCTTCCGCGGCCGGCTCGGGGGCGCGCCTCCGCGCGTGCAGCCGCAAGGGTCTTCAGGACGCGCAGACGGTCGGCGAGGATTTCGTCGGAGACGTCGGCCTCGGTCGGCAGCGCCTCCCAGGCGGGAAAGACCGGCGGGTCGTAGGCGCTGAAGAGCCGCCAATCGTCCCGGGCCCCGTCCACCGAGTCGATGTGGGCGACGACGTATAGGAGCGTGGACGGGCAATCCGAAAGGAGGGCCGCCGCCAGGGCCGGCGCGCTGGATCCCCACAGGCCTTCGACGCTCGCCCGCCCCTCCTCGCGGAGCGTCTGGCGGACGAGGCCGACGACCTCCTGGCGGGCGAAGAGGTTTACGACCGCTTCGCCCGTGGCCGGGTCCCGGCGCACCGGGACTCGACCAGGCGAGATGTCCTTCTGGCCTTCGGCCATGAATACCGCAGTTCGGCAGGATTGTAATCGGCCGGCGCGACGTCGTCAACGCATGAAAAGGTTGGCGGTGCCGGGGCCGCGGCGTTAGGCTCCGTGTATTCGTTTCCGCGTGCGTCTCGAATGGGAAGGAGGTCCATCGTGCCCACCGGAATGGTGCGAGTTCTGTCGGCCGTCTTTCTCTCCTGTGTCGCGTCAAACCTGCTTCCGAGTCTCGCCGCCGAAGCGCCGTCCGCCCAAGAGCCCGCCCGTTTGCCCACAGTCGTCAAGAGCGACTTCGGCGCCGAGAAGCAGGCTGCTGAGAACCAGGCCCGTTTGGCAATGCCCCTTGCCCTGAAGTTCGAACCACCGACGAAAGGCCGGCGCTACAAGGGCGTGTACCGACTGGAGGGCGACGGCCCGCTCGGCCCGATGCGCACGAGCGCCGACGCCGACCTGGTCATCGCGCCGAGCGACCAATGGCCGGCCCGGGCGCACGTCGTGATGAAGATCACGAGCGCTTCGCAGCAAATGTTGGACGGCACGTGGGCCCACGCCGAACCGGCGGACCTGCCGCCGGAAATCAAGACTCGCAATATCGAGATGGACGCGACGGGCCGCGCCGTCACCGATTACAATCCGGGCGAGGCGCCGCTGAGTTACCTGGCGGATCTCTGGCCTCTGCCCCGCGAGCCTCTCAACATCGGCGACCGCTACGTCGAGGAGGTCAAGACGAAGCCCGGGAAAGACGATCCCTATGCGTTCGAAGGCCGGCGCGATATCACGCTCGTCGGAACGCGCATGGTTGACGGCGTCCCTTGCGCCTCGCTTGCCATCCGCACGGACCTGGACGCTAAACCTGTTGATTCGCGCGACGCCTCGACGCTGAAGATTCGCATCCTGGGTTATGTGACCTTCGACACGACGACCGGCTGCCCTCTGGAGGCCAGCCAGCAGGCCACGTGGTCGGGCCGGGTCGATGAAGGCCAAGGCGCGACGCGCCCGCTCAAACTGGAAATGTCCTGGAGCCTGAAGCGCATCGAGAAGGCCGACGAGCCGACCTCCGCCGGCAACACGGAGAAAACCGGCGACGCGAAACAGGAATAGCCTTTCGTCCCCCGGGCATGCCACGTAGCCTGCCATTTTGGCACGCCAAGCCAGCCCAGAGAAGCAGTGATGCGTTAACTTGGTTCTCGCGGGTGCCATGCTTTCGCGCCGCTGCGAAAGCATGCTCCTGGTGGGGGCGAGGTCGACGGTTAGGGACCTACCCCGCCGCTGCCGCGGCGGGCTCACGGGCGGTTGCCTGGTCCTGAGTTCCGCCCTTCGACTTGCTCGGGGCGGCCTGAGTCTGTCGAAGGCCGCATTCCGCGTTGGGTCGGGATGGCGCGTTGACACCCCCGCGGATGGTGCTATAATCCCCGTGCCAGCCGAATGCCGGCCCTGGGTGGGGGCATAGCTCAGTTGGGAGAGCGCCTGGATGGCATCCAGGAGGTCGGGGGTTCGAGCCCCCCTGCCTCCACCAGCCTTCGCCCCGACGTCCTCAGGATTTTGCATCTACGCGGCCTTGGCATCATGAATCAGTGTCCGAATCAGGTTGAGGATGATCTTGCCTTGGACCCACAGGCGAACCCGGGGAAGGGTGCGGACCCAGTTGGGCAACGGCGCC
>JBAUDW010000226.1:0-26068 GCA_049678285.1 Phycisphaerae bacterium
TTCGGCCGGCCCTTCCGCTCCGCTCCAGGCCCGGCCGAACCGTCTCCCCAAAACCCGAAAGTGTCAACCATGTGCCCGGTCTAAAGTGTCAACCATGTTCCCGGTTGCACAGGAGCACTGGCGGCCCCCTCGACGAGGCTCGGGGCAGGCAAGCCGCCAGTGCTACCCGGCGGGTGGCATGGCCACGCCGTCTTGCGTGGCCATGCGCCCTTCCTCGTGCATGCTCACCCAAAGACAAGGGTGAGCATGCCACCCCCAAACGAAACCCATCAAAACTCGATCGCGAAACTCGGGTCCGGCATTTGCCAGATGTCCGGTTTGTTGTACTCTTCCTCTTCCGGATGTTCCTCGATCCAAGGATTTTCTTTGAGCCACCACGTCTTTTGTTCTTCCTTCGTCATGCCGCCGGCGTCCTTGAGGTCCTTGCCGACGGAATAAATGACCTTCTTCTCGGCGTTGTAGCGCAGGGGCTTGCCGTCGTAGTCGTCGATCGGCACGGCATCGAGGTAATCCGGCACAAGTTCGTCGAGGCTTTGGGGCAAGCCGTTTTTTTTGATCTTGAACGCCTTCATCGCCAGCAGGACGCGCGTCGCGGCAAGTTCGGTTTGGGTTTGCGCCTTTGCTTCAATGGCACTGTTTTGGGCGGGCAACAGTATCGCACACAACATTTTGCCGACGATATTTCCCGAGCAAATGCGTCGGACGAAACCCGACTGCTCGGACCAGGGGTGTTTGATCTCCTGCACCTCGGCATAGGGCTTCGGGACGTTCTCAATGGCCGTGCGAAAGGCTTCCGCAAAGAGGCGCTGCGTCTCGTTCGGCTTAAACGCAAGTCCAGCGGTCGCGCCCTTCTGGCGGAGCTGCTCCCTTAAGGAAGGCGGCACCTCGCCCTGTTCCTCTTCGGGAACCTGGCCATTGTCATGCCCCGCTTTCCTGCTGTTCAGCAGATTCTCCAACGTCCCCATGCAGAATTGAAACTCCGCTCGGAAGGTCTCCGCCAAACCGTCGTCACTCTCGGCGTATAAAGCAAGGCCCGAAGCGCACGTTTTGAGTTGGCTTGCGTCAAGGACAGTCGCCGACAACATTTGGCGCGTAATCTCAAAACCCCGCCTCTTCGTCATGCTCCCAACGAGATAGTGGATCATGGCGCCCTTGCCGCCTTGAATCGTATGGCCCATGCGGACGATGCTCAAGGCCTCGTCGAACGCCTGCTTCTCGCGACCGCGATTGAAGAGCGCCCGCGCGCGGATCGCCTGCAACTTCGCCAACGAAAGCCAATCGTAAATCTCGGGAAACATCGTATCTATCGAGAGGACCGGGGGGACCTGAAAGTGCGGGCAGGCGAGGGCTTTCTCGATGAGGGCGAACGTTTCGGCGTTGTGCGCCAGCACCTCATCCGCCAAGGCGTCGTCCCAGTCGTCGCCGGCGGCGATCTTTTCGAGCCGTTCAGCCTTCTCCGTCTCCACAGGGTCCTCCTCTTGCTCCGGCTCATCCGGATACCCCGCCTCGGCATAGACCACTGCGGACTCGTACCCCGGCCACCAGAGGACCTTGGTGGCCTCCTGAAGATAGGTGTAGCCGTTCTCCTCATCCGCCACGTCAACGCGGTGGACTTCAAGGTCTGCGACGTCCGGCGGAGGTTCGTCTCGGGAAAGGATAACGACCGCGACAATCCCGGCCGCGACAAGGACGCCGAGAACAATCCCCAGGACGATGAGAACTTTGTATCGGGTTTTCATGGCGTCCCCCCTGAGAAAAGGTCGCTGCGGCTCCGCGCCCAGAATCTTACAACGCTCAACGCCATAATACCATACGCCTGCCGCGCGCGGCCTATTCGCCGCGCGAAAAAGCGATTGTCCTCTCCCGCCAGTTGTAGCGCGGGGGTTTATCCCCCGCGCCTTCTTTTCGCGGGGCACAAGGCCCCGCGCTACGGGATTGTTTCATAACTCCCTCTCCCCCCGGCGGGACGTTCCGCTTGATGGGAGAGGGAAAGAAAAAGCCTGCCTGCCGGAAGGCAGGCATATTTTCTACGCGTGGTCGCGGAAAATGCGTTCGATGAAGTTCTCGCGCAGGGCCGGATCGTGCAGCCGGTCCTCGTCCTCGACCGGAAGGAGCGGAAACCGGTCCACCAGCATCCGCGCAAAGAGGCCGACGCCCGATTCTTGCGCCATCCCACGCGCATCATACACAGGGATGCACTCTCGGCCGCAGGAAGGCGAGTTCGCCTTGAAAACGAAACCGCACAGGTCCTCCCGCGCAAGTTCCTCGACCCGCCGGCGGGCCCAGGAAAGCATCCGCTCCGTCTGGTCCACGTGGGTGCGGATAGTGACGAGGCACGGCGACGCGGGGTCGCCTTCCAGGTGCATCGCTTCGCGCGGCACCGGCAGGCCGCACTCAACCTCCGGGCAGACGGGGACCCACTGGACGAATTGGCCGAGCGTGTCCGTCAGGTACGCGTCGTGCTTGTGTCCGCCGTCGTAGCGGACGCGCTCGCCGAGAAGGCAGGAACTTATGCCGAGGCGAATTCTGTCCGGCGTACCGCGCTTCTCGCGTTGGCTTTCGCGACCGCCCGCCAAGCGGGCGGCTCGAACACCATGCTTCGCCATCGCCAATCGTCTCCCGTGAGGGGCACCGCCGCCCCGCACTTTTTAGCAGAAGGGCGCGTCGTCGGCAAGGTTTCGGCGGCTCATGCGAGGTGGGCCCTTGACCGGCTGCGAACTGCGGCCCTATCATTATCATCGCTGGCGCGACGGGAATCCGGAGCGCCAAGGGCCCACGGACCACAGGGAAAGGAAGGTATCATGGCCAAGAGCGTGAGAGGGACGCAGACGGAGAAGAACCTGCTGGCGGCGTTCGCGGGGGAATCGCAGGCGCGGAACCGCTACACGTATTTCGCCGGCCAGGCCCGCAAGGAAGGTTTCATCCAGATTGCCGACATCTTCGCGGAAACCGCCGACCAGGAAAAGGAACACGCGAAGCGATTCTTCTCGTTCCTGGAGGGCGGCGAGGTGGAGATCCAGGCGGCGTTCCCGGCGGGCATCATCGGCACGACGGCCGAGAACCTGAAGGCCGCCGCCGGAGGCGAACACTTCGAGTGGTCCAGCCTGTATCCCGGTTTCGCCAAGGTGGCCCGCCAGGAAGGCTTCGAGCCGATCGCCAAACTCTTCGAGGCGGTCTGCGTCGCCGAACGGCAGCACGAGAAGCGGTACCTCGGCCTCCTGGCGAACGTCGAGGCGGGAACGGTCTTCAAGAAGGCGAAGAGCGTGGTGTGGCGGTGCCGGAACTGCGGCTACCTGCACGAAGGGCCGGAAGCGCCGGCCCTCTGTCCCTCGTGCGACCATCCGCAGGCCTACTTTGAACTCCTGGCGGAGAACTGGTAAAATATACAGGTCGGCAATTCCAAGGGAAAGGAGACGGACGATGGCGGAACGGCTCCAGGTGTACAAGTGCATGGTGTGCGGCAACATCGTCGAAGTGCTCCACGGCGGGGTGGGCGACCTGGTGTGCTGCGGCGAGCCGATGAAACTCCTCAAGGAGAACACCGTCGACGCCGCCAAGGAAAAGCACGTGCCCGTCATCGAGAAGACCGCCGCCGGTTACAAGGTGAAGGTCGGCAGCGTGCCGCATCCGATGAAGCCGGAGCATTACATCGAGTGGATCGAACTGCTGGCCGACGGGGCCGCCTATCGGCAATTCCTCGAGGCCGGCGGCGCGCCGGAAGCCGTCTTCAACCTCTCCGCCAAGGAGGTCTCCGCGCGGGAATACTGCAACCTGCACGGTCTCTGGAAGTCGTAGGCGGGAAGGCCGGCCGTCGGCTCCGGCCGCCTAGAACGACACCAGGCACTGCCAGATGTATATGTAGGCCAGCGAGTCGACGTCTTCCCACACCTTCCTGGCGAGTTCCTTGTCGCCCGTGATGGGGGGGAGTTCCTTAACCTTCTCCTCCCACGGGATGCAGGCGCCGGGTTTCTGAGCGGGCTGCCTCTTTTTTTTCGGCATACGTATGTCTCCTCGCGCGCCCGCCAAGGCGGGCGGTTGACCAAGCCTCGCCACGCCCCTCGACACCCGCCCCCGCCCCTCAGTACACGCCATACTCGCGAGTGAAGTCGGTCATGGCCTTCATGTTCTCGACCTTGGCGTCGTTCTGGATGATGGCACTGGCGTCCATGATGTAGCCGCCGTCCTTGGCCACGCCGTCGATGATCTGTTTGCACCGCTCGCGGATCTTCTGGGGCGCTGCGAAGGCCAGAAGGTCGTTCGGCACGCCGCCGCTCAGGCAGAACTTCTCGCCCAGAACCTTGTGGACCTCGAAGATGTCGTCGCGGTCGCAGTGGTAGATGATGCTGCCGGCCGGCAGTTCCGCGAACCGCTTGAGGTGCGGCCCCCACTTGCCCTCGGCGTAGCAGAGCACCTGGTGCCCGTGTCGCCAGATCTCCGCCAGTATCGGCTTCAGGGTGGGCCAGAAGATGTTCTCGAAGTGCCCCATCGACACGAAGGGCACGCATCCGCGGTGCATCCAGAAACTGATCGGGACGTTCTTCGTGGGGTCTGCCCCTGAGAGGGCCACGTGCGTGAGGTGCGGCATGAGGGCCTCGCAGGCCGCCAGGACCTTCTTGGGCCGCTCGATGAGGTCCCAGCACAGACCTATGTACCCCCGCAACTTGTCGGCCAGAATATCCATCGGGGCCTTCAGAATGCCCGAGATGGCCGACACCGTGCCCGACTCCGCCCGCAGCCGTGCCGCCTGCACCCCGAACGCCCCGAAGTACTGCATCATCGCCATCCCGCCCTTGACGAACGAGAGGTTGTTGCGGAAGGTGGCCGGCTGGCCGAGGGGGGTCACGTCGGCCGAGACGCGCGGCAGCCAGACGTTGAAGAGGAACCCCGTCGGGTCGGCGATCAGGGCGTCATATTCATCCGGCTTCATGTACGCGCCGTCTTCCGGCGGCTCCTTGTACTGGAAGCCCGTGTCCTTCGAGATGTCGATGCCGGGGACGGCGTAGTACTTCAGGCCGATGGCCTGCGTCAGGCCGGTCCAGACGTAGACCATGTTGCCGACGGTGGCGTCCCAGTCGAAGTCGGCGGCGCACTTGCGGGTGGCGGCGAACGCTTTCTCGTAATCGTGGGCCACCTCCTGGCAGGTGTACCCCGCGTACTCGGCGACGAACTCGGCCACGAACGGCCGGATGGGAATCCGGTCGGGCTTCTCGTTCCGCATCGCCGTGACGTATCGCTTGAGGCGCTCGGCGTAGCGTTGTTCCATGTCGGTCATGGGTCGGCTCCTCTAGGAACGCGGAGTCCCCCTCAATTGGAACCGCTGGGGTGCTCGTAATGTAGGCGGCGGCGCGACGGCCCGCAAACAATATCTGCCCCAGGGGCCGGCTCACAATCTCGTCCGCGCCTTGACCCGCTGCACCGGCGGCCCTTAAGATTGACGGAGGATGCCTGCTCGCCTCTCGGCGTCCGGCAGAGGGGGCGGGGCCTTTCGACAAGGAGACGAGGATGAAAGAACGCCCCGGGGTTGCGACCTTCAAGGGCACTCCGCTAACGCTGGTCGGCGACGAACTGAAGGTCGGCGACGCCGCGCCCGACGTGACCCTCGTGGACAACGACCTGAAGGAAGTGGCCCTGTCGTCGTTCCGCGGCAAGGTGGTCATCCTCTCGTCGGTGCCATCGCTCGACACGCCCGTCTGCGACACCGAGACGCGGCGGTTCAATGAGGAAGCGGCGAAGCTGGGCGACGGCGTCGCCGTTCTCACCATCAGCATGGATTTGCCTTTCGCCCAGAAGCGCTGGTGCGGCGCGCACGGCATCGAACGCGTCCGGACGCTGTCGGACCACCGCGACGCGGCGTTCGGCAAGGCCTATGGCGTGCTGATCAAGGAACTCCGGCTCCTGGCGCGGGCCGTCTTCGTCGTGGACTCCGGCGGAACCGTCCGCTACGTCCAACTCGTGAAAGAAACGTCGCACGAACCGGACTACCGGGCGGTTCTGGACGCCGTGGCCGACTGCCGGTGACCTCGGCACGCGGTTTTTGCCTCTGGCAAACACCCACTGCGCGCTGTATCTTGGTGCGGGCCGGGGCAAAGGTGGCGAAAGCGAGGCCGTCGCCCTCAACCGGCTGGGAGGCACACCGATGTCCCGAACGCAAACAGGAATCCGCGGGCAGATCGCGGAAATGGTGGACCGGATCATCGAGCGATTCCATCCGGAGCGGATCATCCTGTTCGGCTCGCACGCGAGGGGCGAGGCCGGCGGCGACAGCGACGTGGACCTGTTGGTCGTTATGTCCGTCAAAGGGTCGAAGCGCGAGAAAGCCGTTGAGATCGGCGTGGCGCTGCACGATTTTCCCGTTCCCAAAGACGTCCTCGTCGTCACGCCGGAAGAGTTCCAGCGGCGAAAGGAGATCGTCGGAACGGTCGAGCGCCCTGCGGATCGCGAAGGAAAAGTGCTCTATGCCCGGAGCGGATGAAGCGATTCCTGTGGCGGCAGAGTGGTTCGAAAAGGCCGAGCACGACCTCAAGGCCGCCGCCTATCTTCTCAAGATGAAAGGGGAATGCCCAACGGACACTGTGTGCTTCCACGCGCAGCAGGCCGTCGAAAAATACCTGAAAGCCTGGATGGTGGTGCGCGGCGCCGAATTTCCAAAGACACATGACATCGAAGCGCTGCTTGCCCAGATGCCGCTGACAGTTGCCGTGCAACTGACCCCCGAGGACCAGCGCCGTTTGACGGCCTACGCAACCATCACCCGCTATCCCGGCTCATACGAACCGATTTCAATGGCGGAAGCCCGTCACGCGGTCCGGCTGGCGCGGCAAGTACAAAAGGTCATGCGCGGCGCTCTTCCAAAGAACGTACTTGGCGGCAAGAAGCGGCGACGGCCATGAAGGTCCTCGGCATCTCGACGAGCGCACGGACCTCTTAGCCAAAAAGTGGAGATCTTATGCTACAGGGAATACTCGCCGCATGTACGATACTGGGAGGTGTTGTCGCTGCCGTGGAGATTTGGAAGTACGTGCAGGAGCAAAGAGGGCACTTCGGCTGGCGTCGCGTAACGGCAGGCGTAAAACAAATCATCAAACTGATCCAACAGGAAGACTACCGCCCTGACATCGTGGTTGGACTGGGACGAGGAGGGTTTGTGGTTGCTGGAATACTGTCAGGTAACTTGGGCATTGTGCCTCTTGCCGGCCTAGACCGGCAGTACATCTGACAGGGGAAGCACCGCGAAACCCTAATTGTCGATAGTGGGGCCATAAACGTTGCCGAGAAGAAGATCTTGCTTGTTGTTGCTGAACCGTACACCGGGGAAACGCTACGAAAGGCGTTCGAGTACCTTGTCCAGCGGGGAGCGAGGGAGGTCAAAACCGCGGCCTTGTTCAAAACCGAAATATGCAATTTCGTTCCCGATTACTTTGCTTATGAGGTAAAGCGCGTTACAAGACTCCCTTGGCGGATGACAGACTTGTATGTCCGAGACAGCAAGGATCCTCGGCACCACGCAAGGTATCTAGACGAGGCGATTGGCATGCGGCACGGCGCTTCAGGCAAAGAGCGAAGGGAGCAACTGTGATAGGGTTCTGGTACAAGATCGCCACAGTGTAGGAGGGAGTCTGCGAGGGTCGGTCGCTCAATGCTGACGGGTTCCGGACTGCACCGACGCGAGCCATGACCGACTGCCGGTAGGCAGGCGTCACGGACGCCGGAGGATGCGGCCATGAAGGTGCTGGGCATTTCGACGAGCCCGCGTGCGGACGGCAACTCGGACCGCCTGCTGAAGGAAGCCCTGCGCGGCGCCGAGGACGCGGGCGGCCGGACGGAATACTTCTCGCTCCGCGGCTTCACGATTGCCCCGTGCGCCGAGTGCAACGCCTGTCACAAGACCGGCCTCTGCCGCGTGCAGGACGATTTCCAGGCCGTCTTCGAGAAACTCTTGTCGGCGGATCGCCTCGTCTTCGCCACGCCCATCTTCTTCATGACGGTTTCGGCCCAGGCGAAACTCCTGATTGACCGGTGCCAGTGCCTCTGGGCGCGGAAGTACGTGCTCAAGGCGCCGCTGTTTCCGGAAGGCTCTCGGGATCGGCGCGGCCTGGTGATCGCGGTGGGCGGCTCGCGGAGCAAGAAGATGTTCGAGAGCGTCGCGCTCACGATGAAGTACTGGTTCGACGCGCTCGAAATCGGCTACTTCGCCAACCTGTTCGTCAACCGGGCGGACGCGCGCGGCGACATTCTGGAGCGCCCGCAGGCGCTCGAGGAGGCGTTTCGCCTCGGCCGGGCCCTCGCGACGCCCGGCGAACCGATGCCCGAAAAGCCGTTCAACGTGACGCTCTTCGAGCCGACCGGCTGACCGAGTCCGACGGCCGGCCGTGGACCGTCCTGTGCCGACTCGGCCCGCAGAACGCCACCAAGCCCAAAGGGAGGTGATCGATGCTCCTCGGCACCGCCTCGGCCGTCTATCGTGTGCCGGACGACCCGTCCCAGCCTCCCGCCCCGCGCTTCGAGCATGAAGGCGTGTGCTGCGCCGCCGAGGGCCGCCGCGTGGCGGTCGTGGCGATGGAAGGCGGCGCCCTGGCGGTGCTCGAAGGGGATAAAACCCGAACCCTCGAAGCGGCCGTCCGCGAGCCGATCGCCTCCCTTCTCCTCTTGGCCGAGCAGCCGCTGGAAGTCTTGGTCGGCACCGAGGAGGCGCGCTTGTATCGCGTGCTCGGTGAAAGGCCGAAGGCGGAGCGCCTGGAGGCGTTCGACGCCCTTCCCTGCCGTTCCGGCTGGCACACGCCGTGGGGCGGGCCCCCCGCCGTCCGCAGCCTCGCCGCCACGCCCGACCGCTGGGTCTATGCCGACATCCACGTCGGCGGCATCATGCGTTCGCCGGACGGCGGCCTGACTTGGGAACCCGTCACGCCGGACCTCAACGAGGACGTTCATCAAGTGGCCACGTGCCCGGCGGCGCCCGAGCGCGTCTACGCGAATACGGCCCGGGCGTTCTACCTGAGCGAGGACCGCGGCCGGTCTTGGCAGCATCGGGCGGCCGACCTCCAGGAGCGCTACGGCCGGTGCGTCGCCGTCCACCCCGCGCGGCCGGACCTCGTCCTCGTGACCGTCAGCGACGGACCCCACGGCGACGACGTCCACGGGATGCTCTACCGCACCGAGGATGCCGGCCGGTCCTGGACCCATGTGACCGGCGGGTTCCCTGCATCCACAGCGAAGAATATTGATACGTATCACGTCGCCTTTTCGCCCGCGGGCGTCGCCTTCGCCGTCGTCGGACCGGCGCTCTACGCCAGCCGGGACTGCGGCGCGACGTGGCGCCGCACGTGGAAAGCGCCCGAGAGCATCCGCATGCTCGCCGCCAGAGGAAAATAGCAATGAAGGCCGTCACGATGCACGCCCACGGCGGACCGGAGGTCATTCGCATGGAGGAGCGGCCCGAGCCGAAGCCCGCGCGCGGCGAGGCGGTTGTCGCGGTCCGGGCCGCCGGTCTCAATCACCTGGACCTCTGGGTCCGCAACGGTCGGCCTGGGATGCGCCTGCGGTTTCCGCACATTCTCGGCTCGGACGCGGCGGGGGTCGTGGCGGAGACGGGCGAGGGCGTCGAGAACTTCCGCGCTGGCGACGAGGTCCTCATCAACCCCGGCCTCTCGTGCGGGCGGTGCGAGGCGTGCCGGCGCGGCGAACAGAGCGAGTGCGAGGCCTTCACGATCGTCGGCCTGGGGCGGCCGGGAACGTTTGCCGAACGCGTCGCTGTTCCCGCCTCGGCCTTGCGCCCGAAGCCGGCGCACCTGGACTGGGCTGAGGCGGCGGCCGTGGGCGTCGCCCACGTTACGGCATGGCGGATGCTCATGACGCGGGCGCGCCTCCGGCCGGGAGAGACCGTCCTGATCCACGGGATCGGGGGCGGGGTGGCGCTGGCGGGCCTCCAGTTCGCCGCCCGACTCGGGGCCGAGACGATCGTCACGTCGTCCTCGGATGAGAAACTCGCACGGGCTCGCCGCCTCGGCGCCCGCCACGCGATCAACTACCGCACCGAACCGGACGTGGCCGCCAAGGTCCGCGCCTTGACCGCCGGCCGCGGGGTCGACGTCGTCCTTGACGCCGTCGGCGCCGCCACCTGGCCTGTCAACTTTCAGGCCGTCCGCCGGGGTGGCCGGATCGTCCTGTGCGGTGTGACGACCGGCGCCTCGGCCGAGACAAACCTCCAGGCCCTCTACTGGCACCAGATCACGGTCCTGGGTTCCACGGCGGGGTCGGACGAGGATTTCCGGCTGATGCTGCGACACCTCGCGGCGGCGGGGATCAAGCCCGTCCTGGACAAGGTCTTCCCGCTCGCCGAGGCGCCAGCCGCGATGGCGAGGATGGAGCGCGGCGAGCAGTTCGGCAAGATCGTCCTCAAGGTCGGCGCATGAGATGCTGCGAACCCCCCGTGTCCGCCGCGGACGGCGCGGCGGGTTCCTCCCTCCGTTGCGGGCGCCTACAATAATTGAATGGGCGCAAGATGGGCGTCCCCGGCCCAAAGGGGAAAACCATGAAGACGTCGCCGAAAGGGGCCTCGAACCGCCTGGCCGGCGCGTCGAGCCCGTACCTGCTGCAGCACGCGAGCAACCCCGTGGACTGGCACGAGTGGGGCAAGGAAGCCCTCGCGCGCGCCCGACGCGAGGACAAGCCCATCTTCCTCTCGATCGGCTACTCCACCTGCCACTGGTGCCACGTCATGGCCCACGAGTCGTTCGAGGACGCGGAGACCGCCGCGCTGATGAACGCCCACTTCGTCTGCATCAAGGTGGACCGCGAGGAGCGGCCGGACCTGGACGAACTGTACATGGCGGCGGTCCATGCCATGGGAGCCGGGGGCGGCTGGCCGCTCAACGTCTTCCTGACACCCGACCTGAAACCGTTCTACGGCGGGACGTACTGGCCGCCCCAGGACCACGCCGGCCGACCGGCGTTCCGCCGGGTCCTCCGGACCGTGGCCGACGCGTACGCCAAGCGCCGCCGCCAAATCCAGGGCGCCGCCGACCAGGTAGCGACGGCGCTCGGCGGCTTGTCCCTTGCGGCTGCCCCCTCACCAGGCGAGCCGACGGCCGACCTCTTCGATCGCGCGCTCGCCGAGTGGCGTTCCGATTTCGATGAGCCGTGGGGCGGATTCGGCGGCGCGCCGAAGTTCCCGCCCGCCACCGCCCTGCGGGCGCTCCTGCGCATCCATGACCGCACCGGCGACGCCGACGCCCTTCGCATGGTTGAGCGGACGCTCGACGCCATGGCCGCCGGCGGCATCCGCGACCATCTCGGCGGCGGGTTCCACCGATACGCCGTGGACCGCGAGTGGCTCGTCCCGCACTTCGAAAAGATGCTGTACGACAACGCGCTGCTCGCCCTTGCGTACCTGGAGGCACATCAGGCGACCGGCGAAGCGCGTTGGGCCGACGTGACACGCGAAACGCTCGAGTACCTGCTGCGCGACCTGGCCGACCCCGCCGGCGGATTCCACAGCGCCCAGGACGCCGACTCCGAAGGCGTCGAAGGCAAGTTCTACGTCTGGACGCCCGCCCAACTGCGCGAGATTCTCGGACCCGACGACGCCCGTCTCGCAGCGTCCTATTATGACGTGAGCGAAACCGGCAACTTCGAGGGCGCAAATATCCTCCACGCCGCCAAGCCGATCGAAGTCGTCGCGCGGATGGAGGGCCTCAAGCCCGACGTCTTCCGCGAGCGCCTGGAGGCGGCGCGGGCGAAGTTGCTCGAGGCGCGCGCTCGGCGCGTGCCGACCGGAACCGATGACAAGGTGCTCGCGGACTGGAACGCCCTGGCTATTTCGGCGCTCGCGACGGCGCACCGCGTGCTCGGAGAAGCACGCTATGGCCAAGCCGCCGGCCGCGCCGCCGACTTTCTCCTGGCGAACCGCGACCCGCGGGAGGGACTGCTGCACGCCTGGCGCAGCGGTCGCGGCCATACGCCCGCCTTCCGCGACGATTACGCCTATCTGGCCGACGCGCTCGTGGACCTCTACGAGGCGACGTTCGAGCCGCGATGGGTGCGCGAGGCGACGACCCTCGGCGACGAGATGATCCGCCGATTCTGGGACGCCCAGGCCGGCGCCTTCTTCCGCACGAGGGCCGAGGCCGACGATGTGCTCGTCCGCCTCAAGGGCGCGCACGACGGCGCGCTGCCCTCGGGCAACTCCGTGGCCGCTCGGGCGCTGGCGCGCCTGGCGCATCTGGCCGGCCGGGCGGACTTCGGCCGGATCGCCGACGCGCTCCTCCGCGCCGCCCAGCCGGAGGCCGCCCGCGTCCCAACCCCGATGGCGGCGTACCTCCTGGCCCTGGATTTTCACCTCGGTCCGGTCCGCGAGGTGGCAATCATCGGTCCGGCCGGTCGGGCCGACACCGAGGCCCTGCTCTCGACAGTGCACCGGGAATTTCGGCCGCGGACAATTTGGGCGTGGACCGATCCGGAGCGCTTGGCGAAGGCGGCCAAAGACGTGCCGCTCCTCGCCGGACGCGGCCTGGTCGATGGAAAGGCGGCGGCGTACGTCTGTGTGAACTTCGCCTGCCGCCGCCCCGTCACCTCGCCCGACGCCCTCGCCGACGAACTCGAAAAATGAACGACGCCTTGATTGGCGGGCGCCGGCCCCCTTATCATAGACTTTTGAGCCCCCAGGAAAGGAAAGGCCATGGCCGAATCGCTTCGCGCCGTCCGCGTCACGGACCGCGTCTATTGGGTCGGCGCGAGGGATTGGGAGGTCCGGGAGTTCCACGGCTATCGCACGAGCCGGGGGACGACCTACAACGCCTTCCTCGTCCTCGCGGACAAGGTGACGCTCGTGGACACCGTCAAGGCGCCGCACCGGCGCGAGATGATGGCCCGCATCCGAAGCGTCATCGAGCCGACGAAGATTGATTACATTATCTCGAACCACTCCGAGATGGACCACTCCGGCTGCCTGCCCGAAACGATTGCGGCGGTGAAGCCGGAGAAGGTGTTCGCATCGGCAAACGGCGTTCGGGCGCTCGAGGCGCACTTCCACCTGGGCGGCGGCATCGAGGCCGTCAAGACCGGCGACACGCTCAGCCTCGGAAACATGAATGTAACCTTTATCGAAACGAAGATGCTCCACTGGCCGGACAGCATGGTCTCGTACCTGGCGGAAGAGAAGATCCTCTTTTCGCAGGATGCGTTCGGCCAGCACCTGGCGAGCCAGACCCTTTGGGCCGATGAGGTGCCGCGCGACGTCCTCTACGAGGAAGCGGCGAAGTACTACGCGAACATCCTCCTGCCCTTCTCGCCGCTGGTCGCCAAGACCGTGCCCGCCCTGAAGGCCATGAACCTCGCGCTCGAGGTCCTCGCGCCGGACCATGGGCCGCTGTATCGCAAGGACCACGGGTGGATCGTGGACCTTTACGAGAAATGGGCGGCCCAGAAGCCGACGCGAAAGGCCCTCGTCGTTTACGACACGATGTGGGAGAGCGACGCCCTGATGGCCGAGGCGATCGCCGAAGGCCTCGTCGCCGGCGGCGCGAGGCCGGTCAAGGTCCTGCCCCTGCGCTCGAGCCACCGCAGCGACGTGGCGACGGAAATCCTCGACTCCGGCGCGCTGGTCGTCGGCTCGCCGACGATGAACAACACCCTCTTCCCGACCGTCGCCGACATGCTATGCTACCTGGAGGGCCTGAAGCGCAGGAACCTCGTCGGCGCCGCGTTCGGGTCGTATGGATGGAGCGGCGAGGCGGTGGGGAAACTCGAGGAATGGCTCCAGCGGATGGGCGTCCGCCTGGTGGCCGAGGGGGTCAAGGTGCGGTACGTCCCCGACGCCGAGGCCCTCGCCCAGTGCCGGGCCCTGGGCGAAAAGGTCGGCGAGGAACTGCAAAAGGCGAGCGGCGATGAGTAACGAACAGGTCCTCGATGCCCTGGTCCGCCTGACGTACGGGATGTACGTCGTCACGTCGCGGGCGGGCGACCGGATGAACGGCCAGATTTCGGACGCGCTCGAGCAGGTGACGCTCGAGCCGCCGCGCGTCGCCCTGAGCGTCAACAAGGCGGAACTGACGCACGAGTTGATCGCCGAGAGCGGCCTGGTGGGCGTCTCGGTCCTCGCGCCGTCGGTGCCGAAGGAGATGATCCTCCTGTTCGGATTCCGCTCCGGCCGCGACACCAACAAGTTCGAGTTCGTGGACCACCGGGAGGGCGTGACGGGCGTCCCGCTCTTGACGAAAGACGTCGTCTCGGTGTTCGAAGGCAAGGTCGTCGAGCGCGTGGACCTGGGGACACACACGGTGTTCGTCGTGGAGGTGGTGGACGGGCGGGTGGTGAAGGAAGGCCCGCCGCTCACCTACGCCTATTACCAGGAGCACATGCGCGGGGCGACGCACAAGAATGCGCCGACGTATCGGCCGGCTCCCGTGAAAGAATAATCTTCCGGGAACTGAAAAAGGAGAGCGCGAATGAAGAAGTACCGATGCACGGTATGCGGCTACATTTACGATCCGGCCAAGGGCGATCCGGAAAACGGGGTCGAACCCGGCACGGCTTTCGAGAACCTGCCGGACGATTGGGTCTGCCCCGAGTGCGGGGCCGCCAAGAGCGAGTTCGAACCGGTCGAGCAATGAGCCGCCGCGCGGCGCCTCACGCCCCGTCTTGAGCGAAGTTTACCCGCCGTGGCGGGCGAAAGGCGGGGAACGCCCCCGGCACGCCGCCCCAAGGAACCGCCATGGACGTGAACATCCGAATCGCCGGCGAAGCGGGCCAAGGCGTCCAGACGACGGGGAATCTGCTGGTCGGCGCGCTGGCGGGCATGGGCCTCTCGGTCTTCGCGACGCAAAGTTACCTGTCCCGCATCCGCGGCGGGCTGAACTGGTTCGACATCCGCGCCGCGGACGCGCAACTTTTCTCCGCGCGCGAAGCAGCGGACCTCCTGGTGGCGCTCCTGCCGGAGGCGCTCGAAACGCTCCAGCCGCACATGAGCGACGGCGGCGTCGTGCTGCTCGACGGCGAAGAGGCGGGCGCGACGGGGTGCATCTCTCTTGCCTTCACGAAGACGGCGAAGGAGGTCGGCGGGTCGGAGGTGATGGCCAACGCGGTGGCGGCGGGCGCAGCGATGCGGGTGCTCGGCTATCCGCTGGACGGCCTTCTCGGATTCCTGTCGCAAGAGTTCAAGAAGAAGGGCGAGGAGACAATCGCGAAGAATCGGCGCTGTGCTGAGGCGGGGGCGAAACTCTTCGCCTCCGATCCGCCGCGCCTCGCGGCTCCGAAGGCGAGCAGCCGGCCCGTCCCCATCAGCAACGCCACGCAGGCCATCGTCCTCGGGGCGGCGACGGCCGGCGTCAAGTTCGTCTGCGGATATCCGATGACGCCCGGCACGGGCGTCCTCCAGGGCCTGGCGGCCGTGGGCGATGAGTTCGGCATCGTGGTCGAACAGGCGGAAGACGAGATCGCGGCCGTCAACATGGCCTGCGGGGCCGTCTACGCCGGCGTTCCGGCCCTCGTGGCAACGAGCGGCGGCGGGTTCGCCCTCATGACCGAAGGCGTATCGCTCGCGGGGATGCTGGAACTGCCGCTCGTCATCATCATCGCCCAGCGTCCGGGACCCGCCACGGGCCTCCCGACACGCACCGCCCAGCAGGACCTCCTCTTCGCCCTCCACGCGGGACACGGCGAGTTCCCGCGGGCGATCTACGCGCCGGGCACCCCCGAGCAGGCCTATCATCTGACGCGGCGGGCCCTCGAGACGGCCCACAAGCACCAGTCGCCCGTCTTTCTGCTCTCCGACCAGTTCCTGATGGACCTTCAGACCGACACGCCGACGCTCGACCGCACCCTTCGGCCGATCGACCGGCACATCCTGGCCGACCCGCCGGAAGATTATCTCCGCTATGCGGTGACGGAGAGCGGCGTTTCGCCGCGTGCGATCCCCGGCGGAAAAGCATTCGTGATCGTGGACTCCGACGAGCACACCGAGGACGGGCACATCACGGAGGACCTGGAGGCGCGCGTGCGGATCCAGGACAAGCGGCTGAGGAAAACCAGCGGCCTGCGGGCGGAGGCGCTCGCTCCCGAGCGCTACGGGCCCGAGGACGCCGAGCGGCTGCTTATCTGCTGGGGCTCGACGTACGGGCCGTGCCGCGAGGCCGTGGATCTTCTCGGCGCCGAGGGGGCGAGCGCGGCGATGCTGCACTTCCGCCAACTTTGGCCGCTCGACGCCGCAGCCGTGCGGAAGGCCGTCGCCCCGAAAAAGAAACGAGCGCCGCGTCAAATCTTTGGCGTCGAAGGCAACGCGACGGGCCAGTTCGCGGCGCTCCTCAAGACCGTGGGCGCCCTCGCAGAGTGCAAGAGCGTCCTCAAATACGACGGTCTGCCGTTCGCGGGCGCCGAGATCGCCGAAAGGGTTCGCCATGATTAATCCCCCCTCGGACAACAAGCCCGCCTGGTGCCCGGGCTGCGGGAACTTCGGCATCCTGAAGGTCCTGGACCTCGCGCTCGAGGAAGCGGCCGTGGACCGGCGGCGCCTGGTCCTGGTCTCGGGCATCGGCCAGGCCGCCAAGTTGCCGCATTACACCCGGGCGAACGTTTTCAACGGCCTGCACGGGCGGGCGCTGCCCGCGGCGACGGGCATCAAACTGGCCAATCACACCCTCGAAGTCGTCGTCACGAGCGGCGACGGAGACATGTACGGCGAGGGCGGAAACCATTTCCTCCACGCCCTCCGCCGAAATGTCGGCATCAAGATGTTTGTGCATAACAATCAGGTGTACGGCCTGACGAAGGGCCAGGCGTCGCCGACGTCGGAGGAGGGGTTCGTGACGAAGTTCCAGACGCACGGCGTCATTCTGAGGCCGTTCAACCCGCTGGCCATCGCCATCGTCGAGGATTGTTCGTTCGTCGCCCGCTCGTTCGTCGGGGCGCAAGAGCACTTGAAGGCGATGATGGTCGCGGCCCTGAAGCACCGAGGCGGGACGGCCCTCCTCGACATCCTCCAGCCGTGCGTCTCGTTCAACCGCCGCAACACTTGGGCCTGGTACCGCGAGCGGTGCAAGCCCATTGACGATTCGCACGACCCGACGGACAAGATGAAGGCCCTGGAACTGGCGATGAAGTGGGACGGCGGGATCCCGATCGGCCTCTTTTACACGTGCGACCGCCCGACGTTCGAATCCCAGCAGCCGGTCCTCCGAAAAGGCCCGCTGGTTGAGCAGTTCGCCGCAGCAGCCGCACAGTTTCTTGACGCCACGGCTCGGCGGCTGTAGAATAGTGTTCCATGAGTTCGACCCCGCTTAACCTGCGGACGCTGCTGGGCCTCGATTTTCGCGAGAGGCCGCGCCGCCGGTGCGCGGTCTATCGGTCGGCCCTTCCTGCCGCTGCCTAGAGTCGCCGCCCTTCGCGGCCGTTCGCACCCGACCCGTCCCGTCCCCGGACGGTTCCCCTTGCATGAGGACCCGATGACCCGACAGGACATCCGAAACGTCGCCATCGTCGCGCACGTGGACCACGGCAAGACGACGCTCGTGGACCAGTTGCTGCGGCAGAGCGGCCAGTTCCACCACGGCGAGTTGAGGGGCGACTGCATCCTCGACTCCAACCCCCTGGAGCGGGAGCGCGGCATCACCATCTTCGCGAAGAACTGCGCCATCGACTACACCGCCGCCGACGGCCGCCGATACCACATCAACATCGTTGACACCCCCGGCCACGCCGACTTCAGCGGCGAGGTCGAACGCGTCCTCAAGATGGCCGACGGCGTGCTCCTGCTGGTGGACGCCTTCGACGGCGTCATGCCCCAGACGCGCTACGTCCTGGCGAAGGCGCTGGCCAACGGCCTGAAGCCCATCGTCGTCATCAACAAGATGGACCGGCCCGACGCGCGGCCGGTGGACGTCCTGCACGAGGTCTTCGACCTCCTCGTGGACCTCGGGGCCCACGACCACGCCCTCGATTTTCCGACCGTCTACGCCTCGGCCCGCGAGGGCTGGGCCACCCTCGATCCCAACCACCTGCCGACCGCCGGAACCGGCGACATCCACCCGCTCTTCCGCGCCATCATCGAGCACGTCCCCGTACCGGACCTCGACGGGACGGCCCCCTTGCAGGCCCTCATCACGACTCTCGACTACAGCGACTACGTCGGCCGGATCGGCATCGGCCGCGTCTTCGCCGGCGCCATCCGCGCGGGCCAGGAGGCCGTCGTCATCGACCGCCACGGCCGGCAGCGCAAGGCCCGCGTCGGCCAACTGTTCCGCTTCGACGGGCTCGGCCGGACCGAAGTCGACCGCGTGGACGTCGGCGACCTCTGCGCCGTCGTCGGCCTCGAACAAGTCGACATCGGAGACACCATCGCCGACCCCGAGCACCCCGTCGCCCTGCCGACCATCCACGTCGACGAACCGACCATGCACATGACCTTCCGCATCAATGCGGGTCCGTTTGCCGGTCGAGAGGGCAATCCCATCACGACGCGCCAACTGCGCGACCGGCTCCATCGGGAACTCCAGTCCAACGTCGCCCTCGGCGTCGAGGAAACCGACGACGGGTTCGTCGTCTCCGGCCGCGGAATCCTGCATCTCGGCATCCTCCTGGAGAACATGCGCCGCGAGGGGAGCGAACTGACCGTCGGAAAACCCAAGGTGATCTTCCACGAGGAAGGCGGCCGGCGGCTCGAACCGATCGAACGGCTGGCCACCGACGTGCCGCACGCTCGCGTCGGGGCGGTCGTCCAACTGCTCGGCGACCGCCGCGCGGAAATGACGAAGATGGAAGCGCGCGGCAGCCGGACGCACATCGAGTTCACCGTTCCGGCCCGGGGCCTGATCGGCCTGCGGAACCGGCTCCTCAACGCCACCCAGGGCCAGGCCATCATGCACCACCGATTCTTCGAGTACGCCCCTTACCGCGGCGACATCCCCGGCCGAACGACCGGCGTCCTGATCGCCAGCGAGACCGGCCAGGTCACCGCCTACGCCCTCAACCAACTCGCCGACCGCGGCATCATGTTCGTCGCACCCGGCGAACCGGTCTACGGAGGACAGGTCGTCGGCGAACACGGCAAAGGCAACGACATCACCGTCAACATCGTCCGCCAGAAGAGAATGACCAACATACGGGCCTCGACCAAGGAGGCCACCGTGACGCTCAAGGCGCCGCGGCGGCTGGCCCTGGAGGCGGCGCTCGAGTACATCGAGGACGACGAACTGGTGGAACTGACGCCGCAGTCGGTCCGCCTGCGGAAACGACGGCTGAAGGAATCGGACCGCAAGCGCCTCAGCCGCCGCGCCGCCGCCGAATGACGCCCGTCGGAACCTGCCCCGAGCACGTCAAGGCGGCCATTCCGACACTCGCCGCAAGGGCCCCCGGGGCGACGAGGTCCTGAACTTCGATAGGCGCCTCTTCCGACCGTACCGGCCCAAGGTCGCGCCCGGAATGTCGTTGTTGCGGGCGGAAGCCTTTCCGGTTAGTCTAGGGGGCATAGCCTGGCGTCGGCGCGACGGGGATTCCAGGGGGATCCGGTCGCGCGAGCCACCGGATGGAGGATCGGCGACCGTGACGCATGCGGATGAAACGAGGAACATGGCCCTTTTCTGCGATTTCGAGAACGTCGCGCTGGGCGTCCGCGACGCCCACTACGACCGGTTCGACATCCGCAAGGTGGTCGAGCGGCTCCTGTTGAAAGGAAACATCGTCGTCAAGAAGGCCTACTGCGACTGGGCGCGCTACGAGGAATTCAAGGCCGCCATGCACGAGGCGTCCTTCGAACTGATCGAGATCCCGCACGTGCGGATGTCCGGCAAGAACTCCGCCGACATCCGCATGGTCGTGGATGCGCTCGACCTCTGCTATACCAAGGGACACGTGGACACGTTCGTGATTATCAGCGGCGACTCGGACTTCTCGCCGCTCGTCAGCAAACTCCGCGAGAACAATCGGATCGTCATCGGCGTGGGCGTCAAGGAATCCACCTCGGACCTGCTGATCGCCAACTGCGACGAGTTCATTTATTACGATGATTTGGTTCGCGCCCAGCCACCCCGCGCGCGGGGTCGCAGCCGACGGGCCGCCCGCAAACCGGCGCGGGGCCAGCCCGCCAAACCGCCCGCACCCGGCGAGGACAAGAAGCAGGAGGCCTGGGACCTCATCGTCGAGACCTACGAGGCGCTCGTCGAGGAGCGCGGCGAGGGGGAAAAGATCTGGGGGTCCATGATCAAGCAGACCCTCAAACGCCGCAAACCCGGCTTCAGCGAATCGTACTACGGGTTCCGGTCCTTCCGCCAATTGCTGGAGGAGGCGCAGACCCAGGGCATCCTGGAACTGGAGCGCGACGAGAAGTCGGGCGGCTTCATCATCAAGGCCTGCCACGCGCCGTAACCGCCGACGCGGGGCGGCGTTCCGGCCAAGCATTCCCGCCGCGCCGACGCCGACTGACCGCCCCGCACGCGCCCCGTCACCGCCAGGATCGCGCTTGCCGCGGCAGCAAAAGAAAAAGGGAGCGGCGGCGCCAAAACACGCCGCCAGCACGGACGCACACAACATCTGAAACATTTCGAGCTTTCGTTATTTTTCCGTCAGGGCGGCGTCAAAGCGGTACGTCTTCCCCGCCTCGGCCTTGAGGTCAACCGTCTTGTCGCCGTTACGGACCTTGGCGGGCCCGGCGAGGGCGGTTTCAGGGCTAAAAAACTCTTGACGCGCCCTGACAGCGGCCCTACTATCCTCGTGGCCGGAACCCTTTTGTGGCCCGGCCAAGAAGAGCGGTGCCATCCCCCCGGTGCCGCTCTCTCTTTTGCGGGGTTCGGCGTGCCCCCCGCGCTCTGAGGGAGCACCTCGCGCCCCGCGGTATCGCCCCGATCCGATGGGACCTGCACCGGTGGCCACACCCAGCAGGAAGCCGAACCAGCGGCTTGGGGCGTGCATGCCGCCTGCGGGAGTGTGCCGTCAGGCTAGCACCGTTGAGGTTGTGGGTCGGGGTGCCATGCCCGCCACGGGCGGGTGAACTTTCGCTTGCGAAAGCATGTTCCCGATCCTGGGACGAGCATGCTTTCGCCGGCCGTCAAGTGCCGCTACCTCCCCGTGCACCAGCGTAAGCGGCCGGCGCGGCGGGGGGCGCTTTCACTTCGCCTCCTGGACCTTCCATTCGAGGAGGCCGCCGGAGAACCCCGGCTGCAACCGGACTTCAATCTGCAGGGCTTCCGCGCGGACCGGCTCGAACGCCAGGCGGTTGAACTGGTCCTTCTTCGTGCCCGGCTCGGCGTCCGTCTTGACGGGTTTCCATTCGCCGCCATCCCTGGTGAGGAGCCGCCAGGACTGCGGGACGCGGCACTGGCCCTGGCCGGCATCGTCGAACCAGTACACCTCAACGGCCGAAACGGTCGCCGGCTTGGGAAATTCGTACTCAACCCACTCGGCCGTACCCAGGTGGTCCCACCACGTGAATCGCGGGATCGCCTGGTCGCCGCTCCCCCCCGGTTCCACCTGGTCGTTGAGGGCCGCGATCGTGTCGGCGGGATTCGAGTGCGAGGCGCGGGCGCGGCTCCGCGACGCCAGCGTGGGCGCCGAAGCCGGTTTCGGAACCTTCGATTCGTCGCGTGCGAGCCAGACGGCCATCTCGCTCGGGCCGCGATGCGCCCAGGCATAATACGGAATGGCCGTCAGTTCGACCGGCGTCCGGCGGATCGAGCCGTCCTCGTTCCGCGCGAGCGACTCCGCCCGGCCTGTGACGACTGCCACGCCGCCCAGCAGGTCCTTGCGGAACCGGGCCTCGAGCCTCGCGCCGTCCGGCACAAGGAGAGCGTCCAGGCTCCCGCCGTTGTCGATCCCCTCGGCACAGTAAACGACGGGCCCCCGCTCGAGGGCGACGCGGCCGGCGTCGTCCTTGACGGCCTCGTGGGCGACGACGCGCCGGACGGGCATCGGAAGCGAAAGGCTTATCACGTCGCCGCTCTTCCACCGGCGCCGAAGGCGCGCGAACCCTTTCTCAACCTCCAGCGCGACGGGCTTGGAATTGACCCGGAGCGTGACGGCTTCGTCGCTCCGGTCGAGGAACGCGTAAAGGTCGCTCGGCACGGGCTCGTTCCTCGCCCATCCGGGAATGCGGACGTTGATGACAAACTCGGCCTCCGTTTTGGGCTCGACCGTGATGCGGACCTCGCCGTCCCACGGATAGTTCGTCTCCTGCCGGAGGACGACGGCGCTCGCGCCCAGCGGGACGGTGGCGCTTCCGCCGATGAAGAGGTTCACATAAACGGCGTCGGCGGTGTGCGCGTAGGCGTAGCCCGGCACCGAGGGAACGAATCGTACCACGTTCACCGGGCAGCAGGCGCAGCCGAACCAGGCCTGGCGTTCGTGTCCGCGGCGGTCGGCCGCCAGCGGGTTCGGATAGAAGAAGCGGTCGCCCTTGAGCGAGACGCCCGAGAGGAACCCGTTGTAGATGACGCGTTCGAGGACGTCGAGGTACTTGGCGTCGCCCTCGAGAAGAAACAGCCGATGGTTCCAGAGGGCGTTGGCGATGGCGGCGCACGTCTCGTTGTAGGCCGACGCGTTGGGCAGTTCGTAGTCGTCGCCGAATGCTTCGCCGTTCCCGCGTGCCCCGATGCTCCCTGTGATGTAGAGTTTGCGTCCGACGACGTTTTCCCAGAGGTGGCCGACGGCCCGCCGGTACGCCTCGTCGCCCGTGAGGGCGGCGACGTCGGCCATCGCCGAGTACATGTACCCGGCCCGGACGGCATGGCCGACGGCCTCGCTTTGCTCGACGACCGGCTTGTGGTCCTGGTTGTACGGGCCGTAAAGTTTGTGCCTCTCCGCCCGGCCGCGCTGGTCCAGGAAAAACTTCGCGAGGTCCAGGTAGCGCCGCTCGCCCGTCTCGCGGTAGAGGCGCCCGAGGCCGATTTCCACTTCCTCGTGTCCCGGCGGGTCGCAGCGCTTGCCGGGGCCGAACACCGAATCAATGTAATCCGCCAGCCGGATCGCCACGTCCAGCAGTTTTCGTTTGCCCGTGGCCTCGTGGTACGCGACGGCCGCCTCCATCAGGTGGCCCGCACAATAGAGTTCGTGGTTCCAGGAGATGTTGGTCCAGCGTTTTTCCGGCTGGTGCTCGGGCACGGAGTAGAACGTATAGAGATAGCCATCATCCCATTGGGCGGCGGCGATCTTGTCGATGACGCCGTCCACGTACTTCTCCAGGTCCGCGTCGGGACGGAGTTTCAGGCAATACGCGGCCCCCTCGATCACCTTGTACACGTCCGAGTCGTTGAAGAACGCGCCCTCGAACTTTCCCTGCTCGAGGCCTGCGGCCTTTGCGAAGTTGCTGATGCGGCCCGTCTCCTCGCATTTCTTGAAAGCGTAGGGGACCGTCACCGTGCGGTTCGTCTCGAGCCGCGGGCCCCAGAACCCGCCGGACACGCTGACCGCACTAAACGGGACGGGCTGGAGGGGATAATCCTTCGGCGCTTCCGCCGCCCAGGCCGGGCCGAGAATCGCCAGCACGGCACAGACTGCAACGAGTCGCGCGCACGCGTTCATAGCCGCCTCCTGCTTCTTCCGTTCCTGGATTCCGATGACGCCCACGTCGATACACTGGCCGCCCGCATCCACCGGATGCGGAGGAGTTCCTGGCCTCCCCGCCGGGGAAAACCATCGCCCGCGCGGACGGATTGTACGCCCTTCAGGTCAAAAGGGGGAATGAAATCCGCGAAATCCTGGATCAAGGGGGGAAAACCTCTCGGCCGGGACTATATAAGAACGGGGTTGACACGCGCTGGCGCGCGTCAATCCCGCTGGTCAAGCCGCCGTCAAACAGAACCCTATCGGTTTCGCCGGCGCCGCCGCCCTTCGGGCTATGGCGGGCAGGTGGCGAGCGGCGCTTGGAGCGTCGTAGGACGAAGCGCCTATCCGAACAGAACCCCGACGGCGAGAGAGGAGAAAGTAGATAGGAGACCGCAGGAGAGCGGTTTCGGCACAAGTGGGCGTCGAGCGGCAAGGGATGGCCCTGGCGCTGTTTCTACTCTCTGCTTTCTACGCTCTCCTGCTCTACCAGTGAAAAGGCCCGCCAACGCGGGCCTTTTCACTGGTGACCCCAACGGGACTCGAACCCGTGTCGCGGCCTTGAAAGGGCCGTGTCCTAACCGCTGGACGATGGGGCCACGAATCAACAACAAGTGCCTGAGTGCCCGAGTGCCTGAGGATATCCCTCACCGTCACGTGCCGTTGCTCAGGCACTCCGGTACTCAGGCACTATCCGTTCTGGTGAGGGCGGTGGGACTCGAACCCACGACCCACGGCTTAAAAGGCCGTTGCTCTACCAACTGAGCTACGCCCCCACAAAGGCGATGCATTCTAGCGACTTGGGGGGGCTTGTTGCAAGCCCTTCGCGCCCCATTTCCCGGCTGGGGCCTTTGGCGGCCGGTCGAGAAACGGAAAACCAAAGTTTTTTATGGACAGGCGGCCCGAAAGGGGTATGCTGGAGGTGTTCCGAGGTCAGAGATTCTTCTCTTCCTTTCCCGATCGATGCGGCCCCCGTTGCGGGCGTTCGTTGGGGGACACAATGGCAGACGTCAAGGCAGACATGGCGCGCGGCGTGCTGGAGTTGCACGATCGCGGCTACGGTTTCCTGAGGCTTGCGGACCGCGACTTTCGGCCGACGCCGAACGACGTTTTCGTTCCGCCCGGCCTGGTGAAGCGGCACCGCCTGAAGATGGGCCTCGTGCTCGAAGGGCCGACGCGGCCGGACGCCAAGGGCCGCGGCCTCCAACTCGCCGAGATCACCCGCATCTGCGACCAGCCGCCCGAAGCCTATGCCGCCCTCAAGCCGTTCGAGGATCTGACGGTCATCGACCCGGAAGAGGCGCTCTGGCTCGAGACGGGCCCCGAGCCTCTGACGATGCGCGCGCTGGACCTGGTGGCGCCGATCGGCAAAGGGCAGCGCGGTCTGATCGTCTCGCCCCCTCGCGCCGGAAAGACGATTCTCTTGGAGCACATGGCCCAGGCGGTCCACAAGAACTATCCGGACGTGCGATTGATGATGCTGCTGGTGGACGAGAGGCCGGAGGAAGTGACCCACTTTCGCCGGACGACCGGGGCCGAGGTCCTCGCCTCCTCCAACGACCAGGACGTGGAGCAGCACGTGCGGCTGGCGCGGATGGCGTTCGCCCAGGCGAAGGCCGAGGTCGAGTTCGGGCGCGACGTCGTCCTCTTCATGGACAGCCTCACGCGCCTCGGCCGCGCGTTCAACAAGGCCATCCCGTCCAGCGGCCGGACGATGTCCGGCGGCGTGGACATCCGCGCCCTGGCGGAACCGAAACGCATGTTCGGCGCCGCACGCAACATCGAAGGCGGCGGAAGCCTCACCGTCGTCGCCACCTGCCTCATCGAGACCGGCAGCCGCATGGATGAACTCATCTTCCAGGAGTTCAAGGGCACGGGCAACATGGAGTGCGTCCTGTCGCGCGACCTGGCGGAGCGCCGGCTGTATCCGGCAATCGACATCCTCGCCTCGGGCACGCGGAAGGAAGAGCGGTTCGTCTCGGCCGAGGAACTCAAAAAACGCCATATGATCCGCCGGCGCCTCGCCGACGACAAGCCCGACGAGGCCCTCGAGAGCCTCCTGTCGGTCCTCACGGCCCACGCGTCGAACAAGGACCTCCTGGACGCCCTGTCCGCCCGCTAAGAGGGCTTCACGCCGGAACCGCCTAAAGTTCCCCCCTCTCCTCTGCCGATTCCTCTAACGAAGGAAAAGGCGGAAATCAGGCCGTCCGGAGGGGCAAAAGCCCTTTCGGCGGCTCCTCGCGCACCCGCGGCACGAGAGCACCCTCCCCTTAGGGTGCACCGGACGAACGGGCCGCAACCCGAAAAACAGTCAAGGCTTCGTGGCCGGAGACGCTCTCGGAGCGCCTGACGGCCGCGTGCGCCGGACCTGCAACGGGAGTGCGCGAACGACCATCCATGAAACGCGGTGTGGGTGAGGGGTTGCCCAGCCGCGTCTTCAACGGGCGGGGCGGGCCTTGTGCCTGCCCCGTCTCGCTTTGCGCACAAAAACGGGCGCGCGAGCGCCCGCCCGTTCCGTCTTGCCGGCCCGACCGCCTACTGGGCCATGCGG
>JBAUDW010000227.1:0-5480 GCA_049678285.1 Phycisphaerae bacterium
CTCAGCGGCCTGGTAGTCCTGGTTCTGGCGGTGCTGGTGGTGGCCGGCGTCTGGAAACCGTGGGGCCCTTCGACCGAGAGCGAGGTTGCGCCGCCGATCGAATCCCCTCCACCGCCGACGGGACTCCCCGCGCCCCCGGAAGAGCCGGCCGAATCTCCGCCCTCGGGTCTGGAGGAGTGGAAGGAATTCATGAAGAAGTACCCGGTGGAGCCCGGTGCGGTTCCGCCGACGCCTAGCGCTCCGGCTCGCGCTCCCGCAGAGCCGTCAGCCGACGAATGACGTTCTTGACGATGGGGTTTTCCTTCTCCGGGATCATGTTGAGGATGCGCTGGTAGCGTTGGGCGGCGCGCTTGACGTCGCCCGCCTTTTCGTCCACGACGGCGTTGTTGTATTCGCGGCTGATCTCCGCCTCGAGGTTTCGCAGGGCCTCGAGGTAGATCTTGTCGACGGTCGGCTGGTTGGGGAAGAACCCTCGGCCGCCGTAGTACGCCAGCGCCTGCTGGAAGCACCGGACCGACCCGAAGAGGTTCCGCGGTGCGGTGTTGCGGCGGTCGTAGAGGTCGAGGGCTTTGTCGCGGAACTTTTGGGCGGCCGACAGGTTCGGCGGAAGTTCCTTGCGGTACACGGTCGCCATGTCTTCGATGGCCTGGCGGATGCCGGGGATGCGCTTTGCCTTTCCCGAGTCCAGGTCCTCCTTGGGCACCAGGATGAGCTGCTTCAACTCGTCCTCGCACCAGACGCCTTCCTGCGATTCCTTGACGACCCGAAGCGGCGGGGTGCCGGGCGCCGGCTGGATCATGGGTTCGAGCGCCAGGACGGGGATCTCGGCGCTTCCGCCGCCGCTCGTTCCGCGCAGCGCCAGCACAGCCGCCAGGAGCACGAGGACCGCCAGGTAGATGGCCAGTCCGATGAACAGACCCTTGCGCCGGTGGAAAAGGGAAGGCGGCTCCTCGGCTTCGGCCCCGGGCGCGGCCTCCTCGGTCTCCTCTTCGGCCGTACGCGGACGGAACTGCGGCCGGCCGGTCGGCGACACCGCCACCGTCTCCACCACGAACCGCAGCCGCGTCTTCGCTCCGACCCGGATGTCATCCCCGTCCGACAGCACCGCCTCGTCAACGAGTTTCCGGTTCAGCCGCGTCCCGTTTTCGCTCAGGTTTTTCAGAATCCACTGGTCCCCCCGTCGCTCGATGCGGCAATGCTGGCGGGAAATGGCCGACTCCGAAAGCGCGACCTCGCAGGCAGGATCGCGGCCGAGCGTGGTCGTCCCGGGCGCAATACGGAACGTCTGGCCTTTCTCCGGCCCCGCCGTGGATTCCAGGTGGGCCCGGGCCGCCGTCACCGGCCCCAGCCCCATCGGCCTCCGCGCCGGCACGTCCCGGGAGGGATCCCCGTCGGTCGCCATGCCGTTTCTCCGGATCTTCCGCCAGACGCCACAGGCCCGCCGGTCCCGGCGCGCCGGGACCGCCTCGAGCCCGCAAACGAACCACGGAATCCTACCAGACCCCCGCGCGGGCGTCAACACAACGCGCCGCGCCGCCGCGGAAACGCCCCGTGCCGGCCCGAATCCCCCAGCGCCCGCGCTTCCGAGGCCGACCAAGCCATCGGCGTTCCGGGCCATTAGCCTTGATTGTCTCGTCCCGCCTCTTAAAATCCCAAGGGTGATGAGGTACGCCCGAGTTATCCTGGTGGGCCTGGGGTGCGGTCTGTGGCTCGTTTTTGGCCTCGGCTGCACGGACGACGCCTCGCCGGCCGGCGGCGGGGGCGAGCGCCCCTTGCGCATCCTCAGCCTCACCCCCAACGTCACCGAGATCCTTTTCGCCATGGGCCTGGGCGACCAGGTCGTCGGCCGCTCCACCTGGTGCAACGAGCCGCCCGAGGCCCGCGCCCTGCCGGTCGTCGGCGACACGCTGCACATGAATCTAAATCAGGTCATTGCGCTGAAGCCGACGCTCGCTTTTCTGATCACCGGCCGCGAGGAGGTCGCGCGGGGGCTCGAGGCGCGGGGCGTCCGGACCGTGCCCCTTCGGTCCGACACTTTGCCGCAGATGTTCGACTCCATCCGTGCGATCGGTCGCGAGACCGGCCGCGAGGACGCCGCCCGCGCCCTCGTCGCGCGCATCGAATCGGACCTGGCGGCTGTTCGCCGGCGCGTGGCCGGCCTGGCGCGCCCCCGGGTCCTCTTCGCCTTTCCCATGACGGTCGGCTCGGCGCGGATCATGGTCGCGGGGCGGGGCACGTTCGTGGACGCGCTTCTGGAGGTGGCCGGCGCCGAGAACGCCTACCCCGACCGGGCCAACTGGCCGACCGTCAGCCCGCAGAAGGTCATCGCCGTGGCGCCGGACGTCATCCTCGTCCATGCGGTCGGCGACGAGGGCGCTCGGGACCGCGTCGAAGCCATCCGCCGCGCCTGGACCGAATGGACCAGCATCCCCGCCGTGGCCGGCGGACGCGTCCACATCCTCACGGAGCCGTACCTGACGATTCCCGGCCCGCGGGTCGGTCTGGCGGCGGAGCGGCTCGCGGAGACGATTCACCCGGAACTCCAGGAGCGCTCGCCGTGACGCTGCGCCCGCTTTCAGCCCGACGCTACGCCGTCACCGTGCTGGCCTGGTTGGCGCTGTGGCTCGTGGTGGCCGCCGCCGCCCTCGTCCTCGGCGCGCGGGTCTGGGTCTGGGAGTCCGGGCCCCAATTGGGCGACGCCCTGCGCGACGCGCTCTACGGCGTGGCGACGGCGAGCGTCGTGGGCGGGGCGCTCGCGCTCGCGGGTCTGGCGTTTCAGGCGCTCCTCCGGAACCCGCTCGCCAGCCCCTACATCCTGGGCGTCTCGGGCGGCGCGAGCCTCGGCGTCATCCTGTCGAGCCTTTTCGTCAGTGTCCTCTTTCAGCCGATCTTCGGTTTTCTCGGCGCCCTCGTGACGGTCGGCACCGTGTACGCCATCGCCCAGCGCCGCGGCCGACTCGAGCCGTACACCCTCCTCCTGAGCGGCGTCATCCTGAACGCCTTCTACGCCGCCGTCATCATGCTCACGATGGGTCTCGTCAAACCGGAGACGCGCGGCGACATCGCGTACTGGATGATGGGGAACATCGGCCGGTTCGACCTTCAGTGGGGATTGGTGGGCGTTGTCGCTGTCTTGGCCGTCGGCGCCGCGATCGTCTTCGCGTTCCTCGCCAAGGGGTTCAATCTGATTGCGGTCGGGGAGGAGACGGCGGGGACGCTCGGCGTGCGCGTGGAGCGTGTGCGGCACGTGACGTTCGTCGTGGCGAGTCTGGTGACCGGAGCCGCCGTGGCGCTCACCGGTCCGATCGGTTTCGTGGGCCTCATCGTGCCGCACCTCTTGAGAATGGTTGTGGGGCCGGACCATCGCCGGCTCGTGCCCGCCTCGTTCTTCTTCGGGGCGACGTTTCTGGTGCTGGCGAACTTGGCGACGGGCCTGCTGGAAGGGGCGGTCGCTCCGTTTCCGCCTCCGCCGGTCGGTGTGCTGACGGCGATGTGCGGCGGGCCGTTCTTCGTGTACCTCCTGAGGACGCGATGGCGCAGAACAGCCGAAGTCCAATGAGCGGGGCCGACCAGGCCGCGGCCGGACCCTACGTCGAGGTCCGCGACCTCTGTTTCGCGTACGCGGGCGGCGCGCCCGTTCTCAGCGGCCTGTCGCTCGCGCTGGCGCGCGGGCGGTTCGTCGGCCTCCTCGGTCCGAACGGGAGCGGCAAAACGACGCTCCTGAGGATTCTCCTGGGGCTTCTCGAACCGGCGTCGGGCGAGGTCCGCATCGCGGGCCTCCGCCCGGCGGACTATCCGGCCGGCGCGCTCGCACGCCGCGTCGCCTACGTGCCGCAGGGAACCTCTTCGGTCCTGGCGTTCACGGTCCTGGAGACGGTCCTGATGGGCCGAAGCCCGCACACCGGCGCCCTCGGATTCGAGGGGGCGGGCGACTGGCATGCCGCCCGCGAGGCCCTTCGCCTTACGGATACCGAGCGATTCGCCGAACGCAATCTCGAGGACCTGTCGGGCGGCGAAAGGCAGCGGGTCGTCATCGCCCGCGCCCTCGCCCAGGAGCCCGACCTGATCCTGCTGGACGAACCGACCGCTTTCCTGGATATTAAGCACCAGCAGGCGATCCACCGGCTGCTCGTGCGGCTGAGGGACGAGCAGGGCATGACGGTCCTTTGCGTCAGCCACGACCTGAACTTGGCGTCGGCCTATGCGGACGACGTGGTCCTGATTGCGGGCGGGCAAGTGGCCGCCGCGGGGACGCCGGCCGAGGTTCTTCGCACCGACGTCCTCGAAACGGTTTACGAGACGCGCGTCCGCGTCGAGTTCGACGAGGTGACGGGTCGTCCGTACGTGCTTCCCCGGCCCGAGGAGTGAAAGCGTGTCCCGGCCGCCTTGGCCCACGACGGGCCGGCCGGCGCCCGATGCGGAGTCTTTAACCGAGCCGCGACCGACAGGGAGCGGCGCATGGAAGGAGATACCGATGGTGGCTGAGCCCCGCCGTGACGCCGACAGCGTGCGCGAGTTGCTTCAGACCATGGGCCGCGAGGTCCTGGCCCGTTTCCGGCAGACGTTGAAAGCCCTGGAGGCCCTGGACGTGGCGGCGGCCAGAAAAGCGGTCGCCGAGGATTCGAGGACCGACGAGCAGGAACTGGCCGTCGAACGCGGATGCCTCGATCTTCTAATGGCCGGCAAGCCCGGCCGCGTGGATGTCAAGCGCGTCCTGGCCATGATCAAGATCAACACCGACCTGGAGCGGATCGCCGACGTGGCGACCAACATCGCCGAGTGCGTCGAGCCCCTCGCCCATCTGGGCCGCGGCGACGTCCCCGACGAGATCGCCCAGATGAGCGACATCGCGACGGAGATGCTGACCGACGCGCTGGACGCGTTCGGCAAGAAGGATACGGTCCTGGCCGGACGTGTCCGCCAGCGCGACGATGCCATGGACGTTCTGAACGAGGAGGCCTACCGGCTCCTGCTGGAGGCCGTCGCGCGCGACCCCGAGCACCTGGAGTTCGCGACCCACTACATCGTTGTCTCAAAGAGCCTCGAGCGCATCGCCGACCTCTGCAGCAACATCGCCGAGCACGTCATCTTCATGGTCACGGGCGAGATCGTCCGCCACAAGGGCAAGCCGTAGGCAAAGAAACGACGAATCATGAATATCGAACGCCGAACCGCAGAAGGATGAAGTGAACGGCACAGCGCCCGACGCGGGGCCGTGCCGTTTTTTCACTTGGTCATTCTGCGGTTGTGTGTTCCTTGTTGGATATTCGTCTTTATTTCACCACCGGCAACCGGCATGAGGGGGGCTGGAGGTGCGGGCAGCCTTCGCCCCGACGGCCTTTCCCCGGGAAGGACAGGATTTTGCGCCATTGCTATAAGTTCTTGCGCAACAAGCAGTTCGCTCTTATGCTTGTCTTGAACCCCTTTTCAGGAGACAAAGCATGGAGAGCGAACTGTGGCCGAGAGTGTACCAGATAGCG
>JBAUDW010000228.1:0-13674 GCA_049678285.1 Phycisphaerae bacterium
GTCCGCCAGTTCGCGGCGGCGGCCGTCGTCGGCCATCAGCGATTCCAACGCGGACGCCAAGTCCCGCCACGTCGCCGGATCGCCGGGCCGATCCTCGACAACCACGGCGGCGCCCATCGCCTCGACCGCCCGCGCCTGCCGCATCTGGTGCTGGTCCCGATGAAAGGGATACGGCATGAAGACGGCCGGCAGGCCGACGGCCAGCAGTTCGGCGATGGTGGAGGCGCCGGCCCGCGCGACGGCCAGGTCGGCGGCGGCGTAGGCGAGGCCCATGTCGTGCTCGTACGCCCGCACCGCCGCGGGGACCCGGATGCCGCGGTACGCCTCCGCGACCTCCGCGTGGTCCAGTTCGCCCGTCAGGTGAAGCACCTGCCAGCCCTGCGGCAGGCCGCGGTCCTTCAGCAAGGCCACGAGGCTGCGGTTCACGGTGCGGGCGCCGCTCGAAGCGCCCGTCACGAGGAGCGTCCGGCGGGCGGCGTCCAGGCCGAAGGCGGCCAGGGCTTTCGCGCGGTCGCGCCCCAGAACGCTCGCGCGGACCGGACAACCGGTGAGTCGCGCGGCGTTTCCGAACGCATCGACGATCGGGGGGAACTGGCAGAAGACGGCGTCGGCGCGGCGTGCGAGTCGGCGGTTGGCACGCCCGGGGACGATGTCGGGATTCAGAATCACCGTCGCCGCACCGTACTTCTGGCCCACGCGGACAGGCGCGTAACTCCCGTAACCGCCCAGACCCAGCACGACGTCCGGGCAAAACTCGCGGAAGCGGCGGCGCGCGTGGTTTCCCGCGAGGACGAGGCTGGCGAGAAAACGAGGCCATGTCCACGGCGCCCGCAAGCGAAACGGGCGCGAATCGATGGCCGTCACGGGAAAGCCCCTGCCGCGGAGGATTTTCGCGTCGATCTCGCCCCGCGTGCAGGAAAAGGCGACGGAGGTTTCCGGCCGCCGCCGAAAAATCGCCTCGGCGACCGCCAGGCCGGTGTAGAGATGGCCTCCGGTTCCGCCGCCCGCCAGGAAGATTCGCCGTCCGCTCTCACGCATGGGTCGCCATCCGGAAACGCCGCTCCGACCGGTCCTTTCTTGGAAGTGGTTTCAAACCCTTGTGGGGCACGGATTGCGAGCAATCCGTGGCACCCAGGATTGGGCCACCCCCCAACAAGCGGGTGCCACCGTTTGCTTGCAAACGGTGCGTGACGGGTTTTGAAACCACTTCTAGCGTCCGTAGCAGGTGCGCCGGCGAACGAGGGGCAACGGGCCGGACGCGGCGCCCGTCCAGAGAGGCCGTCCGACCGATCCCGAGTGCCGCGCGACCGACGCGATCAGGCCCGCCGCCAGGCTCATCATCACCAGCCCCGAGCCGCCGTAACTGATGAACGGCAGGCCGATGCCCTTGGTGGGCAGCGCGCTGGTGACGACGCCGATGTTCATCACCGCTTGAAGGCCGATCGTCAGGAGGGCGCCGGTGGCGAGGAGGAATCCGAAGCGGTCGGGCGCCCGGCGGATGACCCGGCCGGCCCGCCAGACGAACGCGCCGAAAAGCCCCAGCACGAGAATCGCCCCCAAAAGGCCCATTTCCTCGCACAGGACGGAGAAGATGAAGTCGGTTTCACATTCGGGGATGTAAAACTTCTGGACTCCTGCGCCGAGCCCGACGCCGAAGAAGCCCCCCCGCCCGATCCCCATCAGGCTCTGCGTGACGTGCCAGCCGGCCCCGTCCTGGTGGGCCCAGGGATTGACGAACGCGATCAGCCGGTCCCACCGGTACTCGACGCGGACCACCGTGAGCCAGAAACCCAGGCCCGCGAACGGAAGCACCGTCAGGAAGTGCCACCACCGGCAGCCGGCGATGAGGCAGAGGAGCAAGGCGACGAAGCCGACGAGGGCGGCCGTGCCGAAGTCCTCCTTCACAATCAGGGCGACGACGATGCCGATCGCCCCCATCACCGGCAGAAACGAGCGCGGGAAACTCCGCACGTCGGCCCGCGGTCGGCTGAAAAACCAGGCCAGGAAGACCACGAGCGCCACCTTCGCCAACTCCGAAGGCTGAAAACTCACGCGCATCCCCGCGACGGCGACGGAAAACCAGCGCCGGGCCCCGTTGACCGGGTCGCCGAAAAACAGGACCAGGCCCAGCAGCCCGACCGTGCCGACGAAGATCGCCGCCGCCAGCCAGCCGCGGTTCAGCCAGTGGTAAGGCACGGAGGCCCCGAACGCCATCGCCACAATCGCAATGGGGAGAAAGAGCAAGTGGCGTACGAAGAACGACCCGCCGCCCGCGGGGTCCACGGTGCGGCTCGCGCTATAGACCATGAGGACGCCGAACGCCATCAGCGCAAAGACCACCATGATGAGGACTCTAGCCTCGGTGATCGGCCGCTCGGTCCTGTCGCGTGGAATCCCGATTGCGCCCGCGGTCATTTTTCGCCTCCCGCCTGGAAAGGTCACCTGAGTTTCAACGTCGCGAGCGCCATGGCGGCAAACATCGCCCCGATCAGCCAGAAGCGAACCACCGTCTGCGTCTCGGTCCAGCCTTTCAATTGAAAATGAAAGTGCATGGGGCTCATCAGGAGGATCCGCTTGCCGCCCGTGAATTTGAAATACGCGACCTGGCCCATGACGCTGAGGGCCTCGAGGACAAACAGGCCGCCCGCGATCAGGAGCAGCAGTTCCTGGCGCGTCGCCAGGGCCACGTAGCCGATCGCCCCCCCGAGCGCCAGGCTTCCCGTGTCGCCCATGAACACCTGCGCGGGGGAACAGTTGTACCAGAGGAACCCGAGGCTCGCGCCCAAGAGCGCGCCGCAGAAGATGGCCAACTCGCCGACGCCCGGCACATAGGGGACGAACAGATACGCCGAGTAGTCCACCCGGCCGGCTATGTAACTGATGGCGAGGAACACGGCCGTGGGAGGCATCATGCTGCCGATCGCCAGGCCGTCCATCCCGTCCGTCAGGTTGACGGCGTTGCTCGTGCCCGCGACGACCAGGATCGCGATGCCGAAGAACCCCCAGAATCCGAGCATGATGGGGAACTTGTAGAACGGGAGGTTCAGGGCGATGCCGCGCTCGTCGCTTTCCGGCAGGCGAATCGTGTCCTTGCCCACCTGGTGCAGGAAGAACGCCAGGAGCATCGCCAGGGCGATCTGAAAGACCAGTTTCTCCCACATCCTCAGGCCGTCGCGGTTCTTCTTGACGAGTTTCAGGTAATCGTCCACCCCGCCCAGCACGCCGAGCCACACCACCGTCACCAGCCCGAGAAAGACGTAGAAGTTCTGGATGTCGGCCCAGAGGACGGTCGCCAGAAGGACGGCGGGCAGAATCAGCAGGCCGCCCATCGTCGGCGTGCCCGCCTTCGAGGCGTACATGCGGTCCACGACTTCGTGCTTGAAGTCCACCGCCCCGCCCACCTTCAGCCGACGCAGCATCCGGATGATCGGCGACGCAAACGCCATGCACAGAAAGAAACTCGTCACCACCGCGAACGCCATCCGAAACGTCTGGTACCGGAACACGTTCGTGTACCGGTCCAGACCGTACGCCTGCAAAAACTCCACGACCGTCTGGACCTTGAAGATCAGCCAGTAAATCATGCGGCGTCTCCCGGGCATCCCACGGAGCCCTCGGGCCGGCCGCGGCGCTGACCCAGTGTCGCCGCCGCCCCCGAGGGCTCACTTGAGTCCCGCCCGCGCCACGAGCGGGGGTGGAAGACCGCCTTCCAACCGGTGGGATGTTCGTCTTTCATCTTGTGGGTTCTCCGGCCGGCGCAGCCGCGGCGGCGATCGCCTCGACCACGCGTTCCATTCCGATCGCCCGCGATCCTTTGACGAGGACCACGTCGCCCCGCTCGACCGTCTTCACCGCGTCGGCCGAGGCGAGGTCCGCGCTCGCATAGGTTGAGACGGCCTCCCCCGCCAGGCCGGCCTCGACGGCGGCCCGTGCCGTCGCCCGCGTCTCGGTTCCCACGCAGACGAGCCGGTGGACGCCCGCTTCCGCAATCTCGCGCCCGAGGGCCGCATGCGCCGCGGCGCCGTGCGCCCCCAGTTCCAGCATGTCGCCGCAGAAGAACACTTTTCGCCTGTCCGGCCAGAGCGCCAGCAGCCGAAGCGCCGCCCGCATGCTCTCGGGATTGGCATTGTAGGCATCGTTCACCACGAGGACGCCGCCCGCTTCCTCGACCGCCAGACGCATGGGCAGCGGGCGAAAGTCTCGCAGCGCTTCGGCCGTCGCCTCGAGCGGCACGCCGACCTCGCGCGCCACCGCCGCCGCCGCCAACGCCAGGAGCGCCCGGTGCTCGCCCGGCACGGGGAGGGCGAACCCGACGCCCGCGCCCGCCTTCGCCCCCGCTGCAACCGCGGTGAACTGGATGCTCCGGTCCGTCTGAATCAGGTCCTCCGCCCGAAGGTCCGCCCCTTCGCAGCGGCCGAACGTCACGACCCGGGCCCGGCACCGGCCGGCCATGGCCGCCACACGCGGATCGTCGGCGTTCAGAACCGCGAGGCCCTTCGGCGGCAGCGACTCGACGAGCACCCCCTTCTCCGCCGCCACGCCCTCGAGCGACCCGAGGCCTTCCAGGTGCGCCGGGCCCACCAGCGTCACCGCTCCGATGGTCGGCTCGGCCATCGCTGACAGCCGCGCAATCTCCCCCGGCGCACTCGTGCCGAACTCCGACACCACAAACTCGTCGTCCTTCTCCGCGCCGAGGAGCGTGAGCGGCACGCCGATGAGGTTGTTGAAACTTTTCGGCGGCAGCCGGCCTTTCAAACGCCGGCCGAGCACCTGCCCCACCATTTCCTTCAGCGTCGTCTTGCCGCAGGAACCCGTGATGGCGATGACGGGGCATTTCAGGCGTTTCCGCGCCGCCCGCGCCAGCGCCCCCAGCGCTTCCAGCGTGTCCGGCGCCTGCACCACCGCCAGCCGCGCGTCCGTCCGGCCCAGCGCGTCGAGCGATTCCGGCCGGTCGACGACCAGGCACGACGCCCCGCGCCGGACCGCCTTCTCGAGGAACGCGTGGCCGTCGAACCGCCGGCCGCGAAGCGCAAGGAACGTTTCGCCTGCCGCGAGGGCTCGCGTGTCCGTGACGATGCGCCCGGCCGGGGCGCCGGCGGAGCCGGCCAGAAGCCGGCCTCCCGTCGCCTGCACGATCTCTCGCACCTTGAACTGCATCGCGGCCTCAGGTCTTTTTGGAAGCCTCCAGGATTTCGCGTGCGACCTCGCGGTCGTCGAATGGAATCACACCCTCGCGCGACTCCTGGTACGTTTCGTGGCCTTTGCCGGCGATGAGGACGGCGTCGCCTTCGGCCGCTTCGCAGATCGCCAGTTCGATCGCCCTCCGGCGGTCCAGTTCCGCCCTCGCCGCGCCGGCCGACGAGAACCCCTTGAAAATCTCCTCCGCAATCGCCCGCGGGTCCTCGCTCCGCGGATTGTCGTTCGTGACGACGATCCGGTCGGCGAGGCGTTCGGCCACCCGTGCCATCTCCGGCCGCTTCTTCCGGTCGCGGTCGCCCCCACACCCGAACACCAGAATCAGGCGCCGCGGCGACAGACCTCTCACGGCGTTCAGCGCGTTTTCGAGCGCGTCCGCCGTGTGCGCGTAATCCACCAGCACCGTGAAAGGCCGGTCCGTCGGCACGGGTTCGAGGCGGCCCCTCACCGTGGTCACCGCATCGAGCCCCGCGACCGTCGCTTCGATCGGAACGGCGAGCGCCTCGGCAATCGCCGCCGCCGTCAGACAGTTCCGCACGTTGTGTTTCCCCAGCAGGGCCGTGTGCACCGGCGCCCGTCCGCGCGGCAGGCAGAGCATGAAGCGGCTGCCCGCAAAGTCCGCCACAAGGTCCTCCGCCCGGACGTCCGCCGGCTGGTCCAGGCCGTACCACAGAACGTGCGCCGGCGTCGCGTCGGCAAACGACTGGCTCGCCTCGTCGTCGGCGTTCAGAACGGCCCACGCCTCGGCCGGGAGCCCCGCGAACAGGCGCCCCTTCGCCTGGCGGTACGACGGCATGTCCTTGTGATAGTCCTGGTGCTCCGGCGTCAGGTTCGTGAACGCCCCGACGTCAAACGCGATGCCCGCCACCCGGCGCTGGTCCAGCGCGTGGCTGGAAACCTCCATCACCGCCGCCTCCAGCCCTTCCTCGACCATCTCGGCGAAGTACGCCGACAGGTCCGTCGCGTCCGGCGTCGTCATCCGCGACGGAATCCAGCGCTCGCCGATCTGGTAACCCACCGTCCCCAGGAGGCCGGTTGCGTGCCGCGCCTTCTCCAGGATACTCCGCACCAGGTACGTCGTGGTGGTTTTCCCGTTGGTTCCCGTGATGCCGACCATCGTCAGCCGCTGCGTCGGGTCGCCGGCCAGCGCGTGGGCCGCCAACGCCAACGCCTCGCGCGCGTCCGGCACGACGACCAGGGACGGGTTGCCCGGCAGCCGGACCGTCCGCTCCACAATGGCCGCCACCGCCCCCGCCTCGAGCGCCGGTTGAACGAACTCGTGCCCGTCCACGTGCATCCCCACGAGCGCGACGTACAAGTCGCCTCGCCGCACCCCGCGCGAATCGTGGACCACGCGCGCGACCTCGGCGTCTCCCGCGCCGACGACGCGCGAGCCGGGGATCCGCTTGGCCAAGTCCGAAAGTTTCATCAGGACTTCCCTTAATTTCACAATGCCATCTCAACGCAGAGAGCGCCGAGAACGCAGAGGTAAGATTTCTTTCACAACCCCGGCGCGCCGAGGCACGGTATGCCCTGGCCTTGGCCGGGCGCTGTTCCGCAGCCGCAATCCGTAGCGGGGGGGTTTATCCCCCGCGCCTTACTGCGCGGGGCACAAGGCCCCGCGCTACTACCATTTTTCCTTTTGACACCTTGACGGCCGTTCTCTGCGTTCTCAGCGTTCTCTGCGTTAAAAACACGGCGTAGCGGTATCAATCGCTCACCAGGCTGGTCGGCGGCCGGTCGGGCGCCGAGCCCGAAGGTGAAACCCCCAGGTACGCGAGCGACCGCTCGAGGATCTTCTTGACGGCCGGCGCCGCCACCGTGCTCCCGTAGTAGCCGAGCGAGTGGTCCGGCTCGTTGACGGAAACGAGGACCACCAGACGCGGGTCCTCGGCCGGAGCCCCGCCCAGGAACGAGCCGATGTAGCGTGTGTGGCTCATCTGGCCGGTCTCGGGGTCGATCTTCTGGGCCGTCCCCGTCTTGCCGAACACGCGGTAACCCGGAATCTGGCAGGCCTTGCCCGTCCCCTGCTCGACGACGCCCACCAGGGCCCGGTCAATCATCTTGCGTGCGGTCGCCGGGTCAAGAGCCTTCCCGACGACTTCCGGCTCGGCGAGGTCGGCGACCACGCGGCCGCGGCCGTCCAGGACGCCGCGCAGAATCTTCGGCCGGAGCAACTTGCCCTCGTTCGCGATCGCCGCGAACGCCGTGATCAACTGGAGCGGCGTCGCCGAAAATTCCTGCCCGAACGGGATGCGCGTCGTGCTCAGGCGGGTCCAGCGCGCGAGCGGATACACCAGGCCCGGACTTTCCCCGGGCAGCCAGACGCCCGTCCGCCGGCCGAATCCGAAGTCCCCCAGCCCCTCGAACAGCCTTTCGTTCCCGAGGCGCACGCCCAGTTTCGCCATCCCGATGTTGCTCGACTTGATGACGATTTCCTCGAACGTCAGGTTGCCGTAGCGGTGCCCGGCGTCGCGCAGTTTCGCGGCCGCCCAGTAACCGTCCTCGCAGTAGAGGACCTCGCCCAAGCGTACGGCGTTCCGCTCGAGAGCGACGGCGGCGAAGAACGGCTTGGCGCAACTGCCCGGCGGCGAGGGGTCCGTCACCGCCCGGTTCCGCCGCGCGTCCGTCGGCGATTCGCTGTACCGATTCGGATCGAACGTCGGCACGTTCGCCAGCGCCAGGATCGCCCCCGTCCGGGGGTCCATCACGATGGCGGTGGCGCTGGCGGCATGGAACTTTTCGCGCGCCTCCGCGACGGCCTCCTCCGCCCACGCCTGAATCATCGCGTCGATCGTCAGGACCAGGTGCTGCCCGTCCTCCGCCGCAACGAACTGGTCCGGCTCGGACCAGATGGGCCGGCGCCGGCGATCCGCGAGGATGTACGCCTGGCCCTTGCGTCCGGCCAGCCGCTCGTCGAACATCCGCTCCAGGCCCTCGAGGCCCTGCTCCTCCCGGCCGACGAACCCGAGGACGTGGGCGGCCAGCGAGCCGTTCGGATAGTGCCGCTCACCTTCCGCCGCCAGACCGATGCCGAACACGCGCAGACGCCGGACGGCCTCGGCCGTCTCCGGCGACACCCGACGCTTCAACCACACGAACCGCTGCTTCCGGTCTTCCGCCAGGATCCGATACAACTCGTCCGCCGTCATGCCGAGGACCGGGGCGACCTTGGCGGCGGCGTCGGCGGGGTCCTCGACGACGCGAGGATCGGCGAACACGCTCGAAACTTCCACGCTTGCCGCCAGAATCCGCAGCCGGCCGTCCAGAATGCTCCCGCGCTCCGGCCGAATCGGAACCTTCATGTGGAGTTGCTGGGACGCGCGGCGAGCGAGCGGTTCGGAGGAAACGATCGCAATCCACAGAAGCCAACCGCCCAGCGCGGCAAGCAGCAGGCCGAGCGCCCCCGTCACGAGGAAGGCGACCCGGCGCTGATGGTTCGGCGAAATCACGTCGTCAGTCCCCTTGGCGCCCGTGCGGCCGAGGCCACGCCCACGGGTGCAGCACAAAAAAGTAGCACTTCTTCGGCCGCCGGGTGCCACGGTTTGCTTGTCAAACCGTGCGCCCGACACCCCTTACACCGATTGACAAGCAATCGGTGGCACCCCTGGACATTGCCACTTTTTTGTGCTGCACCCACGCACACGACCCTACGGCGGCGCCCCGTTCCCCCGCTCGGCGAGAAAAGGCAGCAGCGGCCCGGCCCCGGCACCCTCGCTCGCAGCCCGCCACTCCTGGATTTCGCGCCGCAGACGCTCAGGACTCTTGTACCCCGCCACGGTCAATTCCAGTTGCTTGCAGGACTTCTCAAGGTCCCGTTTCTCGCGGAACAGGCTGTGCAGGCGATGGCCCGCGCACACGGTGTCCGTCCGCAGGTAGACCAGGGCCATCGCGATGCCCACCAAGAGGACCGCCAATCCTCCGAGCCGCACACACACTCTCATCGCATCGCCACCTGTTCCCCGGTCGCCTCGACGCCCTCGAGCAGCACGATGCGCTGCCCGGCGCGCAGTTTCGTCGCGTCCGGCACAAGGTGCTTGTTCTTCAGGTGCAGGAGCGAAGCGTAGCGCGCGTTGCCGTACAGGCGTTCGGCAATGCCGTAGAACGTGTCGCCCCGCTGGACGGTATAGGTGGCGGGAAGCGGCGACGGCGCCTCCACCAGGTCCGACCGATTTCCGAGCATCTCCGCCAGTTCGCCCGCCGTCACCGTCTGCACGCCGTCGGGCTTGGGCGCCGGCGAAGCCTCCACGCCGGGGATCACCAGTTCCTGACCCGGACGCAGGCGGTCCGGATCCGAAAGGACGCTGCGGTTGGCCTCGTAGATTCGCCGCCACAGGCGGTCGCCCTGGGCCCCGTAGAATCGGCGGGCGATCAGCACAAGCGAATCGTTCGCCCGGACGACGTACGTCGGCGCCGCCGGGGCGGCTTCCCTGGCGCGCTCGGCTTCGCGCGCGGGAGGCGATCCGCCCTCCGCCGGACCCGCGTCCGGCGTCTCGCGGACCGGCGTTACCACCTCGATCGGGCCGGCGGCAATCACGCCCACATCGCTGACAGCCATCGCCGGCGGCTCCGTCTCCCGGATGGAACCCGGGGCCGGCAACCGCTCCTCGACCGCCTCACGCACCTCCGGCCCTTGCTCGCGCGGCCCGGCGGGTGCAATATCCAGCACGCTGTGCTCGATGAACGGGTCCACGTCGTGCCGAACGGCCCGGGCCATCGTCCGGTGCTTCTGGCTTTCGCCGACCGGGAGGTTGGCGTGATCGACAGCCTTGCTGCCGGCTCGAAAACTCAGAATCAGACCAAAAAGCCCGATGAAGATCAGACCGACCAGGAGTCCCACTTTCGTTTCACGTGACACGGCACGTCTCCCACTATTGCGTCCGTTCCCCAACTTTTCCCGACACCCGGCGAAGGCCGCCCGCTTGTCGGCACAGGCACGGGCGGCGATGTCCCGCTCTATAGCGAACCGGTGGACGGGCCGACCCGCTCCGCCACGCGGAGCCTGGCACTTCGGCTCCGCGGGTTGGCGCGGATTTCGGCCTCGGTGGGCGTAATCGGCTTGCGGACCGGCAATGACGCCACGCCGGCCCCAGCCGCCTCGCGGAATCGCTCTTTCACGATCCGGTCTTCCCCACTGTGATACGCGAGGACGACCACGCGGCCACCGGGTTTCAAAAAGTCAAAGATCCTTTCGCAGAACTTCTCCAGGCTGCCGTACTCCTCGTTGACGGCGATCCGGAGCGACTGAAACACCCGCGTCGCCGGGTGAATCCTTTTGCGGTGCCGGTACGACGCCGGCTGCGCGGCGGCGACGACGTCGGCCAACTCGTCCGTCTGATGAATCGGGCGACGTTTCCGCGCCGCGACGATGGCCCGCGCAATCCGCCGCGCGTAAGGCTGATCCCCGTACTTGCTAAAGAGCGCCTCCAGCCGATCCACGTCCCAGCGGTTGACGATCTCGTCCGCCGTCAGCCCTTCGCTCCGGTCGAACCGCATGTCCAGCGGACCCGGACGCTGAAGGCTGAAACCCCGCTCCGCATCGGCCAGTTGCAGGCTCGAAAGCCCCAGGTCCACGAGGGCTCCGTCGAGCCGGTCAACGCCAGCCTGGTTCAGGGCTTGGTCGAAATCGCAGAAGTTGGCGTGAAAGTACGACACGTCTCCCCGGCGTCCGAATCGGGCGATCAGACGCTCGAGGGCCTCGCGGTCCCGGTCCAGCAGGATCATCCGCCCGCCGGGCCGAATCCGCTCCCTCAGGGTTTCCGCGTGGCCGCCGCCGCCGGCCGTCCCGTCCAGAATCGTCGCCCCGGGCCTCGGCGAGAGGTACGCGAGCACCTCGTCGAGCATCACCGGGACGTGCACGGGCGTCTCATCCACCCGGAGCCCCGCCTTCCCCACCTAGTGGACCAGCGCGCTCAGGGCCGCCCCCGCATCCAGCCGGGCCAGCAGCGAGCGGACGTCGGGCGACAGGCTCACCTCCCCGTACGGCCCGCCGCGCGATTGCACCCGCGCCAGACGCGTCTGAAGGCGATCCAGTTCCCGCCGAAGCCGATCCGGCGACATCGACGCCTCCGCTTCGGGTTGCCGAAGCGCCTGACGCACCAGACCCCATCCCTGTGTCTCCGCTTGTCGGTCCATGGCTTCTTGCCTCCCTCTCCCTGCGTCACCCCGTTGTCCGACCTGCTCTCGCGACTTACCCACGAACGGGCAAGGCCGCCCAGGTGGGCTGCGCCCACCCGGACGACCTCCCAAGGGGGCTCTATGTCGGCTGCTCGTCCATCTCTTCCGGTTCCTCGGCCGCCCGGCTCTCGGCCAATTTCATCGCCCGCACCGCCAGCGTGTCGTGCTCCGGCAGGCGAATCTTCACGAACGCGTCCCACCGCTCGCGCTCCCAGATCTCCAGATGGTCCTGGCACCCGACGATGGCGCATTCCTTCTGGATGCCGCCGCGCTCCAGCAACTTCTCCGGGATTAGCACCCGCCCCAGCCGGTCCACCTCGACGCGCTCCGCCAGGCCGTAGCGCAGACGCTTGTAATCCCGCACTTCCTTCGCCGCCCTCAGTTCCGTATCCACGAGCAGCGGCGCCAGCCTCTCGTACGCGGCCGGCGTGTACAGACACAACACGCCGTCGAAATCGATGAACGCGAAGAATCCCTCGCCTTCCTTCTCGGTGTCGATGACCTCGCGCAACTTGGCTGGAATCGTGAGGCGTGACTTGGCATCCACCGCATGGAGGTATTCGCCACTCAGGACGAGCGTCGGCGACTCGAGCGAACCCATTTTTTGCCCACTTCGGCCCACTTATATTTCCCCACTTGGGCCAAGGCATGATTTGAACTGCGCCTTGCTAGGAATGAGTATCGCCAACCTCCCACCGGACCGTCAAGACATTTTCACAGAATTTTTTTCTCCTTACCTAACAGAACCCGAACGTCCACCCACGCCCCACAACACGCCTCCCGTGAACCTCCAGCGCGGGGACACCACATAGCGTGGAACCACGAGCAACGCGACTCCAGCGGTGGGAAGACGGCCGAGTCTGGACGGGGCCGACCGCGCGGATGAAAAAGGCGGACGGCGAGAGGAGAATTTTTTTCGGCGAAGCGCTTCTTCGCGACGAAATGACCCGGCGCGCGATCCGCCTAAGCAACGCGCCGGACGACGAGCGTCCGTGCGAAGCGGTCGCCCACGCGCTGCCTGCGCGGACCGATCAGGATGGAAGCCAGGCCCAGCAGGTAGAAGGCCGGCATCTCATCGACGAGCCGCGTCACGTTGCGCACCACCGATTGCTTCCACGTGATGGCGCCGCCGTTCTCGCCTCGCACCTCGATGCCGAGGATCGCCTTGCCGAGCGTGCGTCCCGTCGCGCCTTCCGCCACGGTGAAGTAGAGGACCACGAGGCCGAGGCGGACGAGTTCCAGCATCGCCATTTTCTGCCAGGGCACCGGCTCGCCGCGCAGGAACCGCGCGGGAGAATCGGGACCGACGGCCAAAATGAAGGGCGCAAGCAAAAGACCGATGAGAAAGTAGTCGATGGCCAGAGCAGCCCCTCGGCGGACAAGCGACGCGCCGATGGGCGGCGGGGCTTCCGCGGCGCCGCCGACCGCGCGGCGCTCGCGAGCCCCGCGAAAGCGCCAGGCGAGGAGCAGGACGACGCCGGCGAACATCGCCGCCATCAGCGCAAGGCTGATCACCCGCTCGTTGCCGATCAGTTCGCCCGAAGGTTCGCCCATCGGAACGGGAAGAAAGTCGCCGACCTTGACCGCGCGGACGTCGAGCGTCGCGATTTTCGGTCCCTCGGCGGGAGCGACGAGGACATAAAGTTTCCCCCCCTGGCGTGCGATCGCGACGGGCCCGGCGGGGATCGGGCCGGCCAGTTCGCCCGCTTCGTGGAAGTCCTCATCGGCCGTCGCGTACGTCGCGAGCGTCCAGGGCCCCTCGTTCGCGCCCGCCGGTTTTCGGTAGAGGCAGACGAGGTCGTCGCCCGCCGCCGCCACGAGCGGCGCCGACGCGACCCGAAGGCGAGAAAGGACCCGGTGCCAGCGGTCTTCCTTCTTGTAAACGAAAGCGACGCGCCGGTCCGCCGAGGGACCGCTGAACGTCGGCACCTCCTCGCGCCAGACAAGGTAAAGGCGATCCCGAAAGCGTACGGCAACGGGATCGCGGACCTTGGCGGTTTCGATGACGACCTGCATTCGCCGCCCTTCCCACTGACCGTTCTCGAACCGCGCGTGGATCGGGTCGCCCGCCTTGTCCCACCCGAAGGCGTCGACCGCCAAGCCGTCTTCGCAGACCGCGACGGGCGTCCAGGCGGGCACGGGCGAGGGAGCGATGACGGGATCTGCGGGTCCGAAGAGGCCGTAGCGGCCCGTGGGAAAGAAGACGAGCAACTGTTCGCGCCAGGCGGCCAGGGCCGCGGGCGTGCCGCGCCCTTCGCCGCTCATCGTCAGGGGCCAGACGCCGGCCGCGTCGCGCTGGGC
>JBAUDW010000229.1:0-5273 GCA_049678285.1 Phycisphaerae bacterium
GGGCAGGTCATCTCGATGCCCCTGAGCGCCCGCCGAACCACCGGCGCCAGGGCCACCAGCGCCCCCGCGTCGGTGACGCGCGCCTCGGCCTCGAACGTCGCCCCGCCGACCTGCCAGCCTTCCTCCGCGCCCCAATCGGGCAGAGGCAGCCGGCCGGCGGCGGTGAGGCGCCCCGCCTCGCTCTCCACCATGACACGCCAGACATTCCAACCCCTCAAATCGCTGCGCCCATCGGCCTCCCACTCCAGCGTCAGGGCGCGGTCCATCTGCTTGCGCACGACGCCCGGCCAGACCGCCCGCGTGTCCTTCAGGTCGAGCGACCCGGCGAGCCGAAGACCCTCCGCCGTGCTCTTGAGCGCGAGAACCAGGTCGGCGTTGCCGTCCAGGCGCTCGAACCGTTCGACCCATCGCCCGAGCGACACCAGACTCCGGGCCAGGGGGCCCCATGTGAGCATCGTCCGCGCCTTCAGGTCCACCTCGCGAAGGGCCGAGCCGTCCATCCCGAGCGTCCCCGCCTCCAGGTGCAGGTTCACCCCCGGCGCGGAGAACTTCACCAGGTCCACCTTCAGGGGCGCCTCATCCGCGGCCCGGCGGACCTGGAACCCGAGGATGGCGTGGGGCACGGTGGCCTCGACGCCGAGCGACTCGAGGGCCAGGTCGCTCCCTTCGACCGCGCCTTCCACCTGCCACGCCCCACCGCCGAACGAGGCCGACAGTCGGCCGGTCGTCCGGCTCATGAGCCCGCGCAGGCGCGGGTCGGCCAGCACCATGCCGAGCGCCTCCGACCAGACGACGTCCTGCCATTCGACCTTCAGGCTGCCGGCCAGCGCGTCGGGGCGGCTGAGGTCAGTCGTATTGGTGCCTGCGGTGACGGCGAGGCGTCCGGCGTCGGCCCCATCGGGCGCCGGCACCTGGGCCGTCATCGTCACGTAGCCTTGGCCGGTCGTCGCGAGTTCGCCGAGGCTTCCCCGCACGCCCACGAGCGTGACGCTGCGCCCAAGCGTGCGGTTCTCGACATGAATCGAAGCGTCGGTGACCTGGATCGAGCGGGCGCGCAATCCCGGCGCGCCGGGACCGGCCAGGTCGCTCGCGTTCCATCGGCCCTTGTCGTCGAGGACGAGCCAGAGTTCGAGGCCTTCGACGCGGAGGGCGTCAAGCGGCACATCGCCGCCCGAGGCGGCCCGCGCGGCATCGAGCGGGCTGAAGCGCACCAGGAGCCGGTCCGCCCGCGCGAAGAGCGCATCGGGTCCCGGCTCGCCGGGACGCCGGCCGACCTCGAGGCCCGTCACGCGCAGGCCTTCGCCCCAGCGAAAACCGGCCGACGCAACCGTCACGCGCCGACCGCCCAGCCGATCCGAAAGCGCGGCCTCCACCTGCCGGCGAATCGCACTCTCGGGCAGCAGCATCGGCAAAAGCAGAATGGCCGCCGACAGGAAGGCGGCCGCCCCCGCGGCGATAAGCAGCACCCTGCGCCATCGGCGGGGTGTCGGCTTCTGTGCTTCGGCCATGGGATGACGGCTCCGGCGGTCCCTCTCCCGGCCCTATCATACCGCCGGCCGGGCCTCAGGGCTAGGGCTGCGTCAACCGCGGAAACGACGAATGATGAATGTCGAACCCGTCTTCGTTCCCGCCCTGGACGACTTGGCGGGGACTACGCCGGGCTGGCGCAAGGAACTGCAGAAGGAAGAGGGGAACGGCAAAACAACCGGCCGTTCGAGTCCTCAGCCGGCGAAGTCCGGCAGGAGGAGGTGCGCCACCTCGACGGCCCGGATCGAGCGCCGGCCGATCAGTTCCTTCGCCGGCTCGGAGGTGCAGAAGACGGCCCATCCCGCGCCACCGTCCGGCACAAGGCCGTGCGAACCGCGAACCCGCTCGGCCGAGAGCGGAATCGCCTTCGTCGCCGGGTCCACGAAAAGTTCGGCCGGGTCGAACCCCGGCTTCGCGTGGATGTCCACGGTTCGGGCAAACGGCGGCGCCTTGGCGTCGTCGAGCCACCAATAGTAGGTGAAGTGGGCGTCGGGCTCGGCGAGGGCCACCAGTTCGCCGCTCCGCACGTGGTCCAGGCCGACGGCGCCCAGCGCCTCGCGGTCGAGCACCGCCCCGACGCCGTCCACACCTTCCAGAATCGCCCGGACCTTCCGCACGTCGCGCTCGAGGTCCGCCGACGCCGGGAAATAAACGTGGGCGACCTGGTTATCGACCATGGCGAAGGCCCGCGAGTCGCCCGCGTGGAGGTGCTCGGCGCCGCCCGTCTCGCGAACGGCCAGCAGGCCGGCCTCGCGCAGCACCCGGTTCGGCGCGACCGGCCGCCGGACCGGCACAAAGGAATACTCGCTGAGGACGATCGCGCGGGCGCCGTCCTCCTCAGCCGCGGCAAGGAGCGGCTTGAGGAGCGCGTCGAGTTCCCTCGCGGCCTCGCGATGCGCGTCGGACGTCGGCCCGGCGCGGTGGCCGCTGTAATCGAGGTGCGGCAAGTAAACGAGGGCGAGGTCCGGCCGATCGGTGCGCCAGACCTCGAGCGCGGCGTCGGCGATCCATCGGCTCGACCCGAGGCCCGCCCGCGGGCCCCAGTAGTGCATCAAGTCGAACGGTCCCAGCGACTCCGCCAGCCGCCGGTAAAGGTCCGCCGGCCGCGACCAGCAGTCCTCGAGGAGTTCGCCGCGAGGGCCGTGGACGGGCTTCGGCGTCAGCACCAGGTCGGCCGGCGCGTACAGGCTGTGCTGCCAGAAGAGCATGGCGACCTTCAATTTCGGATTGCGGATTGCGGATTGCGGATTGCGAGGATGCGGGGCCTTCTTCTTTTCACTCCGCACTCCGCACTCCGCACTCCGCATTGGAAGTTCCCAGACGCGCGGCGCGAGGACGAGGCGGGCGGACTGCTCCCAGAACCGCACCTCGGCGGTGTCGTGGAAATAGAGGCCGCTCGAGATGATGCCGTGGCGCCCGGGCGGTTCGCCCGTCGTCAGCGTCGCCTGCATCGGGCACGTGGTGGCGGGCAGGACGGGTTCGAGCGGCACCAGAGCGCCGCAACCGGCGAGGCGCTCGAGCGCCGGCATCTCGGCGACCAGGTCGGCCCCAAGGCCCGCAACGTTGAGGACCAGCGTCCGCTTCATCCGGCTCGACCCCCCGGAATGAGGAAGGGGCATCATACCTGCTGGGGCACGGCGGGGCAACACTGCGAAGCCCGCGGCGCCCTTGACGCCGACCGGGCGCGCGGTACGATGCGCCGCGCCGCCGCCAAACCCTTCCATGGAGGCCAGGCATGGGCGCGAAAGACCGAATCAGAATTCTCCAGGGCGACCTCGTGGCCCAGGACGCGGACGCCATCGTCAACGCCGCCAACAACGACCTTCAACTGGGCGGCGGCGTCGCGGGCGCCATTCGCCGAAAGGGCGGACCGGCCATCCAGGAAGAGTGCGACCGTATCGGCCCCATCCCCCTGGGCGAGGCGGCCGTCACCTCCGCAGGATGCTGCGCAGGCGGCGGGAACCTCAAGGCCCGCTACGTCATCCACGCGGCCAGCATGCGCCTGGGCGAACCGACGAGCGAAGAGAACCTCCGCGCCTCGACGCGCGCCAGCCTCCTTCGCGCCAAGGAACTGGGGATCCGCTCCATCGCCTTTCCGGCCGTCGGCACAGGCATCGCGGGTTTTCCGATGCGCCGCTGCGCCGAGGTGATGCTCGAGGAAGCGGCCGCCCACCTGGCGGGCGAGACGAGCCTCGAAGAGGTCCGGTTCGTCCTTTACGACCGACCGGCCTACGACGTGTTCCTGGACGTGTGGCAGAAGGTTCCAGGCTGATTGGTCTGGCGCGGGATTTGTTTTGGCACGTCCGCGCCGAGCGTCGTATCATCACCCCTGCCATGGGCGAAATCCGCCACGCCGAACCCGTCAAACTCTTCGTCGGCATGCTGTCGGCCTATCCCGGCGCGCTGGCCGAGACCGAGGCCCGCCTGACGCAGGTTCTCGGCGCCGTGGACCTGAGGAGCGACCTCTGGGCCCACGAGTTCACCGAATATTACCGCGACGAGATGGGCCAGCCGCTGCTGCGCGGTTTCCTCTCGTTCGCCGAACTCATCCCGCCGGACCGCCTGGCGTGGGTCAAGAGGCTGACGAACCAGATCGAGCAGGATATTGCGGCATCGGGCGAATGGCCGGTCCTCAGGCCCGTGAACCTCGACCCGGGCTACATCATGCCGTCGCGCCTGGTGCTGGCGACCACGAAGGACAACGCCCACCGCATCTACCTGGAGGGCGGCATCTACGGCGAAGTCGCGCTCCTGTGGCGACACAACGAGTGGGTCCCCCTGGAGTGGACCTATCCGGACTACCGCACGAGCGACTACCACGAGTTTTTCACGCGTGTCCGCGGCCGCCTCCTGGAGAACCGGCCGCACGGAAAACGCCCGGCCGGGAAAAACGCCCCATGACGACCGTCTCGCGCGCCGACGAACGGCTGGCGGCCTTCCTTCGCGGGGCCGTCCTCGTCCTTGCCGCGGCCTTGCTCCTCATCCTGCCGGAGTTCCGCGCCTCGGCCTCGTTCCTCGGCGCGCCGGGCCTTTCGGATCCCGCCACGGTCCTCGTCGTCGGCCTGGCGTTTTGGCTGATACCGATTTTGGTGATCGCCTCCTGGGTGGCCGAGAACCGCGTCTGCCTGGCGCACGGCTGGATGGCGGCGCCGGTCGTCCTGTGGCTGCTCGGGGCCGTGGTCTCGACGGCCTCGGCGTCGGACAAGTCGTCGGCCCTGGTGCGTGCGGCCGAGATGACCGGCCTCGGGGCCGCCTTCTTCGCCCTCCTCCAGGCCGTCCGCACTGATGCCGACCGGCGGTTCCTCCTCGCCGTCGTCCTCGCCTCCGCGATTGTCCCGGGGGCGCTCGCCATCCACCCGGGCTCCCCAGGACCGGCCGCCCAGCACCCGGCGGTTCTGGCGGCCGTGCTGGTCCTGGCGACCTGCGTCGGCGCAGGTTTCGTCGCGGAGAAACTGCTGGAGGCGCGGTCGCGCCTGGCCTTTGTGCCCGCCGTCGCCGCCGTGACGACCCTGACGGCCCTGGTCCTCTCGTGGCCCGGGTGGGCGCCCGGCGCCCTGGCGGAGTCCTGGCGGGCCGCCCTCGCCGTCATCCGCGACCACTGGGCGACCGGCGTCGGCCTCGAAAACTTCGGCCACCACTACCTCGAGCACAAGGCGGCCGCGGCGCCCGACGCCGTCACGGACCCGGCCAACCTGTGGCTCTCGGCCTGGAGCCAGTTGGGCCTGGCGGGCGTGGCGGCGGTGGGG
>JBAUDW010000230.1:0-11217 GCA_049678285.1 Phycisphaerae bacterium
GGTCGGCGCCGGCCGCCAGCACCATGGCGACGGCGGCGACGGCCCACGCGGCCGCGAGGCCCGCCAGTCCGTGCGAACCGGTGTGGAAGATCGGCGGCGATGAAGGCGGCGCGACCAGACGCGAAAGCCCCAGCACCGCGGCCGCCACCAGCAGAAACCCCATCGAGGCCGCTACCGCTGCGGTCCACGGCCAGCCGGCCGAACCGAAGAGGGGCGGCGCCTTCACAAGCACCGGCAGATGCCAGAGGAGACCCGCCAGAAGGACCGTCCACAGGGCGCTCGCAATCCGGCCGTACCACGTCACGAGCGTGCTGACGACGGCGACGCCGGCCGCCAGGCCGCAGAGGATCAGCATCCGAAGCCAGACGTCGCCGGCGAAGGCCCAGGGATTGGCGCGCATCGCGGCGGCGGCGACGAACAGGACCGGCAGCGCGAGGTCCAGCCGCCGGCACACGAGCACGAGGCCCATGGCGGCCGAGACGGGGAGTAACTGGACGAGGAGCGTCCCGGCGTTGAGGTCCGGCAGCGACCCGTGGGCCGACGCGAGGACCGTGACCGTAATGACCAGCGCGAGGTTCACGCCGAGGATGACGAGAATGCGGACGATTTGTCCGGTGGTCGGCGCGACGGAAGATTTCCGATCCGGCGCCCCCGTCGGTGGTGAGCCCATGGAAACTCCCCTGTGCCGCGTGTACGATACCACGCGCCGGGCGCGAATCAAGACGAATTGGAGCGGAACGCCGGCCGCGCTCGATGCGTCCAAGAAAGAGGAACGGGCCGCGCGGCGGTCTCGGACAGCGGATGGGGGTGCCATGCTTTCGCTCTTGTCCGGTGTAGCCCAACGGGCGAAGGCGGATGCGAAAGCATGTTTTGGGCTCCGGGCGCATGCTTTCGCAATCCCGGCGCGCCGGGACGAAAGCATGGCGCCCGGCATCGAGGGCAACGAAAGAAGGGAAGGGTTTATGAGAAGCGCGATATGGATTCTCCTCGCCGCGACCTTGGTGGCGGGGACCTCGTGTGCCGGCAGGGAAACAACGGAGGTACACGTCGAGGGCGGTCAGGTCGCGGTTTCGCCGCCGACGCGGCCGCAAGTTCTCGGCTGGTTGGTCACCGTGAGTCGCGCGCTGGAGGGTGCTTATCCCGTGCCGTTGGTTCAAGACGTCTACCGGGCACCGGAGGATTTCGAGATGAGATTGCCGGCCGGCGACTATCAGCTCGCACTCGTCGGCCTGCTGCCGCCGGAGAAAGGCCGCTATCCTGATCGTCTTCTCCCGCTGCCCTCGCGTCATCTACATATCGAGAACTCTACAGAAAGTGCTGTACGGGTTGACCCCTCGCCGCTCCAGCAGGTGGCCATTCGAGATTTGCCTCGTTTTGTTGGCAGACTCGTCAAAGTTAGGGTGCATGTGGATCGCGGGGCCTTGGAACAACACTTGACCCCCATCCCCTATTGGCTCGACACGGGTTGGCCGCTTCGGCACTACGGGGGGTGCGTCGTGGACGAAAGCGCCGGGGTCGTCGGCTTTGTTTCGTGGGCGACGCAGGAACCACAACTCTTTGTGGAATACGAGGCGGTGGCGGTGTACGACGCCGTCCACAAGGAAATCGGCGGGTTTCTGTGGCGAGGTCACGCCCTGTATATCTACGCCATGCGACCCGTGGGGCTTGTACAAGTCAGCCCTGTAGTTGAGGCCAGAATTGACAAGGAATGGGATAGGCAGTCTCCCCTTCCACCGGACAAAGATCGCACCTTGAGCGACGAATACCGGCAGGCCGTGCAGACGCTTCGCGCGGCAGGCATCGCGGCAACGAATCGTGACGCGCCGGATGCACCGCGCGCCGAGATGGCCCCCGCTGCGCCCGAGACCGCCGCCGGCGAAGCCGACCCCTTCGGCGAGCACCTCCGGGCGCTCCAGGCCAAGGTCCCCGAAGGATTCACGATCGTCCCCGAGCCGCCGTTCGTCGTCATCGGCGACGAAGAGCCCACGATGGTCCGACGGCGCGCCCGCGAGACCGTCCGCTGGGCCGTCCAGCGCCTGAAAGCCCTCTACTTCGAGAAGGACCCCGACCGGATTCTCGACATCTGGCTCTTCAAGGACAAGGCGAGTTACGAGCGGCACGTGCGGGAGATTTTCGGCGACGACCCGACGACGCCGTTCGGATACTTCTCGCAGACCCACGGGGCGCTCATCATGAACATCGCGACGGGCGGCGGAACGCTCGTCCACGAGATCGTCCATCCGTTCATGGCCGCCAACTTCCCCGGGTGCCCCGCCTGGTTCAACGAGGGTCTGGGGACCCTGTACGAGCAATCGAGCGAAAGGGACGGCCGGATCGTCGGCCTCACGAACTGGCGCCTCAAGGGGCTTCAGGAAACCATTCAGGCCGGCAAGGCGCCCTCCTTCAAGGCCCTGACGGCCACGAGCGATTACCAGTTCTACAACGAGGACAAAGGGACCCACTACGCCCAGGCGCGGTACCTCTGCTACTATCTTCAGGAGAAGGGCCTTCTCGCGAAGTTTTACCGCGAGTTCCGGGCCGGCGCGAAGGACGATCCCACGGGCTACGAGACGCTGAAGCGCATCCTCGGGGAAGAGGACATGGCGGCGTTCCAGAAACGGTGGGAAGCGTGGGTGCTCGGCCTGCGGTTTCCGTGAGAGGCTGTCGCCGTTTCCGGAAACGAACCGCCGCGTTTACCTGTGTGGCACGGCGGGCCTTGTGTGCCTGCCATAGCCTAAAGGGCGAAGGCGGGCCCCGCCGTGCTAGGCAGAACGGCAGGGCGAATTTTGAACGGGGAACGTACCCGAATAGGTTGCATCCCATCGTTAAGGAGAGGCATTATGCGTGCGAGCGAGATGGTGATAGGACTGGCGGCTGTCATGCTGGCCGGATTGGCTTCGACTGGCTTCGCACAGCAAATCATCCTGTCCACCGACCGGCATTCGTATCTATTGCACGAGCCGGTCGAGTTACGGATCGACTACATCAACCGTGCAGAAAAACCGTGGGCTTCGGAATTGGAGCCCGTTTCGCTGTCTGTGTTGGAGCCCGGAGGGCTGCCGCGTTCTGTGGGTCTCTGGCAGAATCGCCTTGATGACGTCATCGACAGGTCGCCGCTCCGCAAGTTGGTCGGTCCTGGCCAGACCTATCGGCGCGTTGTGTGGGTGGCGTTGGACAAGAACGGCGACTGGATTTTCCCCAGCGCCGGGCGGTGGCAGCTCGGTGTGCAAGGCTTGCCTGCGGCGCAGATCGAGATCAAAATTGTCGAGCCAGCCGTAGGCGACTCAAAGGATGCTGCGGCTCTGTTTGACACCGGTGTCTGCCGTACGTTTCTCTCCGACGGTAATGATGTGGGAGACGCAGTGCCGGTCTTGCAGGAGATCGTCGAGAAGTACCCGCGAACAACGTTTGCGTTCTTTGCCGCGTGGACCCTTGTGCAGGACAAGTGGGTGCACCGCTACGAGAAGGGCATGGACTGGGAAAAGGAGCGAGCCTGGCTGTCACTGATCCTTCAGGCGCCTCAGGACCATCCCCTTCGCCCGGCGGCCATGTATGCTATGGTTCGCCATCACAATTTTCAGCATGGTCATAAGGATCAGGCGAAGAAAGCGGCTGAGGATCTAGCCGAGGCTTATCCCTGGAACACCTGGGCGCATGATGTGAAGAGTGAGTTTGGCCACGACGTGTCGGCAAAACTGGCACCTTTCTCGGATGACCCGGCGCTCAAAAGTCGGCGCGAGGTACCCGGGTCGGCACCGGCTGCGCAACCCGGCGACAATCAGCCCGCCTCTGGCACCCCGCTTCGAATAGACATACCACAATTGGATGCGCGTGAGTTTGCCAAAGCTTCCCGGGTACATCTGGAGAATCAGAGAAAGGTAGTGGACCTCAGCATTAGTCTTATCTCCTCGAAGGAGGCGGACCTGTCTAATCGACACTTGGCTGTCATTCTTCTTGGGCAACTTCGGGCAGTCGAAGGGGCGCCGGCACTGGCTGCTCACGTGGACGACAATCTTGCTCTTCGATCGGCTGAAATCACCGTCTCGAATAGTTATCGATGCGTGCAAGCCCTCATAGACATTGGCATCCCCGGGGCGCTTGCCTCAATGAATCAGATTGAGGCCGACGCCAAGTCAGAGGCGCCGAAAGAAGGCGACTTGCGGCTGTGGAATGACCGGCTTGAATCGCGGCGGAATCTGCTCGCTCTGGTCGTTCTGAAGGTCTACGGTGAGAGGCTGGCAAAGATCGTTCTAGAGGACAGAATTGCCCAGACCGAGGGCCCCAAGGTGAAGGAGGCATATCAGAAAGCCCTTGAGTCTTTTCCTCGAATTCGGAATTGGCTGCCAGAAGAAAAGGTTGCGACAACTAGTCCGACCGCCGCCAACCCCGCAAAGTGAGGGCGGGTAATGCGAGCTCTTACAGCATTTGTGGTCATGGCAATATTCCTGGCTTCGGCCGCGACCGCCGATGGCGCACCTGCCGGCGATGACTGGAGCAATCCAGGGAAGATGCACGGAACAGCGGCATACGACGATTGAAAGGAGTTACGAAGATGCGGGCAAACACCTTCTGCAGGTCGCTGGCGCAGGCCATTGGGAGTTCCCTGGTGTGGGCAGCGACCGTGAAGACGGTTCTGGCGTTCGGTGGTGCTTTGGCGACGGTCCTCGCGGCGGTCGCCACGGGGGGATGCTCGGAAGGACCTCCGCCCTCCGCGTCACCTCTGAAGTTGCCGGCGGCGCAACTCGGTGCTGCGCTTGAGAAGACGCGCCTGGAGGCTGACCGGCAGTTGATAGCCCTGCGAGAGGCCTTGGTTGAAGATCTCAAGCAAGTGGTTCTTCGCGAGGAGGGGCGGGCCTTTCGAGGACCACGCCACCTGGCGATTCAGCAAATGGGGTTCTGGAGGCTCAAAGAGGCCGTGCTGCTCCTCGTGGATCAGATTGACTGGACGCTAGACAAATCCACGTTTCCAGTAGGGGGCAAATGGGCGCCATGGGCTTACTATCCAGCCGCAACGGCCCTGTGGGACATCGGCGGCAGAGAGGTGCGCGGGGCAGTTATAGCGGCAGCGGTCAATACGGACGACGACAGGAGGCTGCGCCTTTTCGGCTGGGTCCTGTTTGAATCCGACGGCCGCAAGATTGCGGAGGCCGCCGTGACCCAGCGTCTGGAAGGGGTCACGAACAAAGAGATGAGAAGCCGGCTAGAGAAGTTGAGAGGCTACGTTGTTCAAGGAGGTTCTGTGTTCCTGGATCTGTAGGCTCCGGAAGATCCGCGGCCGGGAAGCCCGGAATACGGTTGCACGGTCCGCGCCGGCGGGGGTAGTATATCGGCTCGTCTTTTTCATGTGCATCCCGACGGTTAGGGGGGCGCTATGCTCGGACGAGTCCTTTCGGTCGGCGTCTTCGGCATCGACGGATACCTCGTCGAGGTGGAGTTCGACGTCCGCCAGGGCTTGCCGGCGATCGTGGTCGTCGGCCTGCCGGACGCCGCCGTCAAGGAATCGAAGGACCGCGTCGCCACCGCCTTGAAGAACTCCGGCTACCGCTGGCCGGGCGACGGACGGATCACCATCAACCTCGCCCCCGCCGACACCAAGAAGGAAGGGCCGGCGTTCGACCTCGCGCTCGCGCTCGGGGCGCTCTCGGCCACGGGGCAACTCCTCTCGGATCGCCTCAAGGACTATGCCGCGGTCGGGGAACTTGCGCTCGACGGGTCGGTCCGGTCGGTCAAGGGTGCGCTGGCGATGGCGCTGACGGCCCGCGAGGAAGGCCTCAAGGGCTTGGTGCTTCCGGCCGACAACGCGCGCGAGGCGGCGGTGGTCTCCGGGCTCCAGGTCGTTCCCGTCAAGGCCCTCGCCCAGGCCGTCGGGTTCCTGGCGGGCGACCTCGAGATCGAGCCGTGTGCGGTTGACCTCGAGGCCGTCTTCGAGGACTCCCGGCGCGACGACGTGGACTTCTCCGACGTGCGCGGCCAGGAACACGCGAAGCGCGCCCTCGTGATCGCCGCGGCCGGCGGGCACAACGTCCTCATGATCGGCCCACCGGGGGCCGGCAAGACGATGCTCGCGCGCCGGCTGCCGACGATCCTGCCGATGCTGGACATCGAGGAATCGCTCGAGACGACGCGCATCTATTCGAGCCTCGGCCTCCTGGGGCGCAACCAGTCGATCATCGCGACGCGGCCCTTCCGCTCGCCGCACCACACGACGAGCGAAGCGGGCCTCGTGGGCGGCGGAAGCGTTCCCGCGCCGGGCGAAGTGAGCCTGGCGCACCACGGCGTGCTGTTTCTGGACGAGTTGCCCGAGTTCAACCGCCACACGCTGGAGGTCCTCCGCCAGCCCCTGGAGGACGGCTTTGTGACCATCAGCCGGGCCCAGGCCAGTCTGACGTTCCCCGCGCAGATTATGCTGGTCGCGGCCCTGAACCCGTGCCCGTGCGGATACCTGACGGACCCGAAGCGCGAGTGCCACTGCACGCCCCGCCAGGTGCAGGCGTATATGGGCAAAATCAGCGGGCCGCTCCTCGACCGCATCGACATCCACCTGGACGTGCCGAGCGTGCCGTACCGCGAACTCCGCGCCAAATCCGACGGGACGACGAGCGCCCGGATGCGCGACGAGGTGTCGCGTGCCCGCGCGGTCCAGTCGCGCCGGTTCGACGGCGACGCGCGGATGACCAACGCCCGCATGAGCCATCGGCAGGTCAAGAAGTTCTGCGCGCTGGACGACGCGGGCGAAAGTTTGCTCAAGCAGGCGATGGTGGAGATGGGCCTGTCGGCCCGGGCCCACGATAAGATTCTTCGGACGGCCCGGACGATCGCCGACCTGGAAGAGGCGCCGGACGTGACGGCGACCCACCTGGCCGAGGCGGTGCAGTACCGCCGCCTGGACCGGAACCTGTTTGCGTGAGCGACGGGGGGGTTGCTCCGCAACGGCGAAGCGTTATAATAACATTGGAAACCCAAGGAGGGCGAGCAATGCCCAAGCGACGTTTCACCGCAGCCGTTCACCGCGAGGGCGACCTGTACGTCGCCCTGTGTCCGGAGTTGGACGTTGCGAGCCAAGGGGCGACCCTGGACGAGGCCCGCGCGAACCTGGCGGAGGCCGTACGACTGTTTCTGGAGAGTGCCAGCCCGAAGGAGGTCGCCGACCGCCTTCATGGGGAAGTGTACGTGACGCCCTTCGAGGTGGAGACGACGGTTGGGTAAGCGGCGTGTCCTCTCCGGTCGGCAGGTCTGCCGGATCCTTGCGGCGAACGGGTTTGCCGAAGTCCGCCGCCGGGGAAGCCACATCGCCATGCAGAAGCGGATGGCGGGGACCACCGTTACCGTCATCGTCCCCAACCACAAGGAACTGAAAGCGGGGACGCTCGCCTCCATCCTCCGCCAGAGCCGCCTTTCCCCGGAACTGTTCCAATCGTGACTGCGGCGCCTCCGCGGGCTGGACCGGAACCTTTTTGCGTAAGCGGCAGCGCTGCGACGGGGGTGCGGTTCCCTAACCCGTGAGTCCTGTTTGTAAAGTTCAGGCCGCCTTGCGAAGCCGCTGGCGGTAGTAGTCCAGGATGACAGCGGCAACAATGACGCAGCCGGTGATGAGGCGTTTGGTGGAGTCCTCGGCTCCGATCTGGGCCAGGCCGCTGCTTAGCACGGCGATGATGAGGACGCCAAAGAAACTTCGGACGACCGAGCCGCGCCCGCCCATCAGGCTGGTGCCGCCGATGACGACGGCGGCAATAGCCTGGAGTTCGTAGCCCTGGCCGGCGTTGGGGACGGCGGAGCCCGTCCTCGACGTGTCGAACACCGCCGCCAGCGCGGCCAGAAACCCGCACAACGTAAAAACCGCCAGTTTGATCGGCCGTGGGTCGACGCCGCTCAGCCGCACCACCTCTTCGTTGGTGCCGATGGCGATCATGTACCGCCCGAAGACCGACCGCGAGAGCACCACTTGCCCTGCCGCCACAATCACGAGAGCGATCAGGAATGTGACTGACAGCCCCCCGAGAGTCGTCTCGGCCACCACCTGTACAGCCGAACCGATGTATTGCGTCCGCGGCGTAATCAGGTAGGTCGCCCCGCGGGCAATCTCCAGCATGCCGAGCGTGACGATGAACGACGGCAGCGACCAGGTGATGGTGACGAGTCCATTGATCGCCCCGCAGACCAGTCCCGCCGCCAGGCAGCCGATTACCGCCAAGGGAAGCGGAACGTGATACTGCACCATGGATACGCCCAGCACGACGCTGCCCAGGGCCAGCACCGACCCCACCGACAGGTCGATCCCCCCGATGATCAGCACGAACGTCATGCCCACCGCAATGATGGTCGCGCAGGGAATCTGGTTGGCGATGGTCCTGAAGTTCTGGACGGAGAGGAAGTGTTCCGTCAACAGGCCGAACACCCCAACGAGGCCCCCCAGCACCACCAGCATGCCCAGGTACTCCATCAGGGCGACGGTGAACAAAGACCGCGGATTGCCGAGAGGGGATGACAAAGGTTCTGCGGTGGCGTTGTTGTTGCCCCGCGGCATGCCCGTAGAAGGTGGCTTCGGAATGATCGAGTTCGGGTCGGTCATTGAACGATTCCCGGGGGCGACTGCCCGCTTATCTTTGTCTTTCCCATGTATTCACTTAAGGCGGCGGCGAGGATGCGGTCCTGGCTGAAGTCCTTTCGCTCAAACACGGTCACCAGCCGGCCCGCCGATATCACGGCGATGTTGTCGCAGATGGCCAGCAACTCTTTGAGGTCGCTGGATACGACCAGCACAGCCTTTCCCTGTGAAGCCAGATCGCCCAGGAGTCGGTAGATCTCGAATTTAGCGCCGATGTCGATGCCGCGGGTGGGTTCGTCGAACAGCAAGACGTCGCAGTTTCGGAACAGCCACTTGGCGATGACGACCTTCTGTTGGTTTCCGCCGCTGAGTTCCACGACCCTCTGGCGGTCCGAGGCACAGCGGACCGCCAGGGCGCGGGCGAACCGCTCGGCCGTCCGGCATTCCTGGGCCGGTCGTATCCAGCCCAGGCGGGCGACTAGCAGCAGGTTCGTCAACGTAATGTTGACGCGGACGCTTAGGGGCAAGAGCAGCCCCTGTTGCTTGCGGTCCTCGGTTAGCAGCGCGATGCCCTGTCGCACGGCGTCACGTGGCGAGCGGATGCGGGCGGGGCGCGGCGAATCGTGGAGAAAAATACTGCCTTTCTCGGGCCGGTCGGCCCCGAAGATGGCGCGCAGCGTCTCGGTTCGCCCGCTGCCCATCAGCCCTGCCAAGCCGAGAATCTCGCCCCGCCGCACCTCCAGGCTGACGTTGCGGACCAGGTCGCCGCAGCACAGGCCGGAGACGCGCAGGCCCACTCCCGTGAACTCCCGCCGACCGCCCCGTTGCAGGTCTTGGATCTCCCGCCCGACCATCAGGCGAACGATCTCGTCGAGACGGATCCCGTCGGCGGCGCTGGTGGCCACGAGGTGTCCGTTGCGGAGGACGGTGATACGGTCGGCCAGTCGTTGGATCTCCTCGAGGCGGTGAGAGATGTAGATGATGCCTGCCCCGCCGGCCTTGAGACGGCGGATCTGCTCGAAGAGTAGCGTGGTCTCGGCGTCGCTTAGGGCCGCGGTGGGCTCGTCCAGGATAAGGAGGTCGCAGCGGCGCGACAGGGCCGAGGCGATCTCCACCATCTGTTGGCGGGCCACGCCGAGCGTGTCGACCCGCCGCGCAGGGTCGATATCGTCCAGGGCGACCTCGGCCATCACGGCCTTTGCATCGGTATGCAGGCGGTTGTAGTCGATCAGACCCAGGCGGTGCGGCAGGTGGTCGAAGAAAATGTTCTCTGCTACGCTGAGCGTTCCGATGAGGTTGAGTTCCTGCATGACCATCCGGACGCCCAGGCGCTCGGCCTGATGCTTGGTGGCGGGCGCGTAGGGCTTGCCGCGGAGCACCATCGTACCGCCGTCGGGCCGGCTCAGGCCGCTGATGATCCTGGCCAGCGTGCTCTTGCCGGCCCCGTTCTCGCCGACGAGCGCGTGCACCTCGCCACGCCGCAGGTCGAAACAGGCGTCGGCCAGCGCCTGCACGCCGGGGTAGGATTTGCTCAGCCCGCGGACCTCCAGGAGCATTTCCCCGCCGGCGGTAGGCACGTCGGATTGCGGCGCCTTCTGCTCCATTAATTGCCCATCGCTTACTTGCCCGCGACCAAATCGACGGGGGTTTCCCTGTCGTCGAGCGAGGCCTTTTCCCGGAGGATGTCCAGGGCGTACTCGATGCCGTAAACGGCGATCTTGTCGCCGTGCTGGTCAACGGTACAGAGGACCTTGCCTTCCTTCATAAGTTGCTGGATGGCGGAAATGTTGTCGTAGCCCACCACCAGAACCTGGTCGAGTTTTCCGGCTGCCTTGAGGGCCGCCACCGCGCCGACAGCCATGCTATCGTTGGCGCACAAGAGGCCCTTGATCTCCGGGTGCTCCGTGATCATGCCGGAGACGACCTTTTCGGCCTCGATGGTCTCCCACTTGCCGGTCTGGGAAGAGACGATCTTGAGGCCGGCGGCGTTGGCGGCGTCCGCGAAGCCGAGTTTGCGCTGGATGCCGTTAAAGGCGTTGGGGGCGCCTTCGACAATGGCGACGGCGTCGCCCTTCTGGAGCCGCTTGGCCAGGCACTCGCCGGCCAGGCGCGCTCCCTTGCGGTTGTCGGGCCCGACGAAGGGAATCCTGACGCCCTTCTCGGCCAGGGCAGACGAGTCGAACTTGTTGTCGATGTTCACGACAATCACGCCCGCGTCCATCGCCTTTTTGCACACGGGGACCAGGGCCTTGGAGTCGGCCGGGGCGATTACGAGGGCGTTGACCTTCTGGGCGATCATCTGTTCCACCAGGTCGATCTGCTTGCCGACGTCCTGCTCGTCCTTAATGCCGTTAGTGATGAGGTCGTACTGGTCGGCGTGCTGCTTCTGGTGGTCGCGGGCGCCGTCCTCCATGGTCTTGAAGAACTCGTTGGCCAGCGACTTCATGACCAGCGCCACGCGGGGCTTGGCGGTCCCGGGGGTGGCATCCTCCTGCTTTTGGCACGAGGCCGCAAGGATCGCCGGGAATAATACCCCTGCCCATACCCAGGATTTTGCGCCATTGCTATAAGTTCTTGCGCAACAAGCAGTTCGCTCTTATGCTTGTCTTGAACCCCTTTTCAGGAGACAAAGCATGGAGAGCGAACTGTGGCCGAGAGTGTACCAGATAGCG
>JBAUDW010000231.1:0-10878 GCA_049678285.1 Phycisphaerae bacterium
ATGCGCGAGCGTGCGGCCCTGGGGCAGGCCCGGCGCGTCTTCCGCTCGCTCGACGACGCGCTCATCCGGTCCGAGATCGGCCTGACGGCCGATCAGAACACCCGCATCGCCGAACTCCAGGAGAAGGTCCGGACAACCTTTGAACGGGTCCGGGACCGCGTCAGCCTGGACTACGGCGCGCAAGATCAACTCACGCCCGAGCAGCAGCAGGCGCGCCGCCGGGAAATGTTCCGCGCCCTGGCCGACGCTTTCCGCGAGGCCCGGCCGGAACTGGAGACCATGATGCAAGAGGCCGTCGGCCTGCTCTCCGAAGACCAACTCGCCAAACTGCAAGAAATCGGTAATCAGCGCGACAACCTCGGCGAAGGCAACGGCGACCTCTGGATCCTTACCACCACCCGCATCAAAGAGGACCTTGGACTCTCCGACGAGCAGGTCGCCCAGATCCGCAAGATCCTCAAAGAGGGCGCCGGAAAACTGACCGAACTGCGAAAAACAACCTTCACCCGCAGCGAAGAGGCGAGCCCGGAGGACCGCGTCCAGGACATGCGCACACGCATCGACACCTTCAGAAAAAGCCAGACCGAAATCGGGACCGACACCCGCGAACGCGTCCTGGCCGTCCTTGACGGCGAGCAGCGGCCCAAGGCCGAGGAATTGCTCAAGCAGCGCGGCGAAGAACAGAAGGCCAAAGCGGAGCAGATGCGCAGCCAGTTCAGCGGCATGATGGGCGGCCGCGGCGGGCCTTCCGGCGAACAGGGCGGCCGCGGCGGGCCTTCCGGCGAACGGGGCGACCGCGGCGGCGGGCGCTTCGGCGGCGAACGGGGCGGACGCAACTTGGACTAAGCTCTGTCTGAAAAACCCCCATCGGGTGGCGGCCTTCCCAGGCTGCCACCCGTTTCACGTTCTCCTGGTTCTTCGCGGCGGCCTGGGAAGGCCGCCGCGCGTTTCTCAGACAGAGCCTAGCCGGGCCAGGCGCCCGGCGACAGAAGACCAGCGCGTGCGGCCGAGAAAGTCGCACGCGCTTCGTTTTTCAGTCTCCCGTCGCCCGGCGGGCGGCCATGGCTTCCACAAGCCGCCGCGTCTCGGTTTCCGGATTCTCGGCTGCGCAGACGGCGCCCGAAACCGCCAGCCACGCCGCCCCTGCCGCCAGCACTTCGCCCGCCCGCTCGGCCGTGATGCCCCCGACCGCCATCACCGGCAGGCCGATCGCTTTCGTCACCTCGGCACAAAGGGCCGGCCCCGGAATGACGGACTGCGGTTTCGTCTCGCTCTGGAACATCGGGCCGCACCCGATGTAGTCGGCGCCGGCCTCCGCGGCCGCGAGCGCCTGCGCCAGGCTGTGCGTGCTCTGCCCCACCAGGCGATCCGGCCCGACCACCCTCCGGGCCGCGCCCACCCCGAGATCGTCCTGCCCGACGTGAACGCCGTCGGCCCCCGCGAGCACCGCCACGTCCGGCCGGTCGTTGACGACCACGAGCGCCCCCGCCTCGTGGGCCGTGCGCGCCACCTGCCGCGCACGCTCCACGAGCGCGCCGTCCGCCAGATCTTTCTCGCGGACCTGGATGCAGGCCGCTCCGCCGGCGAGGATGCCCCGCAGGACCTCTAGCCAGGGCCTCCGGCAGAGCGACTCGGTCACGAGAACGCACACGCCGCCCGCCGCCAGTCGCCGCGACGGCTCGAGCGCCTCCTCGAACCGTTTCTCCAGGTCGTAGGCCCGGTAGCGGAGCCGTTCGACCGCGGCCGCCACGCGCGCGTCCGCGACCTTCGCGTACTCTTCCAGGACCCGGAGCGACTCGGCGAGGCGTTTGAAGGCGGCCCGGGCCACGTCGACGGTGCTTTCGCGGCAGTGCTCCTCGGGCGTCGAGATCGCCGTGCCGACGTCGCCCGCCGTGTCGCGCGCCTGAAGCATCGCCCGCGCATCAAGCGGCGCCAGGGCAGCCCGGAGGTCGTGGCGCAGGCGCTTCAGCGTTTCGGCCAGATCGGCCCGCTCCAGGGCGAACCGCGCCGCCTCCTCCGCGACGCGGAGCGCCTCGCGCGCCCGGTTCGCGTTGGCGTCGAGGATGCGGTACACGGATTGTCGGTCGGCCTCAGACATCGCGCTCCATTGTAAAGAATAAGCCCAGGGATTGAAATCCCTGGGCTTCGTCATCCATGCGCCGCGGGTCAGAAACGGTGGGTCGGAAACGGTGTCAGGAACCGTTTTTCAGAAAACGGTTCCTGACACCGTTTTTCACCCATCAGACCGCCTCGACTTCCCAGATCTCGATCGCGGCATCGGGGCAGACCTGGTAACAGAGCGTGCAGCCGGTGCACTCGGCGCCGGCCTTCGGGCGCGCGGGGCGCACCCCGAGTTCCGTCAGGTCGTCCGACATCTCCAGAACGCCGTTCGGACAGGCGGCGATGCACAACTCGCAGCCCTTGCAGTATTCGGTCAGGATTCGGATCTCAAATGCCATGGCCAAAGCCCTCTGCGCCCTGAACGAATCCTACGAACCTTCGCTCCGCCGGTCAAGCGGGCACAAATAGTAACTGAGTGACTGAGTGACTAAGTAACTGAGCAAACGGCGAAAAGACGGCAGCATCGCATGTCCCGCCTCAGTCACTCAGTTACTCAGTCACTCCGTCACTTTCCGTTTCCGTACCTCGGCAGATGGCCCCAGTGGAGTTTCTCGCTCAGCGTCGCGAACGTCCCGCGCGACGGATTCTGGACGAGCAGGAACGGCGAGTCCGCCCGCCGCACCTCGACCGCGTCGCCGCGAGCCAGACGCACGACCTCCTGGCCGTCGATGGCGACGCTCGCCTCTTCCTGGAGGCCCGTCGGCCGGAGCGTCACCCGGCTGTCGGGCCTGAGGACGATCGGCCGATGCGTCAGCGAGTGGGGACAGACCGGCACGAGGACCATCGCCTCGATGCCGGGCACCAGGATCGGTCCCTGGGCGCTCATGCAATAGGCGGTCGATCCGGTCGGGGTGGCGACCAGGACGCCGTCGCTGTAGTAGGTGGTCACCTTTTCGCCGTCAACGCTGGCTTCGATGGCCACCATGCGGTGGGCCTTGCCGCCGGCGAGGAGAACGTCGTTCAGGACGAGATACTCCTGCGCGCCGCCGGCTGCGGTTTCGCACCGCACCTGGAGCATCAGCCGGCGGGAGACGCTTACCTTACCCGCCACGATTGCGTCGAAGTGGCGGCAGAACTCCTCGGCCGTGAACTCCGCCAGGTACCCGAGTTTTCCGAGGTTGATGCCGACAACGGGGATTTCGCGCCCCGCGAGCATGCGTGCCGCCCGGAGGATGGATCCGTCGCCGCCCAACACGACGGCCAGGTCGGCCCCGGTCTCGACCCGCCGGTCCGCCAGTTCCATCGTCTCGGTCCGGACGCGCTCTTCGACCCACGGACGGAGCCGGTCCAGGCACTCCCGCGCGCCGGGTTTCTCGGAGTTGACGATCAAGAGGACTTGTTTCACGGCTCGATCCTCCGGTCTGGTGCCGTTTCCAAAAAGGAACTGTCGCTTTTGCCCGTGTGGCACGGCGGGCCTTGCCCCGCCGTGCATCCGCGCACGGCCGGACAAGCCTGCCCTGAGCAACGCCGAAGGGACCGGCCGTGCCACTCAGCAGAATGTCAATTGACCTTCCCGGAAACTACAAAGCCTCGGTTCGGGCGGCGAGGGTGCGGGCGCGTTCGGCGATCCGCTCGGCCACGAGGCCCGCCGCCACCAGTTGCGCTCCGCGGGTATCGTGCTCGACGAACACGTCCGGCACCGCCGCGCGGTGAATCTTCTGAGTCTCCAGGCCGCGCACCTCAGCCGCCTCCATCGCCGCCGATCCGAACCCGCCCGGGGCCGTGTGATCCTCGACGGCCAGGACCCACGGGTGTGATTCCACAAGCGACGCCAGGCAGTCGGCATCGAGGGGTTTGGCGAACCGCGCGCTCGCGACCGTCACCTCGACGCCTTCCCCGGCGAGCCGCTCCGCCGCCTCGACCGCCGCCGCCGCAACCGCCCCGTACGCCAGGAGCGCCCCGCCCTTGCCCTTGCGCAGGATCGCCGCGCGCCCGACTTCGACCGGGGAGTCGGAGAGCGGCTCGGCCGGCACGCGGTCGCGCGGATACCGGATCGCCCAGGGCCCATCGGCCCCGAGCGCCAGCCGCAGCATCCCCGCCAGTTCCGCCCGGTCGGCCGGCGCCGCCAGGGTGAAGCCCGGCAAGTGTCTCAGGTACGCGATGTCGTACAGGCCGTGATGCGTCGGCCCGTCCGCTCCCACCAGGCCCGCGCGGTCCACCAGGAGGACGACCGGCAGGCCCTGGAGCGCCACCTCGTGGAACAACTGGTCGTACGCCCGCTGGAGGAAGGTCGAGTAGACGCCGACCACCGGCCTCAGACCGCCCTTCGCCAGGCCCGCCGCCAACGCGACGGCATGCTGCTCGCAAATCCCGACGTCGAAGAACCGGTCGGGGAACCGATGCGCGAAACGCAGAAGCCCCGTCCCCTCGGGCATCGCCGCCGTGATGGCCACAATCCGCTCATCCTTCTCGGCAAGCGCCATCAACTCGTCCACCGCCGCCTGCGTCCACGTCGGCCGCTCGTCCGGCTCCTCCGGCGTGATGATCTTGCCGTTCTGTTCATCAAAGGGCGCGGCGCTATGCCACGACTCCGGCTCCCGGGCGGCCGGCGCGAAGCCGAATCCTTTTTGCGTGTGCACGTGCAGCAGGCGCGGGCCTTCCAGGCCTTTCATTTCCTCCAGCGATTCCCCGAGCGCCTCCAGGTCGTGACCGTCCACCGGGCCGAAACAGCGGAACCCGAAATGCTCGAACGCGTGGTCCGGCACCATCGCGTCCTTCAACGCGTCCTTGAACGTGTGAATGGCCCGCGTGATCGGACCGCCGAACGGCATCCGGTCCAGCGCCCCGCGGACCTCTTCCTTCAGATTGTCGTAGGCCGGCGTCGTCCGCACCGCCGTCAGGTACCGCGCCAGGGCACCCACCGTCGGACTTATCGCCATTTGATTATCATTCAGCACCACCAGCAGATTCGCGCCGACGTCGCCCGCATGGTTGAGGCCTTCGAGCGCCAACCCGCTCGCCAGGGCCCCGTCGCCGATGACAGCCACGGTCCGCACGTCGGACCCCGCCGCCTTCGCCGCGAGCGCGAGGCCCAGGGCCGTTGAAATGCTCGCCCCCGCGTGGCCCGAGCGGAACGGGTCGTAAGGGCTCTCGGCCGGATTCGGAAACCCGCCGACGCCGTCCGCCGACCGCAGACGCGCGAACCCCTCGAGCCGGCCCGTCAGAATCTTGTGGGCGTAGCACTGATGGCCGACGTCCAGCACCAGATGGTCGCGCGAAAAATCGAACGCCCGATGCAGCGCGATCGTCAGGTCCACGACGCCCAGGTTGCTCGCCAGGTGCCCGCCGTGCTCCGCCACCGTCTCCGTGATGAGCGCGCGGATTTCCTGCGCCAGCCGCCGCAATTCGCCGGCATCGAGCCCCGCCAAATCCTTCGGCGACCGGATTTTCTCCACCAACCGTTCCGTCACAACCGCACTCCGCTTGCCATTAAAGCCCGGGGATGAACGCGAATTTTACCCGCCTCCGGCGGGCCCCGGGACGCCTTTCCCGCTGTGCGCCGTTTACTCCGCACTCCACACTCCGCATTCCGCATTGTTAGAACGTCCTCTCGACGACGAACCGTGCCACCTCCCGCAACCGGTCCGCCTCCCGGCCGAACGGTTCGAGGGCCGCAACCGCCGCATCCGCCTCCTCGCTGGCCCGCCGCCTCGCCGCCTCCAGGCCGAAAAGGCTCACGAACGTCAGTTTCCCCGCCGCCGCATCCTTCCCCGCCGTCTTGCCGAGCACCTGCGTCTCGCCGACCGCGTCGAGGATATCGTCGGCCACCTGGAACGCTAGGCCCAGGTGCGTCCCGTACTCGCGGAGGCTCTGCTCCTGGGCGTCGCTCGCCCGTGCCGAGATCGCGCCCATCACGACCGACGCTTCAATCAGGCGTGCGGTCTTTCGCCGATGGATCTCCTCCAGGAGCCGCTCGTCCCTCAAGCCTTGGCGTTCGGCCGCGAGGTCCGCCACCTGGCCGCCCGCCATGCCTTCCGCTCCCGCCGCCGACGCCAGTTCCCTGACGAGGGGCCGGCAGACGGCAGCGTCCTCGACGCCCGTCGCCAGCAGCGTGAACGCCTCCGTCAGCAGCGTGTCGCCCGCCAGGATGGCCATCGCCTCGCCGAACGCCTTGTGGCACGACGGCCGACCGTGCCGCAGGTCGTCGTTGTCCATCGCCGGCAGGTCGTCGTGGATGAGTGAGTAAATGTGAACCATTTCGACGGCACAGGCGGCGGGCATGGCCGCATCGGCCGATCCCCCGCACGCCTCCGAGGCCAGGAGCACCAGCGCCGGACGCAACTTCTTTCCGCCCCCGAGCGCCATGTACCGCATGGCCTCGTAGAGGCCCGCCGCGGGGCCGGCTTCGGAACCGGCAGGCGGCCGAAGCGCCTCGTCCAGCGCGCAGCGGACCTCTTCAGCCCGCTCGCGAAGGACATCCTCCACCGCTTTCGATTTCGCCGGTCCAGCCACCGTTTGACGCCCCCAAGATGCACTATCCAGCCCCAAACGCGATTTTTCATCGTATCACCGCCCCCCCCGCCTTACAAGCCTAAACGCCGTCCCCCGTCGGAGCGCAGCGCAGACCCGCCGAAGTCCCGGCGCGCCGGGATCGGGACCGGGGCGAAGGCGGGTGCCAGAATGTATTGGCAAAGTCCGAATTCGGTGCTTAAGATGTTGGGCGACACAGGTAGCGTCTCCTCGCGACGGTGGTGAAGATAAGCTCTCAGTCTGATCGGCAAGAGCAGAAGGATTGCGTCGCTGCTCTTGCGAGCGCACGCGTTTCCGGATAGAATATAGGCAGCAAACCCCAGGCGGGTAGCCCCTGTGGCCTCCGCGGGGTGTAGTCAGGAGGAGAAAATCATGTCCAAGATCGCGGACGCAACATTCAGCGGGGAAAGCGGCAGTTACGAGTTCGAAGTTTACTCAATTAATACGCCATTCAATGCTGTTGGTGCCGTCTATATTTTCACCAAGCGAACCGTGGATCCATCCGGCAGGGGCACGCATGCCTTCCTCTACATCGGCCAGACTGAATCCTTGGCCGACCGCATTCCTAACCACGAGAAGTGGCCCTGTCTCAAGCGCAACGGCGCCAACTGCATCTGCGTGCATCGCGACGATAAAGAGCAATCCCGACTCGAGAAAGAAACCGACCTCCTCGCGGCGCACAACACCCCCTGCAACGATTAGTGAATAATCTGTAGCCGTGGACGCCCACCTCATCGCTCCCGAGGAATCGCACCAAGTGGAGTGCCCGCGAGGTTGGCTGCTAATGGTACTCCTTGCCGATGCCACATGCCCTCAGTCTTAACACGGGCACAGTCTGCGGTTGAATTCCACGAGTACTGAAGGGCTGTAAAGGTTTCAGGATCGCCAAGAACGAAAGGCCTACATAAGTTGCCCTGCACCACAACCGATTCGGCGTCATGCCTGGATTTAGCCCTGGACGCTCTCTTTTTTGCTGCTTGTGGCGGGCCGATCAGTGCGAGCGCCGCACTGGAAATGTACGGTAATGCTCGCTCCGGCAAGGAGATTCCTCGGAGCCTGAACCGCCCGAGACTGGGTGGCGCTGGCGCGACTCTCGCCCCTACCCTCTGCGTTCGGAGTACTTGACCTCTTAACGGATTTCGCCGCTGCCATAATCCACTCTCCTTTCGCTACCGGGAATACAACCGAAAGAAAGCATTGCTCTTCACCCCCTCAAATCGGCGAAGGGAGACGCCCCTCTTCTCAAAAACCACCTGCGCCTCCTTCATTGTGTAAGGCTCCGCATAGACCACCGTTCGGATGCCGACGGCCACGATCTTGTTCGCACAAAGGTTACAGGGAAATGTCGTAGAGTACAAGACCGATTTCTCCGGAAGTCGAACCCCGGTTCTGCTAAGGTTCAGGATCGCGTTCTCTTCGGCGTGCAACGACCGGCACATATCCAGGAGCTTCCCTGTCTTGTCTTCCGCCATACCAGGCAGGAATTCATCGAACACCCTCGTTTTGCATTCGGGGCACTCGTAGTCTATATCAATATCAGCCTTGCATTGTGGACACCTCTTCACAAAACTTGTGACTTCCTGATCGCATAGCTGGCACGAAACCTTTATCTCCACCTTCCTGCCGCAGCTCGGACAACACAAAAGTTTCTGCGCGATCTTTTCCTGGAGGCAGTCTCTGGCACACCAGCGATATCGCGGGTCCTCGATGCAAGGTACGCTGGCTTCGGGAACGTCGTTATGGCCAGCCGATATCACGTCACCACTTTCTGTCGCTATAACCGCTCCGACTTGCCTCTTGACGCAAGAGGAGCGACAGCTCTCAACAAAAGCCAGTGTCATGAGGGCCTCGTCCTGTCTAGCCCTCGTCTCCTTGGGCTGTTCGCCCATCGCCAAGCGTTCAATCAGCATCAGGTACGGGTGGTAGAGTTTCTCACTGATATACCTATGACGATCCAGTTCTGCGTCGGCGGAGATCTCCTTTTCGTTGATGACGATGATGTCGGCCAGGTAATTGCACCTGGTGACCTGCTGGCCATACGCCTTCTGCTCTTCCGCATCCCGTCCGTCGGCTTCTCCAAACTCGTCGCCGGTCTTGCACCGGTTGCCCTGGGCAAGAACGCGTTTTTCACGAAGGTCTCTATTCGCCTGAACAGATACCAAGTAGAACTGAGGCCACTGGCGAAGAGCCTGAACCTCCGCTGTGTTCCTTATGCCGTCGACGACGAGCCCAGCCGCCCTCACCGTCGCCACATCCTTTTCGAGTTCCTTCTCGGCCTCCCCCAACGCCACCATCACCAGGTGGTCGTTCCCATTCTCCTTCCTCAACTTGTCGCCCATGTCCTGGAGGTTCTTGCTGGTTGGCTCAAAGCCCTCAGCCTTCAACGCGTCATGGATAGGCTTTGAAAGAGAGCAGTAGTGATATCTGTGGAATTCCGCGAGGCCTGTCGCGAGGTAGGTACAACCACTGCCCAAGGCTCCCGTGAAGCCCACCAAGGGAAGATCGGGACCAACACGCTTGAATCTGGCCTCTGGTGGCATACCTGGAGCCTAACAGCAGGCGACTGGTCTCGCTAGCATTTTCCAGCAAAGATTTTCCGCCACATGGCCGAAACCGCGAATCTCCCGCCGGGGGGGGAATTCCGCCCACCCCTAATCGCCCGCGGCAAGGGCCGCACTGTCTTTCAGTGTCTTAAGTGCCTTGAATCCTTCCTCCATGAACGCTTCGAGCCACTGCATTTGGCTTGCCTGGCTTCGAGCGAAGAAATGCACTTCCTCGGAGTCCAGATCAACCTCGTAGTACCATTTGAAGCCACAGGGACTGTCGCTTTTGGCCCGGACCTCGCCGTACTTCAGTTGCTCCGCAGCGGCCTTGTCGAACTTCATCTGATCAGACTGAAAAGTCAGCCACGTAGGCTCGTCCCAGACAATTCCTACCCATCCTGTCTTGTTGTTGAGGCTATAGCCCGCCCACTCCTGCCCGAAGCTCACCCGCTTTTCTTCAGCGTGCTTCTGTGCGACTTCCTCCAACATCTTCATCAGGTTCCAGAGGGCCCTGATGCCGCCTGTGTACTCCCAGCCCACGCGTTCCATGAGCATACCCCTTTCTTGCAGGAAACCCACGAACTGACATACCAGGAACTCGCTCGCCTGGTGCCTCCACGGCTTGGACACCAGTCTCTCCAGTCTCTCCTTGAGGGCACCCCCGACTTCGTACCACCGGCGTTCCGTGTCGGCCACAGACGCCTGCTTGCGATCATCGGTCGTGTACCGAGTCAACAAGACAAGCGCCTTCTTTTTGCGCCCGTCAGTGTCCAGGGCCTTGCGATAGCGTTGGAGTTGCTTCCTCCCAAGAGGACTCTCCGCCTTGGCCTCTACGTAGACGAGGTGGTCGGCAGTGCTGATCTCAATGTCTGGCCGTCCCTCGTCCGTCGTCGCCTGGGTTCGGACTGCCACGGCACCCACGTCCTCCGTCGGAATTTCAACACGGCCGCACGTGAGGAAAGCGACCAACTCGATGGCGATGCCTGGCTCATGACGAAACAGTTGACGCAAGAGGTGCGCGAAAGCCTCGGTCACGAAGTTTTCATCTTGGCGGTGTGCCAGCCTGTGAAGCGCCACTAGCAGGTTGTCACTGCCTGCGTCGCTCATCCAAGCCCCCCACTTACTATCCAGAGATGCCTAAGACTACCACCAGTATGGGGCCGCGCCAAGGGAGTTCCGGGGACATGTGAGTTCCGGGGGAATTCGGGGGACACGATTGAACGCGGAACGTGGAACGTAGAACGCGGAACCGAAGACGCAACGCAGAACCCGCCTGCGTTACTCCGTCACTCCGTCACTTCGTCACTCCGTCACTTCGTCACTCATCCGCGGCAATTTCCGGCCACACGCATCAACGGCAGGCGTGAGTCCCGGCGCGCCGGGATTGAGACCGCACGTCGCGAACGCCGCATCAACGGCAGGCTTGAGGCTTGAGGCTTGAGGCTCGCGGCTAAACGTGACGGCACGTGATCTTTGGGTTTTCCGTTCAATCCGCAATCCGCAATTTTACCCGCCGTAGCCTTGGCGAAGGCGGGCCGAAATCCGCAATCATTCCCCCCACCCCTCCCTTACGGCCTGCCACGGCGTAGCTGTTGGGCGAAGACGGGTCGGGGCTAGCCAAACGCGCCCTCAGCCCCTCAGCCCCTCAGCCCCTCAGCCCCTCAGCCCCTCAGTCCCTCAGGGAAGCCGTTCCCCCCATTCCCGCCGATCTCTGCGTTCTCTGCGTTCTTGTATGTTGCGTTCG
>JBAUDW010000232.1:0-5533 GCA_049678285.1 Phycisphaerae bacterium
CTCGACGGCCTGCCGGAGGTCCGGAGCGGTCCGCTCGTCGCGCGCCGCTCGGAAGAGCGCATCGGCAGCCCGTGATGCCGCCGGCGCCGCCAGCGGCGGTCCCGCGACGGACGGCACGAAGGAAAGGCTTGCCAGGACAAGAATGGCGGCGAGGACCATCCGCCCGCGCTGCCCGAGCGACTTGGCGAGTGATGAGTTCGGGACGGCGAGCCGCTCCGCCACCGACCGCGCCTGTTCCAGCAGTTGGGCGTCCAGTGCGTGGCCCGGCGACTCGGCCGCGGCATCGAGCACCTCGAGGGCCGTCGCCAGGCGTTCCTTCAGCCGGCCCGCGCGGTCGGCCGCCAGTGCCGCCTGCCGCAGCGACACGCCGACGAAAAGCCGAGCGAGGAAAGCCGCCGCGAAACCGGCGGCCGGCCAGACGAGGGGCCAGAGGGGTTCCGCCCATCCGGCGGGAAGGGCGCGAGGCCAGAAAATTCGGAGAAGCGTTTGAGCCAGAGCGACGCCCGCGCCGACGAGCGCGCCGGCCAATCCCGCCTCAGCCGCCCGCACCGCGAGTAGCCGACGACGCACACGGCGCAGCAATTTTTCGAGCGGGTCCATGGCGCGACTCCTCGCCGCCCTTTCTGTTAGATTATACGACGGCGGGCTGGTTCGCGTTAAAACTGTCGGCGGCGGCGTGAGGACGGAATGTCCAGTTCTTCGCGGTACTTGGCGACGGTTCGGCGAGCGACGTCGAGACCCTCGGCCCGTAGCCTCTCGACCAGTTGTTCGTCGGACAGCGGCTTCGCCTTGTCTTCCGTGTCGACGATCGCCTTCAGCCGCTGCCGAACCTGGTCCCACGCCACGTCGTCGCCGTTGGCGTTCTGCGTCCCACCCGTGAAGAAGTCGCGCAGGGCGTAGATGCCCCAGGGGGTGTCGGCGTACTTGTCGGCGACGGCCCGCGAGATTGTCCCGACGTGCAGCCCTACGTCGTCCGCCACCTCCTGCATCTTCAACGGCCGGATCTGGTCGGGGCCCTCGTCGAAGAAAGGCCTCTGGAATTTCACGATGGATCGCGCGACGCGCTCCAGCGTGTCGCGGCGCTGCTCGATGGCGTCGATCAGCCAGCGCGCCGACCGGATGTTCCGTGCGACGAACCCGCGCGTCTTCTCGTCCAGGTCGTGCTGTTTGACGAGTCGGCGATACGCGCGGCTGATGTAGAGTTCCGGTGTTGCGCGGTGCTCGACGGTCACGCGCCACTCGCCCGCCTCGTCGTCCCACTCGATCCGAACGTCGGGGATGATGGGCGGCGTGTGTTGGGGACTGACGGCCGTCCCGGGCCGGGGATTCAGATGCCGAATCTGCTCGACCGCCTTTTTCACGTCCTCGATCCCGACGCCCAGCGCCTTGGCTATCTGGGGATACCGGTTCGCCTCGATGTCCTTGAGGTGGTGGCGGATCAGCCGAACCTCCACCGCGTCCTCCGGAAGGGCCCCGGCCCCGTCGCCGAACGAGGGGTCCGCCGCCAGTTGCACCAGGAGGCACTCCTCCAGGTTGCGTGCGGCGACGCCCGTCGGCCCGCTCTGCTGCACCAGCTGCAGCGCCGCTTCCATCTCCTCGGCAGTGGCGGGCGGGTCGGCCTCCTCGGCCAATCCCTCCAAGCCCACCCGTAGGTATCCGTCGTCGTCCAGGTTTCGGATCACCAGGTCGCCCAGGCGCGCCGTCCGCGCCGGCACATCCTCGAGGTGCCATTCGGCCAGCATGTGTTCCTGGAGGGTCTGGCCCGTGTCGGGCGTGTTCTGCATGGCCTCGAACTTCGGGTCCGGCTCGCCTCTCGCCGACCGCGGTCGCTGCCAGCCCGTCGTCTCCTCGAAGTAGGTTTCCCATCGGTCCACGAGGTTCGACAGGCGCTCGAAGTCCTCCGCGCCCCCTTGCGCGTCGCGCACCACTGGTTCCTCTTGCGATTCTTCGAGGGTTTGGGGCGCCGGCTCCTCGTCCGTCTCTGTGGGGGACGCCTCCGGCGAGTCCTGACGGATCTCCAGCACCGGGTTGGCAATCAGTTCCTGGTTGATCCGCTCCTGGAGCGCCATGAGCGGCAACTGGAGGATCTCCATCGCCTGGATCATCCGCGGCGCCAGGATCATCCGCTGCTCAAGACGCTGTCTCAGGCTCGTGTCGAATCGCATCCTAGGATTCCATCTCGCGCCGGTCCCGCAGCGCATCCGCCAGCATCCCCTGGTTCGCGTAGTCGAGGCTCGCTCCCGTCGGCAGGCCCCGCGCCAGACGCGTCATCTTCACGCCCGTTTTCCGCAGCCGGTCCGCCACGTAGAGGGCCGTCCCATCGCCCTCGGCCGTCGCGGCGAGCGCCAGGATGATTTCCTCGACCTCGCCTCCCGCCACGCGTTTCGCCAGGCGCGCGAGGTCCAGCCGCTCGGGCCCGCGCCCTTCCGTCGGCGCCAAGAGGCCCCCCAGCACGTGATACAGGCCGTCGTACCCTCCGGTGGCCTCAAGCCGGATGACGTCCTTCGGTTTTTCGACGACGCAGATCCGCGAGTGGTTTCGCCGCGCGCTCGAGCAGATCGCGCACTGCTCGCCGTCGGCTAGCGCCCCGCATTCGGCACAGTGACCGACTTTCGCCTTAATGTCCCGCACGGCCTGGGCGAGGGCCTTCACTTCCTCCTCGTCGCCCTCCAGAAGATGGAACGCGATCCGCTCGGCGCTTCGCCGGCCGATGCCAGGCAACCGGCCCAGCGCCTCGATCAACCGCTCCATCGTCTCCGTGTAGGCGTCCATGATTCTTCCTGGCGCTCCCGGCGCGGGGGCGCTTATAAGCACATCCGAGCCGGCGGCGGAAGCCGCCGGTCACGTTCACCCGCCTTGGTACGTGCCACGGCCGCATGAGGCTGACCGGGTGCTCCCGCCCCCGGCTCGAACGACGTTTTCTACCCCAGCAGGTCCGCGAGGCCCGGCGGCAGGGGCAGGCCACCCAGGAGCCGCGACATCTCCGCCCGCTGAAGGTCCCGCGCCTTCGCGAGCGCCTGGCCCACCGCGCCGCGGACCAGGTCCTCCAGGAGTTCGACGTCGCCGGAGTTCACGACCTCCGGTGCGATCTTGAGGCCCACGAGTTCCTGCATCCCATTGGCTGTTGCGACGACTCCCGGCGCGCCGGGACCCCCCGCCGACCCTTCCACCGTCTGCTGCGCGAGCGATTCCTGGGTCTCTTTCATCTTTTGCTTCATCGCACCGGTGTTGCGCATCAAGCCCAGGAGGTCGCCGAGTCCGCCCATCCGTCTGTCCCCAGTTCGTTTCAGTCTTCGATATTGACGATCCGGCCGTCGAAGAGGCGAATCGCTTTTTGGATGAGCGGGTCCATCATGGCCTCGTCGAGTTTTCGCCGCTTCGCCGGTTCGCGCGGCAGCGGAGGCTGCCCGTCCGGCGCCTCGGCCCCTGGGTCCAGCCGCGCGGCCTCCGCTTCCGGCGGCGCGTTCTGCGGCTCCGCTTCACTCGGGACACGTCCTTCGTTTTCACTCAGGCCGTGCTTTTTTTTTTCGCCGGTCCGCGCCTCTGCCGCCGGCCGCGACGAACCGCCCGAAAGCGATTGCTGCAAACGGTCCAGCCGGGCGAGGACCTCGGGCAACGGTTCCATCTCCGCGAGCGATGCCAGCCGCACCACCGCCAATTCCGCCACCGGCCGGCCGTCCGCCGCCCAGCGCGCCCGCGACCGTGCTTCCACCAGGTACCCCATCGCCGCCACGAGTGCCGGCACGGACAGTTTCTCCGCCTCGGCCGCCAGGGCCTTCGGGTCCGGCCCGAACACGTCCACCAGTTCCACGTCCGAGCCGCACGTCTTGACGACCAAGAGGTCCCGCACGAGGCGGATGCACTGGTCCAGGAGCGCGAGGACGTCGGCCCCGCCGGCCAGGAGGTCGGCGAATTTCCGCAGCGCCGCGCCCGCGTCGCCGTCGCCGCATGCCGACAGGAGCGCCAGCATCTGGTCGCCCGAAACGGCCCCGACGCTGTCGCGTACGGCCTCGATCGTCACCCGGCTTCCGCCGACCGCGATCGCCTGGTCCAGGAGCGTCAGGGCGTCGCGCACGCTTCCGCGTCCCTCGCGCGCGATCGCCAGAAGGGCCTCGGCATCGGCCTTCACCTTTTCCTGTTTGCAGATGTTCGCGAGGTGTTCCGCGATGCGCTCGGTCGGTACGGCGCGGAAATCGAACCGCTGGCACCGCGAGAGGATCGTCGCCGGCAGTTTCTCGGGGTTCGTCGTCGAGAAGAGGAAAAGGACGTGCTCCGGGGGCTCTTCGAGGATCTTCAGCAGCGCGTTAAAGGCGTTGGTGCTGAGCATGTGCACTTCGTCGATGTAGTAGATCTTATAGCGCGCCCGCGCGGGGCGGTAGTAAGCGTTCTCGCGCAGCGTCCGGACGTCGTCCACGCCGGTGTTCGACGCGCCGTCGATCTCCAGGACGTCGATGTCCTCGCCGCGGTGGATCGCCTGGCAGATGTCGCACGTGCCGCAAGGCTCCGCCGTCGGGCCCTTCTCGCAGTTGAGGGCCTCGGCCAGGATCCGCGCCATCGTCGTCTTCCCGACGCCGCGCGTCCCGCAGAACAGGTACGCGTGGGCGACGCGCCCCGTCGCGATGGCGCTCTTCAGGGTCCGCGCGATGGGCTCCTGGCCGACGACCTCGTCGAATTTCTGCGGGCGGTAGCGCCGCGCCAGCACCGTGTAGGCCATCTTCCTCGCTTCCCCTAACATTCAGCTAACATTCAGCCGTCAGCCGAACGCGCCGAGAAATGCCCGAAAGAAAAATGGCCGTGCACCTCCCGTCGAATAAGGTCAACCGCGGGTGGCGGTCTCCGTGGCTCCGGCCAGACGAGCCCACGGCGCCTGGGCCTTCCGGCTTAGGGCTGCTGCCTTCCGGCCCTGACCCGGTTCACCGGCGACCCATCGCATGGGGTCCGACCTTCAACGCCCGGTGGACCGCTCCCTATCGACCGACCAAAGCCTCGGGGAGGAATTCAGCCCTGCTGGAGCGGGTTGCAGGTACAGGGCACCGCTAACGCCCCGCCTAGCACGGCCATTTTTCCCTCGGGTCTCTCGTGCCGCCGCACAAGCCCTATCTTTGCGCGGCGTCCCGGCGGGACGCCGCGATGCTTGCAAACCACATGCCACCCTGGCTCGCCGCGGCACGCCGATCGGCTTCCACCCCCAAGTATACCACTCCCAGCGCCCAAAGCAAGGCGCAAGCGGATCAGCAATCTTACCAGCATTGGTTCGGCCCGTGCGGCGGGCGGGTGGGTTCGCTTTACAAGGCGCTTGACAGCAAAGGACACGCCCGGTAGCCTCACAGGCGGTAGCGATAGGGGGAACCGCCATGTGGGTTAAGTCTATTCAACTTCAGAATGTCCGTTCGTTCAGTAAATACAAATGCCTTGCTCCGGTTCAAGCGGCCAGCCGGAAGTGCGCCACGGACTCGGCAGGCCGACGGAGTTTGCGATTCAGATGACGCGAGAGGTTATGCGACAAGACCTTAGCCCAGCGGCGCGCCTCGTA
>JBAUDW010000233.1:0-1614 GCA_049678285.1 Phycisphaerae bacterium
GCACCTCGCTGTCGACGGCGGCCCAGCCCTCGGTGGTTCTCTGCTACGCCGGTGCCGCCCTGCTCATGCTGGCGGGCACAAGACTCACCGTGTGGTCAGGCAAGCGCTGGAATCAGCAACAGTAGACGGATAACCAAGAAGGCGACGGGGATCAGCTAGGGCCGCCCGTTGAGGCGGCCCTAGAAATCACATTCTACCACGGGAGCGAGTTCCTTCCGTCATGGCCATCGGTTGTCTGTCAGCTCTGGACACTGGCATCCTACGCTTGTCCTCACCGACAGGGCGAAGGGCGTGGCGCTCGGAGGACGTGACGGCAGCCGCGATGAGATAGACGAGGGCGGCAGTGACGCCAGTCTAGCGGTGCATGCAGGGGGCGAGGGGACAGGAGTGGAGCTTTGGCGACCCCGAGGGGATTCGAACCCCCGATCTCCACCGTGACAGGGTGGCATGTTAGACCGCTACACCACGGGGCCGCCTGCAACGCAAGGCCCGCGGCCACCTGGGGCGGGACCGTCGAGCCAGCTTCATTCTAGCCAGGCTCTTACCAGGCTGTCAATGATTTGGCTCACGATTGTCTCCCCGGCCATCCGATACGCCGTTTCCCAGCGGCACACACCCCGCCAGTGACCCGCGCCTCATCTTCTCCAGCGACCCCACAACCGGAGTCCAGACGAGAGGGCACTGACTCTGCCGTCTCACTGGCACAGGAGCCGCGCAGAGAGCCCCACCTGCCGCCCACGGAGCGTCGCGTGCTATACTGCCAGCAATCGCCCGGCGGCCCAACACCGAATGCACCAAGCCACCACTTCCCCCCTCCGCAACTGGCTCCCGATAGCGATCGCCGCCGCTGTTGCCGCTCCGGCCCCGGTCATCCGGCTGAGCGGTGTCGAGCTCGCGAACGGGCCACGGGTGGCCATCACCGGCGTGGCCATTCTCTCGGCCGCCTTCCTCCTGACCTGGGCCTCGGAGGCGGCCGAGGTCGACATCTCCCGTGGGCTTGCCCTGGCGGTGATTGCCCTCATCGCCGTCCTGCCCGAGTACGCTGTGGACCTCTACTTCGCCTGGACGGCGCCCAATGTGCCCGAGAACGCGGCCTTCGCCACCGCCAACATGACGGGCGCCAATCGCCTTCTGGTGGGTTTGGCCTGGCCCGCTGTGGTGCTCATCTTCTGGCTGCGCACGAAGAAGCCCGCTCTCAGCATCCGCGGCGACACGTCATTAGGACTGGTGGTTCTCGGCACCGCCACCGTGTACAGCTTCTCCATTCCAATCCGCGGCCACCTGTCGCTCTTGGACACGGCGGTCCTCGGAAGCCTGTTCGCCGGATACATGTACGTGGTGTCCCGCGGGTCGACCGAGGAACCAGAGCTTGTCGGCCCGGCGAGAACCATCGGGGAACTGCCGAAGACGCCACGCCGGGCCATCGTCGTCCTGCTCTTTATCTACGCGGCGGGAGTCGTCATCGCCTCCGCAGAGCCGTTCGCCGAGGGGCTCGTGGACACCGGCAGGAACCTGGGCATCAGCGAGTTCCTACTGGTTCAGTGGCTGGCACCGCTGGCATCCGAGGCGCCCGAGTTCCTCGTCGCTGCCCTCCTGGCTGCGAGGGGAAAGGCG
>JBAUDW010000234.1:0-10572 GCA_049678285.1 Phycisphaerae bacterium
CGTCGGGGCACGCGACGGACCGGCCGTCGGCCCCGTGAAGCGCGAGACGCGGGCCGCACACGGGGCAGGCGTTCGGCTGGGCGTGGAAACGCCGGTCCGCCGGATCGTCGTACTCGGCCTGGCAGTCCGCGCACATGGTGAACCGGCCCATCGTCGTGGCCGGACGGTCGTAGGGAATGTCCAGCATGATGGAGTAGCGCGGGCCGCAGTTCGTGCAGTTGATAAACGGATAGCGGTATCGGCGGTCGGCGGGGTCGAGAAGTTCCCGCACGCAATCGTCGCAGGCGGCCATGTCGGGCGAGACGAGGGCCACGCGCCTGCCGGCGGCCGACGGGGCGATGCGAAAGGCCGTCTCGCCCTCCGCCGGGACCGTCTCGGACTCTACGGCCGTGATCCGCGCGAGCGGCGGCGGATCGCGCTCGAGGGCCTCCAGGAACGCTTCGACGCCGGCCTCGGCCCCTTCCAACTCGATGAGGACGCCCTCGGCATCGTTCAGGACCCAGCCCCCGAGGCCGCGCTCGACGGCCAGGCGATAGACGGTCGGCCGGAAGCCGACGCCCTGGACGATCCCCCGGACGCGGACCCGCCGGCGGATCGTCTCTGCGGGGCCGGCCGGTCGGCGGTTTTTCTTGCGGGCCATGCGTTCACCCGAACGAAAACGGAGCCGGTCCATTATAGGGAAACGAGTAAGAAACCGGAAGGACGGCCGCGGACAAAACCCAAGCCCAGGGATGGGAATCCCTGGGCTTGTCTATGGGTTGCGTGGGGCTTTTTAGCGTCGCCGCTTAAGCCAGAGGCCGGCCAAGCCGGCCGCCAGGAGTCCGAGCGTCGCAGGCTCCGGCGCGAGGCCGTCCACGACGTTGTCGATGAAGAATCCGGCGGCATAGGAGTGGGAACTGACGACAATGGAGATGTCCTCACCGTCTCCCGTGGCAGGGTCCACGGGCGCCTGAATGTGCCAGGTGAGCACGGTGCCGTCACGCATCTCCTTGCCTGTCACCGTGGCCTTGTTGCCTTCCTTGGTGACGACCTTGGTCTCGTGACTGCCGGTGATGATGACCTCGGCGGCAATGTCGGTGTTGGCGATGGATGCGTCGAGATTGTAGTTATAGAAGAGGATCGAGAAGTCGAACGATTTATCTCCCGTGGCGGTTGACTTCAGGGTGTAGAGCACCTGATTGGGGAAGACGGGATGGGCAGCGCCGCCGGTCGGGACGCTGGCACGGAAATCGAGCCAGCCGGGGTTGCTCGTGAAGGGGCCCCCCGTCGCGTGCGGCCCGCCGGTCTTGTCGAACAGGCCGACCCCAGGATCAGGCTTGTATGTGAGGTAATAGCCTTCGGTGCCGTAAGTGTCCAGAACCTTTTTCGCGCTGGGGTCGAAATCGGTGCGGAGGACGTCGAAGATGGTGATGGCCGATGCCGCCGAGGACGTCATAAAAACCGCCGCCATCGCCAGCAGAACTGTTCCGGTTGAACGCTTCATCGGATAACCTCCTTTACGAGACCACTCTGTGCATAGACTCCCCCTTTGGCCGTCCAAAATTTTCTCCGCGGGGTCAGGAACCGACAGTGTAAGCGTAGCGACAAAAAGAGTGGTGCGACGCTCTGCCTGATCCCAACCCCTATCTCCAAATGGGATTATACCACAAATCCGCCAAAAGTCAAAAAAACAAGGCGCGAAATCCCAAAATGGCCGAAAAACAAGGGATACGGGGCTGATTGACAAGGCCCCAGAGGGGCATTTATAATGGGTGCCTGACCCGCCGACGCCGGCGGTCACCGGCCGAGGATCTCCAGGCAGCACAAAGGCAGGCCGACGGATGAGCCAATCGGACGACCAATCCCGGACCGAATCGCCGTGGCGAAGCGACCAGGCGCCGTGTGTGTACTGCGGCCGGGTGATCCCGCGTTCGAGCGACCGGTGTCCCCACTGCCGGACCTCCTTTTCCCTGGCGGTGCGCCGGGCGTCGCGCGAGATTCTCGGCCCGTGGTTCTACCTGGACCCGCGGAACCCGAGCGGGCGGGGCATCACGTTCGAGATGCTCATCAAGATGGTCGAGAAGGGCCGGCTCCAGGCGGACTCGATCGTGCGAGGCCCGACGACGCATCAGGACTGGATGTACGCGGCCGAGACGCCGCGCCTCGCCAAGTACCTCGGCCTGTGCCCGCACTGCTTCGCCTCCGCCAAACCCGAGGACACGTACTGCACGAGTTGCCAGTTGAACATGAACGAGCATCCGGCCGACAGCCGGCCGGGCGTGCCGGCGGACCTCGCCAAGCCGCCGTACCATCTGTCGGCCTACGAGATCGAGAAGGAGTTGGCGCGGCCGGCGTCGGGCGCGGGGGAACAAGCGTCCGGCGGCCCGTCGGAGGCGGCGCCGGTGTCGGAGGCCGTGGCCGCCTTCGCCGAGAGGCCCACCCCCACGCCTGAGCGGCCTGGGCTCGTCCTGGCCCGGCCGGTCGCCCGCAAGCCCAAGATGTGGGTCGTGTTCGTGCTGACGTGGGCCACTCTCATTCCCCTCGTTCTGATCTGGATTTTCGCGGTGCCCGCCGACTGGAAGGAGCGCCTGTTCAACCGGGTGCGGTCATCGGGCACTCCGACAGGCTCGGGCGGCAACGCAACGGGGCCGAACGGGCAGTCCGCGCCGACCGACCCCTGGGTGAACGAGCAGTTGGAGGAAGCGGACCGGGCGTCGACGGCGGGCGACTTCGGCCGCGCCATCGCCATCTACGAGGATCTGGTCGCCAAGACCGGCGACCGGACCTGGAACGCGCGAATCCAGGACCTGCGCGTGAAACTGGAGCAGGAAGATCAGCGCCAGCGTCTGGCGGAATTGCGGAACCGGCTCAAACTGGCCGAACAGTTGGCCGCCGACCATCACTATGCCGACGCGCTGGCCATCCTCCGAAACCTCGCGAAGGAGGATCGCGAACTGCTGGCGACCATCAACGTCAGCGTCCTCAGGATGCAGGCGGTCATCGAGGAAGGCGCCGCCAAGTGGCGGGCGGAGGGCGAGAAGAGGCAGAAACTCGCGGCCCACCTCGAGCTGGCCAAGCAGCTGGCCGACCAGGGCGAACTCTCCGAAGCGCTGGCGACCTACGACCGGATCGCCGCCGAGTTCCCGGCCGAACTCGTCCAGGAGAAAGTCAACATCCACCAGGTGTGCGAAAACCTCCGGGCGCGGATCGAGGCCGCCCCGAAACCGCCGACGCCCCCGACCCCGCCGACACCGCCACCGATCTCCATGACACCCGCAGAGATCACCGCCGCCGTCGCCAAACTGGTCGAGGAAGCCAACACGCTGGAGAAAGGGGAGAAGTTCGGCGAGGTCCTCAGCAAACTCGAAGAAATCAAGAAGTTCGACCAGGAGTACTGGCCCGAAGGGCTCGAAAATCGGATCGAATCCATCAAGGCCAAGAAAGAAGCGCTCGAGTTCTTCGGAATGGGGGCCGACAAGCGCCCCTGACACCGCCGGCCGATAAACACCAAGCCCGGGCTTGAACGGCCCGGGCTTTCCTTTTGGCCCCGTGCCGGCGACTAATGGTCCGACTCGACGGTCGGTTTCGCGGCATCCCCCGCGGCTTCCTTGGCCGTGACGTCGGCCGAGACCCCCGGCCTCTGCACGCGAATCACCAGGAGGTCCTGGTTCGCCGGCAGCCGGACCACGCCGTAAGAGAACCTGCCGTTGGTCTCGCGCCGCTCGCGCTCCGCAAGGACCTTGGAAGCGGGGGCGGCAGGCGCTTGCGTCGCGGCCTTGGCTCGCGAGGCGGCTTGTTCCTCCTGGGCTTTTTGCTCGCCGCCCGCCGGTGCCGGGCCTGCGGGCTCCTTCGCCAGCGCGGGGCGCTGGAGTGTCGGGATCGCCTGCGTAGCGGCAGGGGTCTCAGCCTTTTCCCCGTGCACGGGAGTTGGTTCTGGCGCCGCCGGGGCGGGTTCCTCCGGCACCGGCTGCGCGGCCGGTTGGCCTGTCGCAGGCTCATGCGCTTTGCCGACCGTGACCTGCACCGGTTCGGTTTCGGTCCCCATTTTCGCCGCTACGTCGCGGCGTGCGGCCTCAGCCGGCACAGGAGGCGCGGCAGCTCGCCCAGTCGAGTCGCCTGTGGCGACCGGCGCCGCGGCCTTGCCGACGTAGCGGACCTTGCGCTGCTCGAGGTTATACTGGCGCACCTCGTCCTGAAGTGTGCGGATAGCCTGGAACTGCCGGCCGGACTCGTTGCCGACCCTGAGATGTTCCGCGGCCGCCAACTGGCTGCTGAAGCGCGTGATGTAATCGCGGTCGGCGACAATCACCCACACGTACTCGCCGTTGCTGTGCGCGAGGAAGTAGTAACCGTTGGGCGCCGCCGCGCGGGCAGGCGCGTCGCTCTTGTCAACCGCCTCGCCGGGTTTCTCGGCGCGCGCGCCCGCCGCGGCGGGCGGAGGCGCGACCGGCTGCCAGTCGTTCCTGAGGAACAGGCGCGTAAGGTCCTTGTTGGCCTCGGCCGGCGCATCGGTCTCGATCACGAGGGTGTTGTTGTAGCCGGTCCGTTTGAGATTCTCCACCGTCGCGACTTGCTTGAGTTCGTCAATGGGGACTTCGCCGTTGGCCGCCCAGTTCATCGCCCTCTGGACTTCGAGGACGGCCGCCCGTTCATCGCCGCTCGGTTTCTCAGCGACGCGAAGCCGCGGCCCCCGGTCCGTATCTTCGGCAAGCGAATCGGGCCCTGGCGCCTTGGCGGCGTGCTCCAAATCGGACGGGCCGGCCCGAGGCCTGTCGGGAAGTTTGGCCAAGTCCGCCGGCTCTCTTGCCCAACCGGTTTCCTTGCTTTCGAGGGCGCCGCCCTTGCGGAGGTCGTCAGCCTTGTACTCGCCTACGGCTTCTTTTCTCGCAAGCGCCGCGGCCGAGCCGACTCTGCCGCCGATCTCGCCGTCCTTCGCGACCTCGACCCCGTGCTCCGCCGGGGGACCCAAAACCGGAACCGTTTCCGGCCCGCTCGCCACGTCGAGTCGCCCGCGGCGACCGGCGGGCCCGAGCAGCGCCAGAACGCCGATGCCGACGACCAGGAGGACGCTCGCGGCCACCGCCAGGGCCTTCGGCCAGAGCCGCACACGCCGCAACGCGAGGGTCCGTTCCTGCAGTTCGGCGTCGTAGTCCGGTTCGGCGGCGGGGAGGATGGTGCAGCGTTCGATCTCGCGCTGGACGTCCTCGGCGAGGTCGGCCGGCGCCCGGTGAACCGGCAGGGCGCCCAGCAGGCCCGCGGTCGCCCGAAGGTCGGCCAGGAGGGCGCGGCAGTCGGCACAGGATTCCAGGTGCGCGCGGACCGCCGCGGACAGTTCGGACGCCAGTTCCCTGTCCAGGTAAGCCGACAGATGGTCACGCGCTTGCTCGCATAACATAGCTGGTCGCTCCGACCCTTAAACCGTTTTCCCAATCACGCTTTCAGCAGCGGCTGCAACTTGTCCCGCAGCAGGAGGCGGGCCCGATGCAGCCGGGATTTGACCGTTCCCGTCGGCACCCCCAGGATGTCGGCAATCTCCCGATAATCGCAGTGCTGAATGTCCCGCAGCACCACGACGGTCCGGTGCTCGTCGTCCAACTGGGCCAAGGCCTGCTGGACGGCGGCCCCGGTTTCGGCGGCGAGCATCTCGCGCGCCGGGTCCCGATCCGCGGGGTCCGCCCACCCGTTCGACGGTTCCCCGTCGCCGGGATCGGCGGCCGGCCCCGCCATCCGAACCCACTTCCTTTTTCGGCGATGGCTGAGGCTCGTGTTCACCGCAATGCGAAAGAGCCACGTGTACAGGCTGCTCGTCCCCTTGAAACTCGCCAGGTTCTCGTACGCCTTGACGAACACTTCCTGCACCAAGTCCCGGGCGTCCTCGGCCGACCCCACCATCCGGTAGACGGTGTTGTAGAGCCGGTCCTGGTAGCGTTCGACGATCGAGCCGAACGCGGCTCCATCGCCTCCGACAACCTGGCGTACCAGTTCCGGGTCTGCCGGGCCGCCGCTGGTTCCGAATCGCGATGTCACCGCTGACTATCCAATCCCTTAGACGCCGGTTCGGCGTCGAGGTTCCAAAAACCCTGCGGATTCGCCCGCCTGCCGTCCCCTTGGCGACACACCGCCGACGGCAGAGCCATACTATAAACCACGATCGCAAGAGCCACAAGCCCCGGTGTCGCGCCCAATGCGCACCTTCCCCCCTTCGGTATGTACGTTTGCCGTGGAGATTCGTTGCCGGGGAACCGACAAAAGGCTCTCAAGGACCTATCGCGAACCGTGCGGCAGGATGATGATTTTCAGGTTCTCGCCGCCGGGCGTGGACATCAGGCGAAAACCCTCCTGCGTCTCTTCGAGCGGCAAGCGGTGGGTGATCATGTCGGCCACGGGCACGCGCCGCGCGGCAATCAACCCGAGGGCCGTCGTCGCGTCGGACGGCGAGTTGCCGTAGGAAGGTTTCAGCGTGATGTCGTTCCGCCAGAAATCGTTCAGTGGGACCGAAAGTTTCACTCCCGGGGCCGTCGTCGCGAAACAAAGGACCGTCCCGCCGCGGTCCACGGCGGCGAGGGCCTGCTCGAAGGCCGAGAGCGCCCCGCAGCAAACGACCACGAGGTCGAGTCCCCGCCCGCCGTTCGCTTCGCGGAGGAGTCGCGGGACGTCCCCGCGCGCATCGAACGCCTCATCCGCGCCGAACCGCCGCGCGAGGCCCAGGTGAAAGTCGTCGATGTCGGTGGCGAGGATGCGGCCCGCGCCGACCGCCTTGGCGAGCGCGATGTGCAGGATGCCCGAAACGCCCGCCCCGAGGACGGCCACGTTTTGGCCCGGCGCTAGACCCACCGACCGCTGGCCGCGCACCACGCACCCGAGCGGCTCGGCGAACGAGCCTTCCTCGAATGTGACGCCCGCGGGCAGCGGATACACGCCCCGGTCCGTCTGGAGCGCGGGGACGCGGACATACTCGGCAAATCCGCCCGGATCGAAGGCGGTCGTGTGCAGCGTCTCGCAGGCGGTGTGATGGCCGGCGAGGCAATAGTGGCACGTGTTGCAGGGGACGTGATGGTTGACGGCGACGCGGTCGCCGACCTTATGCTTCGCGACGCCTTCGCCGACCTGGACGATTTCGCCGGCGATCTCGTGCCCCAGCACGATTGGGGCCTTCTTGATGCGGTACCATTCCAGAACGTCGGAGCCGCAGATGCCGGAGGCGAGGACCTTGACGAGGATTTCGCCGGGTCCGATGCGCGGGACCGGCCGCTCCTCGATCCGCACGTCGCGGTTATTATAGTAAACCGCAACGCGCTGAGTTTTCGGGATGTCAGCCATGGCGCGATCGGTCCTCCTGGCACTACGGCGCCACTTGACCCTTTTGTTCGACCGGGCACAAGTTTTCTTGCACGGTGGGTCTCCGCACCCACCGCGCACGAACCGTTGTTCTCGGTCGTGTCACTGGGCCTGGCGCGGTGGGTGCGGAGACCCGCCGCGCAAAGTGGCACTGTAGTGCTACGGGGCGGACCAGATCTCCTTGCCCTTCTCCAGGCTCAGCACCGACCCATCCTTTCTCACGCACAGCACGACGCGGGGTTTGCCGTTCTCGTCGGCCAGGCCCAGCGCCCGCCCTTCCTTGCTCACGCGCAGCAAGGCGCAGAACTTGCCGTTCTCGTCGGCCAAGCTCAGCCCCGAATCGTCCGCAATCACAGCCAGCCTCGCGCGGTCCTGGCCCGCCGCGTCGAGCAGGCGCAGCCTCGGCCCGTACGCGCCCATCTCCAGCGCCCCCCGCTCCCGGCCCTCATCGTCCTCCAGCACCAACCGCCGGGCGCGGACCTCATTCACGGCGGCCCCGCCGCCTTGCGCTCCCGCAGTTTTTGGCGTAAAGGTCCCGGCCAGGACCAAGGCCCCAAGAGCCAGCCCCAGCGCGGCCAGCAGCCAACAGTTGCGGCGCTTGGCGCGGGCCATTCCCTTTTCCAGATTCGCCAGCCGTTCCTCGGTTGTCATAGTGTGCCCCCTTTGCTTTGCCCTTGCCTTCGTCCTTTGCCAGATTCTTCCCGCCCGCCGACATTACAGCGCTACAAGGCCTCACCGCTGTCGCTTGGCGCTTGAGCCCGAAGGGCTCAAACAATCCAGCCCAGGGCAACGCCCTGGGTCTTCAGGACACCGCCCTCCGCCCAAGCCCTGAAGGGGCGCAACAAAATCCATTCCTTTTTGTCTCGCCCTTTCAGGGCTGGGTAATGAAAAGAAATTATAATTTCGGCCGTCCTGCCAACCCAGGCCGTTGGCCTGGGCTATAATGTTTCAGGCCTTCGGCCTGAATGGCGCGGCTCAGGATTTCTTCTTCGACTTGGCAGCGCTGCCACGCGCAAGGTCCTGGTACAACTGGTACGCCTTGTCGGGTTTCATCCCATCATGGACGACGGCGCGGATGGCCTGGATCATGGCGACGGGATGGTCGGCCTGGAAGACGTTGCGTCCCATGTCCACGCCGGCGGCACCCTGGTCGATGGCCTGGTAGGCCATCTGGAGGGCCTCGGCCTCGGGCAGTTTCTTGCCGCCGGCGATGACGATCGGCACGGGACAGGCAGCGACGACCTTCTCGAACCCCTGGTCGCAGAAATAGGTCTTGACGACGTGGGCGCCGTTCTCGGCGCAGACGCGGGAGGCCATGCCGAGGTACCGCGCGTCGCGCACGAGTTCCTTTCCGACGGCCGTCACGCCGAGCGTCGGGATGCCGTGGCGGTTGCCCATGTCCACCAGGTGCGTCAGGTTGCGGATGGTGAGGGCCTCGAACTTCGACCCCACGGCCACCATGAGGGCCATGAGCGAGGCGTTCAGGCGGACCGCCTCCTCGATGTCCATGATGCACTCGTCGTTGAGTTCCGTGAGGACCGTCGAGCCTGCCGAGACGCGGAGCGAGATGGGCTTGCCGGCCGTCGGCGGGACGATCTGCCTCAGGGCCCCGCGCGTGCACATGAGACAGTCGGCATAGGGGATGAGGGGCCGGATCGTCAGGTCCATCCGCTCCAGGCCCGACGTCGGCCCGAGGATGTAGCCGTGGTCGAACGCCAGCATGACGGTCCGGCCGGACTTGGGGTTGAAGATGCGAGCGAGGCGGTTCTGCATGCCCCAATCGAGGTTGTTGGCCCCCTTGAGGAAGAATGTCTCGGTCTTGACGGGAATCCCGATCCCAAAATCTTTTGCGTCGGTGTCATCCGGCCCCGGCATGGTTCAATCCCCTTTCGTTAATCGCTCGAGCGGGCAGCGACCGCGTCGGCAAACCCCTTGAACATACAGGAAATGGAGGTGGCTCCAGGATCCACGGTTCCTTTGCTTCGCTCGCCCAGGTTGCGGGCCTTGCCGAAACGGGCCTGCATGTCGCGCGTTGCTTCGGCGCCCCTGGCGGCGGCGTCGGTGACGTACAACTTCGCGTCCGCCAGGTAGGTCTCGTTCGGCCGCTTTTTCGCGCTCGGCACGCCGACGTGATGGAACTCCATGCTCCGCGTCTCCTTAGCAGGGCGTCATCCGGTCCGTATCCTCACAACTTCGCCTTGGGGTTCGTGAACCGCAGGCCGGCGTTGTCGTGGTACGTGGCGTATTCGCTGACGATGGCGCCTTCGGGTCCGGCGATCATGAAGTGCTTGGCCGTCGGACGATTCAGTTCGCGCACCTCGCCGGGCATGAGGGGCTCAGCATGGCGCACGGTGATGAACTCTTTCTGGCTCTCGGGCAGCGCGACGGGCGGCGGTTCGGTCGGCTCGCCTTCGCCGAACGTATAAATCATCCCGTGCCGGACCTGCCAGGCTTCCATCTTCGGCTTGGCGTCGGGCGTCTCGACGTGGGCGTGCTCGACGAGCATCTGGCCGGGCAGCAGGAAAATCTCGTGCCCGAAGTAGTCGTATTCCTTGCTGTTCCACCAGAAGATGCCGGCCATGCCGACGTGAACGAAATCCCCGAGGCCGAAGTCCAGGGCCCAGAACTCGTCGGTCTTGAACTTCGGGACGACGGGATAGGCAAACCGCCGCATCATGTCGAAGTAGGCTTCCTCGGCCTTGGCCGCGAGGAAAGCCCCCTTCTCGTCATAGAAATCCTCGTTCTTGAATGTCGCCACCGCCGTTCCTTCCGCTTTTTCTTTGGCGCCGCGACCCTCGCATCCCATCGGGAGCGCCAGCGCTCCGCCCGCCAGAACACCCCCCACGCCCGCCGCCGCAGTCTTGAGCATGAACCGCCGCGTCACACCTCGTTCGTTCGCCGACATGGCTGCCTCCTGTTTCGTTTCCGGTCCAGCCCCTCGGTCCGTAATCGCCCCCTGCGTGCGGTCTTCGCGGCCCCGGGCCGGAGCGGCCGAGCAATGGTACGGCCCGGCCGGAGGCGCGTCAAGACTTCCGCGGCCACCGGGCAACGGGGGGGTGTGGCCGCGGATTGTGGCAGTGGCCGTTAGGCCCATTCATGGGCCTTCGCCCCGCTTTAGTCGCCGCGGCGACCATTTTATGGCGGGGTGACCGGCCGCCACCTTCCCTTTCCTTCCCTTCCCTTTTCTTTCCCCTCTCCGCCCCGCTTTCAGCGGGGCGGAGAGGGGAAAGAAAAACATCAGGCTCTCTTGGCGCG
>JBAUDW010000235.1:0-5282 GCA_049678285.1 Phycisphaerae bacterium
CGGGCTTGCCGTACACCTCGACTTCAATATAGTGGTTCAGATCGTTCGTCGTGTTGCCGTTGCTGTAGAGCCGGACGTACCGCCCCTTGACGCCCTTGGAGTCGATGAGGTGGCCTTCGTTGGTCTCGATCCGTTCCTTCTTGCCCTCGCCCAAGCCGAGCCCCGCCGAGTTGTCGTAGTCGTTGTTGTAAACGGTCACCGCGTCGGCGAGGAAGTCCGGGGCCAAGCACACCTGGACGACAATATCGTGATAAACACGCGGCACCTTGTAGTAATGCCAGACGACAATGGCATAGATGTTGTATTCGGCCCCGAGGTCGATCTGGACGTGCTGCTTGTCCGGCGAGAGTTCGACGTAACCGCCTTCCGACGCCTCCTTGTCGCCGTCGGTGATATACTTCAGTTCCCCGATGATCGGCTCTTCGTCGCTGCCGCTGACCGGCTTCCCAAGGGCGACGTTCGTCGTCCCCTTCAGTGCCATGAACGGCGGGCGGGGCTCGTTGCTGAGCTTCTCAATGCGCGGTCCGTGAGGAATGGCCTCCGGTGTAATGTCGGGCCGCGCCCCAGGCAATTCGATCGCGATCGGCTCCAGGTCGCCGTCGCCGGAAGCCCCGACCGGTTCCTTGGGCTGCTCCGTGGGCTTCGTTGCTTCCTCCGCGGGCTGCTTGGACTGTTCGGCGGGTTCCGACTGCCGGCACGCCTGGACCAGCACAGCCGCCGACGCCAACAGCAACACCAGAATGAGACCTCGCAAGGACATGTTTCGCATTGGAGTCCCTCCTTCTCCATTCGCCAAGGCTTCCGCCGTCGTCCCGGCGCGCCGGGACTATGGCGGACAGGCCGGCGGGCGTGTCTCACGGTCCGTCCCGCCTCATCCCTTTAAACAACCGCGTGGGTGGCGAGTGACGCACAATTTAGCCTTCCCCGGCGGCCGGGCCGAGATCCTCGGTGAAGAATTTCAGCGCCGGAACGTCTCATCCTCCAGGCTGGGACGGAATTTTGTTGCACCCCTGGCCACCTCATGCGATAAGCATGGGGTCCTACACCGCCCGCCGGGGGCTGATGGTTGGTTTTGGCGTCACCCTGGCCGGCGCAAGGGGTTCAGTACGAGAGCGAAAGGAAGGCCGACCCCTCGGGTCCCCGGACAGTCACGAGCACAAGGAGATTATGATGAAACGCCTGGCAATGCTTGCAGTCCTCGTCAGCACGGTTTTGTTGCTGTACGGCACAGCATCGGGCGTGTCCGACGCCGACGTCCAGAAGATCACGGCGGCCATACCCGACAAGGCCCCCGCCAAGCCCGCCAAACCCCGGAAACTCCTTGTCTTCAACCTCACGAAGGGATTCAAGCACGACTCCATCCCCTACGGCTCCAAGGCCCTGGAGATCATGGGCCAGAAGACCGGCGCCTTCGAGACGACCGTCAGCATCGACCCTGCCATGTTCAAGCCCGAGAACCTCAATGCCTTCGACGCCGTCTGCCTCAACAACTGCTCCGGCGAACTGTTCACCGAGGACGAGTTGAAGGCGAGCCTCCTGGACTTCGTAAAGGGCGGCAAAGGCTTCATCGGCATCCACGCCACCACCGACTGCTTCTACAAGTGGCGCGAGTTCGGCGAAATGATGGGCGGGTACTTCGACGGCCATCCCTGGAACGAAGAGGTCGGCGTCAAGATCGACGATCCCGCGAGCCCGATCACCAAGGCGTTCGGCGGCGAAGGATTCATGGTCAAGGACGAGATCTACCAGTTCGGCCCGGGCAATTCCGGATGGGACGCCTACTCCCGCGACCGCCTGCATGTCCTCCTGAGCCTCGACATGACGAAGACCAAGAACAGGGGCAAGCGCGCGGACCAAGACTATGCCGTCGCGTGGATCCACGACTACGGCAAAGGCCGCGTCTTCTACTGCTCCCTCGGCCACTATAACGAAATCTTCTGGAACCCGAAAATCCTGGAGTTCTACCTGGCGGGCATCCAGTTCGCCCTGGGCGACCTGAAGGCCGACACCACCCCCAGCGCCAAGGTCCGAGGCAAGTCGGCCGCCGGGCCGGCGGCGCTCCGCATCTTCGCCGCCGCATTGGAACCGGACGAAAAGGGGTTCAAGGCCCTCTTTAACGGCAAAGACCTCGAGGGCTGGCAGAACGCCGGCGGCAAGGAGCCCGGCGCAGGATGGGTCGCCAAGGACGGCACGATGAGCCGCGAGGACAAGGCCGGCGACATCTGGACCAAGGACCGCTTCGGCGACTTCATCCTGGACCTGGAGTTTAAGACACAAGGCAACAGCGGCATCTTCATCCGCACCGACAACATCAAGGACTGCGTCCAGACGGGCATCGAGGTCCAGGTCATCAACTCCTGGGGCAAGGAGAACCCTAACACGCACGATTGCGGCGCCATCTACGACTGCCTCGCTCCCTCCAAGAGCACCGTCAAGGAAAACGAGTGGAACCGCACCGTCATCACCTGCAAAGGACCGAAGATCACCATCGTCATGAACGGCGAGTCGATTATCGACATGGACCTCGACAAGTGGACCGAGGCTCACAAGAACCCGGACGGCACCGGGAACAAGTTCAATAAGGCCCTCAAGGACTTCAAACGCAATGGCCACATCGGCCTGCAGGACCACGACGCGTGGGTCGCCTTCCGCAACATCCGCATCAAGCCCCTCGACGCCGCCAAGGCCGAGTAGGACCGACCCGCATCATCCGGAAAGGGGCGCCCGACGGCGGAGGGCGCCCCTTTGTATTGGCCGGCCGCTTGGCCCGTTGACACCGCCCGCCTCGCCCTCTACCCTGTCCAGCCGCCATCGAACCGAACGAAAAGGGACCTCGCATGGACTACCGGCGGATCATCCCCTGCCTGGACACGAAGAACGGCCGGCTCGTCAAGGGCGTCAACTTCGTCAACCTGAAGGAACTCGGCGACCCCGCCGAGGCCGGCGCCGCCTATAGCCAGGCCGGGGCCGACGAACTCGTCCTCCTCGACATCACCGCCACACTCGAAGGACGCCGGACCCTCCTGGACGCCGTCCGCCGGACCGTCCGGCGCATCCGCATCCCCCTGACCGTGGGCGGCGGCATCCAGAGCGTCGCCGACGTCCAGACGCTTCTCGACCTCGGCGTAAGCAAGGTGTCGATGAACACGGCCGCGGTCCGCAATCCGGGTTTGGTCGAGGAGGCCGCAGAAAAGTTCGGCGGCGAGAAGGTCGTCGTCGCCATCGACACGCGCGCTTCGGACGGCGTCTTGTCCGGTTTCGAGGTGGTCGTTCGCGGCGGGACCGAGGCCACGGGCCTCGATGCCGTCGAATGGGCCAGGAAAGTCGTGGACCTCGGGGCCGGCGCCATCCTGCCGACCAGCATGGACGCCGACGGCACGCAGGCGGGCTACGACATTCCGATGACGCGGGCCATCGCCGATGCCGTCCGGGTCCCCGTCATCGCGTCGGGCGGGGCGGGCACGCTCGAGCACCTCTACGAGGCCATCGCCGACGGCCACGCCGACGCCGTCCTCGTGGCCTCCATCGCCCACTACGGAACGTTCACCATCCGCGAAATGAAAGAGTACCTGGCGGGACGCGGAATTCCGGTGCGCCTGTAGGGCTCACGTCGGCGCTCGGCGGCGTCAGCCCTCCGCGCCGTCCCAGCAATAGGTGCAGAGTTTTTCTTTCGGCAGGCCGATCGCCTTGACGAGGTCCGCAAGCCTCTGGTAGCGAAGCGACGTCAGGTTCAGCCGCTTCCGCACCGCCTCGACCATGGCCTGAAACCGCTTCGAGCCCTCGTCGGCATACTCCTCGACGTGCCGGTCCGACGCCCCATCGAGTCCCACGATGGCCGTTCGGGCGGCCAGGTCGAGTTCGCTGCGCGAGCGCGAAAAGTTCAGAAACTTGCACCCGTACACGAGCGGCGGACACGCCGGACGCATGTGAACCTCTCGCGCGCCGCAGTCGTACAGCCGCTCGATGATGTCCTTCAGTTGCGTCCCCCGGACGATCGAATCCTCGCAGAACAGGAGCCGCTTCCCTTCGATCAGTTCCTGGATCGGAATCAGTTTCATCCGCGCGACGACGTCGCGGATGCGCTGGTCCTGCGGCATGAAACTGCGGGCCCATGTCGGCGTGTACTTGACAAACGGGCGCTGGTACGGCACGCGGGTCTCGTTCGCGTAGCCGATAGCGTGGCCGGTTCCCGAATCCGGAACCCCCGCCACGAGGTCCACCTCGCGATCCTCACGCCGCGCCAGCGCCGCCCCGCACCGGTTCCGCACCGCCTCCACGTTGATCCCCTCGTAGTTCGACGCCGGGTACCCGTAGTACACCCACAGGAACGTGCAGATTTGCATCTTCTCGGCCGGCGGGCGGCGCTGCTCCGCGCCCTCCTCGGTGATCCGCACGATCTCGCCCGGACCGAGATAGCGGTCGATCTCGTAGCCCAGGTTCGGAAACGCGCACGTTTCCATCGTGGCCGCATACGCCCCGTCCTTTCGGCCGATGATGACGGGCGTCCGGCCGAGACGGTCCCGGGCCGCGTACATCCCGTCCTTCGTCAAGAGCAGGAGCGAACAGGACCCCTCGACGGCCTCCTGGGCCCGCGCGATGCCGGCCTCAAACGTCGCTTCCTGGTTGATGAGCGTGGCGACGAGTTCCGTGGGGTTGACTTCGCCCCCGGCCATCTCCGAAAAGTGGGTGGTCCGCCGACCAAACGCCTCACGCGCGAGGGCTTCGGCGTTCCGGACGACGCCGACCGTCACAATGGCATAGGCGCCGAGGTGCGAACCGATGATGAGCGGCTGGTCCTCGTAATCGCTGATGACGCCGACGCCGCAGCTCCCGCTCATCTTCCGAATGTCGTCCTCAAACTTGGAACGGAATTGGGCGTTCGTGATGTCGTGGATGAAGCGCGTGAACCCCCCGGAATGAATCGCCGCCAAGCCGCCGCGCTTCGTCCCCAGATGCGAGTGGTAGTCCGTGCCGTAGAAAAGGTCCTCGACGCAGTCCGTTCTCGAAACCACACCGAAGAATCCGCCCATGCCGACCTCCTTCTCCAGGGGAACCCGATACCGGGGTATCCTACCGTAAGTCGCCCGGGCTCGCAAGATGCGCCTCGCGACCCGCCCCGCCCGGGTGCGCCAGAATTTTCTGGCATGGGCGCGTTCGCCCCGAGCCGGGCGCGGGAGTTTGCGCCTTTCGAGCCGGCGGCGGGAGCCGCCGGGCACGTTCCCTACCGTGGCACGGGCCAGGGTAGGGAATGTGACCGCCCGCTTCCGCGGGCGGCTCGAAAA
>JBAUDW010000236.1:0-1781 GCA_049678285.1 Phycisphaerae bacterium
CCCTCGGGTACGATACGGTTCTGGCCGTCAGCGCCAAGACCGGACGCGGACGCGACGAACTCCTGGCGGCCATCCTCGAGCGCCTCCCGCCCGAGTCGGCCCAGGCACCCGCCGAGGTCGCCATGAAGATCGCCGTCGTCGGCAAGCGCAACGCCGGCAAGAGCACCTTCATCAACGCCCTGGCCGGAAGCGAGCGGGTCATCGTCTCCGAAATCCCGGGCACGACCCGCGACGCCGTCGACATCCGCTTCGAGAAAGACGGCCTGACGTACGTGGCAATCGACACCGCCGGGATACGGAAGCGCCGCAGCCTCCAGGACAACATCGACTTCTACAGCCTCACGCGCGCCATGGAATCCATCCGCCGCGCCGACGTCGTCCTGTTTCTCATCGACGCGATGCTCCCGGTGAGCGGCGTGGACAAGCGCCTCGGCGCCGCCATCGAGGAGGCCATGAAGCCCGTCGTCCTGGTGGTCAACAAGTGGGACCTCACCCAGGGCCGGACGACCACGGGCGAGTTCGCCGACTACCTCGGCAAAATGCTCCCGGGACTTTCGTGGGCCCCGCTTTGCTTCACGACGGCGAAGACTGTCAAGAACGTCGAAGCGACGATCGACGTGGCTCGCAGTCTCTATAAGCAGGCCTCGACTCGCGTGACGACGAGCGAACTGAACCGCGTGGTGGGCAACGCCATTCGCGCCCGCCAGCCCCCCTCGCCGCAGGCAATGCTGCCGAAGGTCTACTTCGCCACCCAGGTGGCCGTCCGACCGCCCACGATCATCCTGTCGGTCAACAACCCGGACCTGTTCCGCGAGGACTACCGGCGGTTCATCGAGAACCGCTTCCGTGAAGAATTGCCGTTCCCCGAGGTCCCGATCCGCCTCATCCTCCGCGCCCACCGCGAAGACCGGCTTGGCGGGAAACGCCCGAAGGTCCGCCGCCCCGGCCGCAGCAAGAAGCGCCGCTGAGGACACCGGCGCTCCTGACGAGCCTGTCGGTTCGTGCTACGGTCTTTCCAGAGGTCGAGGCGAGCCATGGAACGAAGCGAACTTCTCCGCCGCGTCAAGATTGCTTTGCAGGCGGCGTTCGGGAAGCGACTCCGGGGCATGCTTCTGTACGGCTCCGAGGTGCGCGGAACCGCCGAACCCGACAGCGACATAGACTTCCTCGTGCTCCTTGAAGGCCCGGTGGACCTGTGGGAAGATTCCGGCAGGTGCATCCACGCTCTGTACCCTCTCGTCCTGGAACTGGAGCGTCCGATTCACGCGAAGCCGGTCGACGTCCGGGAGTACGAAGCGCAAGACTGGCCGCTCTACCAGGAGGCGAAGCGCGAAGGGGTAACGGCATGAGCGTGTTGCCCGGCGATTTCTGGGAGCGAGCGAAGGACTCGCTTCATGCCGCCGAACACGTCCTGCCGGTCAGTGCCGATACCGCCGCCTCACGCGCGTATTAGGCGGCATTCTACGCGGTGTCGGCCGCCTTCGCGCGACCTGCGGCGGGCCTTGATATCCCGCCCAGAAGATCGTCTTCTTCCCGTACTTCTTCACGATTTCGTTCATGCGCAGCGCGTGCAGCTTCAGCAGGTCGTCCTTGCCGCCCTTGTCCTTGTCGCGCATGTTGTGCTTTTTCATGAACTCCTTCACGTGGGGCCTGTCTGACCTGCACCCCAAAAACTGGTCCATTCAAAATGAGAGTCCTCCGGGTAAACTGGGTAGCCAGGACAGGAGGACGGGACCATGCGGAAGAGCCGGTTTTCAGAGGAGCAGATCATTGGGGTGCTG
>JBAUDW010000237.1:0-5425 GCA_049678285.1 Phycisphaerae bacterium
TGTGCCCGGTCTAAAGTGTCAACCATGTTCCCGGTTGCACAGATTATTGCGGGAATTTGCCGGACCCAGGACCCGGGGGCCGGCGCGAGGCTATCGGTTGGCCGCCGAGGGGGGTTCGTAGAACAACTGCCCCTCGCCGCCTGTGGCAAGGGTCACGCGCGGGTCGGTGACGAAGGTTCCGAGGTTTTGCCACTCGAACTTCTCCTGGTGATAGCGGTTGTCGGCGCCGAGGCGGCTGCGGAGGACCTCGAACTCGATGCCGTTTTCGGAAAGGATCCGCTGCCAGCCGGCGTCTCGCGGATCGTCGGTCGTCCGGAGGACCTCCGGCGTGCTGAACGAATGGAAGAACGCACGGCCGTAGAGCCGGAACTTCGGCCGGACCTCTCGCGACAGATGGTGTTCGAGGTACTCAAACACCTGATCGTGGGCGAGGCTGCCGATGATGACGACGTCGAATCGCTCTGCGAGGTCGAGGCACGCCTGCATGTCGAGGCGCTGCTTTGTGATGCCGCCACGCGTCGTCGTCTTGCGCAGGGGGGAGGTCGAAGTGAGAATCGCGATCTTTTCCATGTCTTGTCTGTTGCTTGACGGTTCCGAGATGCGTGTTTCGGCCGACGGTTCACGCTGCCGAGTGCGTCTGTTGCTCTGCGATCAACTCAGGCTGTCTTTAGTATAGCCGAGTTCCTTGACGATGGCCAGCACTTCGCTCCAGGTCGGGAAGGGGCGGTTAAACTTGGTTTTGTACCGGTCGATGGCGCGGACGAACTCGATTTCTTCGAGCGTCAGGTGGCCCTCTTCGACGCGCTTCTGGAAGGCCGCCTGGTCCTCCTTTCGGCGCAGGTCGCGCCGGCGGTCGAACCCCGCGCGGCGGTCGTCGCCGGTGCGGCGGTCTCGCAGGACTCGCCGATCGCGGCTCCCTCGGCGCTCGGTTCCGCAGTAGTTGCTTGGTTTTCCCGAGCGGCGGTCCTTGGCGCCCCGCGGGTCCGCCACGGAGGGTTGATCGGCAAGAGCCTCGTCCCGCGCCTCGATCAGGTCATCCTGAGCCACGCTTCGCCCTCCACCGAATGCGCCTGTTGTGGGGTCTCCGATAAAAACATCGGCCGGAAGGGCCTGTTGGATTAGCGAATCCGGGCAACATGGGGGATGGGTGTGGCAAGATTTTTTGGCAGCCCCGGAAGCCCCGAAGGGGTCCCTTCGGGAGGGCGTCTGACAGGTAGCCACGGGCGCAAGAACTTTTTGCATCGTCAACCACAACCGACTATCAGAGCCTTACTTGTAGCGCGGGGGTTTACCCCCCGCGCAAAACGCCCTATATCCCAAGGCCGCGGGGGATGAACCCCCGCGCTACAGAGCCCGATGCAAAAAGTTCTTGCGCCCGTGGCTAACGTCAAACGTGCCTTCGGCACTCCAACGCAAAACCTCCCATCGGTTACGCCTGCCAGAAAAACTTGCCACACATTGGGGGATGCGAATGGTGGCGCGCATCGTATTCGTGGTGGAATCGGCTGGCAAAAGGCGGTGCCGATGAGTAGGCTTCCAAAGCGGTAACGTGGAGACGGAGCCAATGCGCGTGCGGGTTATGGCTGGAATCGCAACACTAGCCGCGTGGGTGACGATTCTGGCGGCGATCCCGGGCGCTTCGTCGGAAGACTTGATCGTCCACTACGACCGGGAATCGCGCTATTACCGGATCCAGGTGGTGGACTATCCGGCGAAGGGCCGGCGGTGCCTTCACTTCTCCAAGTCGCGGGGCATCCAGTCGAGCATGATCCTGGCGGATCCGGCGCGGTTGGACTTAAAGTACTCGCAGACGATGATAGCGGCCCTGGCGCTGCATCGCGAGCCCAGGGATGTCCTCCTCGTCGGTTTGGGGGGCGCGTCGATTCCGAAGTTTCTCCAGAAGTATTTTCCGGAACTGGAGTTGGACATTGTCGAACTGGACCCGGACGTCGTCCGGGTGTGCCAGGACTACTTTGAGTTCCGGGGGAATGCGAAAACGCGCGTTTTCGTGATGGACGGGCGCATGTACCTGAAGCGTGCGGAGAAGCAGTACGACCTCATCCTGCTGGACGCGTATGCGGCGGATCATATGCCGTTCCACCTGACGACGGTGGAGTTCATCCAATTGGTGAAGTCGCACCTGAAGCCGGGAGGGGTGGCGGCGTCGAACCTGTGGGAGAAGGCGATCAATCGGTTTTACCTGGCGGAACTGAAGACGTTCCAGGCGACGTTTCCGCAAGTCTATCTGTTGCCCGCGGCCCAGACGGGGAACATCATCGTCTTCGGCACGATGGCCGAAGAACCGGTGACCCGGAAGGACTGGGTCCTGCGGGCGGAAGAACGGGTCCGCGGCCGGGACATCGGTTTCAACCTCGCGGACCTCATCGGGCGGGAGTACCGGTGCCTGACGGACCGCAAGATTGACGAAGCGGTCTTGACGGACGACAAGGCGCCGGTGAACACGCTGCGGCACGAACATCCGAAACACTTCGAGGAGGAGGGCGCGTCGCCATGATCCGCGCGGTGGTGCTTGCGGCGGTGTTCCTCTCGGGGGCGGCGCTGATGAGCCTGGAGATGGCGGGTTTTCGGCTTGTTCAGCCGGAGTTCGGCAGCGACATCATCGTCTGGGGGAGCCTGATCAGCGTCTTTCTCGGGGGCCTGGCGATCGGGGCGTTTCTGGGCGGGCGTCTGGCCGACCGCCGGCCGGCTTTGTGGAAACTCGGCGCGATCCTCGCCCTCGGCGGTGTCGTGGCCCTCTCGATTCCCCTCTATTCCGATGCGGCACTCGACTACATGTTTCCGGGAGAAGGGGCGCCGCTGCCGGAGGAATGGGGCGCGGGCGGCACTGGGGCGGTCGGCCAACTCGTCGTCTATATGCCGCCGGACCTGCGGTGGCCGACGCTCGGCGTCGGGGCTCTCCTGTTCCTTGTGCCGTCGGTGCTCCTGGGCATGGTTACGCCGTACGCGGCCAAACTGCTCATCCACGCGCTCGGCCATTTGGGGGCCGGCGTCGGGAAGATTTCGGGCCTCTCGACGGCGGGGGCCATCGTGGGGACCCTCGGAACGACGTTCTACCTCATCACGTGGATGGGAACGCGGTGGCTCCTGGCGGCGAACGGGCTGGTGCTCGTCGGCCTGGGCCTGGCGCTCGCGCTCGTCCACCTTGCCACGCCGCGCGAGTGATGCGCCCGCTTCGGAGCCCGCCCCTGCCTCCGGCTACAGTATTTCCGCCGGGCTGCCGATTTGCTAAGATACCCGACCATGAGCCGCCGAGGAAGCGGCCTGACCGGATGGAGACAAACGATGGCCAAACTGTGGGGAAAAGGGTACGAACTGGAGCCCGAGATCGAGCGCTTCACCGTCGGCGAGGATTATCTGCTGGACCGGGACCTCGTGCGGGCGGACGTCGCCGGTTCGGCCGCCCACGCGACGATGCTCGCGAAGGTCGGCCTCCTGACGGCCAAAGAGCGCGACCGCCTGCTGGGCGGCCTGCGGTCGGTCCTCAAGGATCTCGCCGCCGGCAAGTTCTCCATCACGCCATCGCAGGAGGACGTGCACACCGCCGTCGAAGAGTACCTGACGGACCGCTTGGGCGACCTGGGGAAGAAACTCCACACCGGCCGCAGCCGCAACGACCAGGTCCTCCTGGACCTGCGCCTCTGGGGGAAGGAGCAACTGCACGCGCTCGTGGAGCGGGCGGTGGCGTTCGTGCGGGCGCTCGAGGCGTTCGCCAAGCAGCACGAGTTCGTCCCGATGCCGGGGCGGACGCACATGCAGGTCGCCATGCCGTCGAGCCTGGGCCTCTGGGCCGGGGCTGCTGCCGAGGCGCTCCTGGACGACCTGGAACTTCTGAAGGCCGCCCATACGCTCTCGGACCAGTCGCCGCTCGGCTCGGGCGCGGCCTATGGGTCCGCGCTGCCGCTCGACCGCCAAGCCGTGGCTGACCTTCTGGGCTTCGCGAAGGTCCAGAACAACGTCCTTTACTGCGCGAACTCGCGCGGCAAGGCGGAACTCGCGACCCTGGCGGCCTGCGCCCAGGTGATGCTGGACCTGGCGCGGCTGGCGACGGACCTCTTGATCGGCTCGATGCCGGAGTTCGGCTACTTCCGCATCCCGAAGGAACTCTGCACCGGCTCCTCGATGATGCCGCAGAAACGCAACCCCTGCGGCCTGGAACTCGTGCGGGCGAAGGCGGCCGGGGTGCTGGCACGCGAGCAGGAAGTGGCCGGCATCCTGCGGGCACTTCCCTCGGGCTACAACCGCGACTTCCAGGAGACCAAGGGGCCGTTCATGCGCGGCGTCGAGGCGACGCTGGGCAGTTTGCGGATCATGGCCATCACGTTCGAACGGCTCGAGGTCGTCGAGGAGAACCTGCGCAAAGGATTCATCCCGGAGATCTTCGCGACGGACCGCGCCCTGGAACTGGTGGGCGAGGGGGTGCCGTTCCGCGACGCGTACCGTGAGGTCGCCGCCCACCTGGATGAACTCGCGAGCCGCGACCCCGTGGAGAATCTCAAATCGAAAACCCTCCAAGGCGGGCCGGGGAACCTGGGCCTGAAGGAACTCGGCAAGTGCGCCGACGCGGCCGACAAATGGCTCAAGACCGTCCGCGACCCGTTAGAGAAGGCGCTCAAGAATCTGCTTGGGTAACCGTGTTTTTGCGGCGAATCGTTGTTCAAGTCCCGCAGGGACGGATGAAAGTAGCCACGGGCGCGAGCCCGTGGTAAAGAATCCCGTAACAATGCCGTGAAGCCCCTTCAGGGGCGCGTGAGGCAGCCGTGGGCCACACATACAGCAGCCTTCTGGTTCACGTCGTGTTCAGCACAAAGGACCGTCGGCCGGTCATCCACGATTCCTTCCGCCAGCGTCTTTATGAGTATATGGGCGGCATCGCGCGGGGCGAGTTCGGCCGCGCGCTAGTGGTCGGCGGCACGGCCAATCATGTTCATGGCCTCCTTTCGATGAATGCGGCCGCTTCCGTTGCCGAAGCCATGCGAAAATGGAAAAGCCTTTCATCGGGATGGGTGCATGAGACGTTTCCCGCCGAAGCGGATTTCGCGTGGCAGGAAGGATACGGCGCGTTCAGCGTCAGCCGATCCGGCGCCGACAAGGTCATCAGGTACATTGAGGCGCAGGCCGAGCATCACAAGCGGCTGACGTTCGAGGAGGAGTTCGTCGCGCTACTGGAGCGGCACGGGATTGAACATGACCCGGAGCGCATCTGGGCGTGACCGATTTCAGTCGCCCCTGGCGGGGCTCCAACAGCAATAGAGGAAAAGAGGATTTTCGCTTTTCGCACCACGGGCTTGCGAACTTTTTGCATCTACGCGGCGGAGGTGGCATGGGCATTTCTCCACGCATGGTAGAAGATCATCTTCCCGCGGCCCCAGAGGGCGACGCGGAAGTGGGTCCGGACCCAGCCCGG
>JBAUDW010000238.1:0-6948 GCA_049678285.1 Phycisphaerae bacterium
GGTTTATCCCCCGCGCCCTCTTGCGCGGGGCACAAGGCCCCGCGCTACGCCTTATTTGTCCTTGATACGGTGTAGCGCGAGGGCTTGTCCCTCGCGCGGCGTGGCACGTGCCGCGGTAGGGAATGTAGCCGGCGGCTCCCGCCGCCGGCTCGAACGCCGTTCGCGGGGCACAAGGCCCCGCGCTACATCGCTCTCCCTCTCCCATCTCGCCACGTCGAGTCGCCCGAGGCGACAAGGGAGAGGGGGGATTGGAGAGGTATCCCGTGCCTGACACCAGCGACAACATCCTCCTTCGCGTCTCCGGCCTTACGACGCGATTTTTCACCGACGAGGGCGTTGCCTACGCCGTCGAGGAGGTTTCTTTCGACGTTCCGCGCGGCGGGACGCTCGCGCTCGTCGGCGAGTCCGGTTGCGGAAAGACGGTGACGGCCCTCTCGATTCTGAGGCTCATCCCGGATCCGCCGGGACGCATCGAGAGCGGCAGCGTCCGCCTCGGCGGCGAGACGGGCGTCCGCCTCGGCGGCGAGACGGGCGTCCGCCTCGACTCCAAGGAACTCCTCACGCTTTCCGAGGAGGACATGCGTGCGGTGCGCGGCAACCGGATTGCCATGATCTTCCAGGAACCCATGACCAGCCTCAACCCGGTCTTCACCATCGGCGACCAGATTGCCGAGGCCGTCGTGCTCCACGAAAAGGCCGGCCGTGCCGAGGCCATGAGCAAGGCCGTCGCCATGCTCCGCAAGGTCGGCATCCCCGACCCGGAGCAGCGCGTCTCGGAGTACCCGCACCAGATGTCGGGTGGGATGCGGCAGCGGGTGATGATTGCGATGGCGCTGGTGTGCGGGCCGGAACTCCTCATCGCCGACGAGCCGACCACCGCCCTCGACGTCACCATTCAGGCCCAGATTCTGGACCTCCTCGGCGACCTGCGCGGCGCGAGCGGCATGAGCATGCTCATGATCACCCACGACCTGGGCATCGTCGCCGAGACGGCCGACTCCGTCGCCGTCATGTATGCCGGCCGAATCGTCGAGCAGGCCGACGTGCGGGAACTCTTCGCCGCGCCGCTCCATCCGTACACGGTCGGCCTCTTTCGGAGCCGGCCCGACCTGGAGCCGACCGGCGAGCCGCTCGCCGTCATACCCGGCACGGTGCCGAGCCCGCTCGCCGTTCCGCCGGGCTGCCCGTTCCACCCGCGGTGCCCCCTCGCCGACGACGCGAGGTGCCCGAACGAGCGCCCGCCGCTCCAGGTCAAGAAGGCGGGCCACTTGGCGGCCTGCTGGCACAGCGACCGCCTGGAAGGGATGCGGAAGAGAGGGGAGGCCATCTACCGATCATGATCGCCGACGCGAATCGCCAAAACCGCGACGTGCTGCTGGAGGTCCGCGACCTCGTGACCCATTTTCCCGTGCGCCGCGGCCTGTTGCGCCGGACGGTCGGCCACGTTCGCGCCGTGGACGGGGTCTCCTTCGCCATCCGCAGCGGCAGGACGCTCGGCCTCGTGGGCGAATCGGGCTGCGGCAAAACCACCACCGGCCGGACCATCCTCCGCTTGATTCCCGCGACCTCGGGCAACGTCACCTTCGAGGGCCGCAACGTTTTCGACCTCGCGCCCGAGGAACTCCGCCGCCTCCGACGCCACATGCAGATCATCTTTCAGGACCCGTACGGCAGCCTGAACCCGCGGATGACCGTTGGTGCAATCGTCGGCGAATCGCTTACGGTGCACGGGATCGCCCGAGGCCGCGAACGCGACCAGCGCGTCGCCCGCCTGCTGGAGCGAGTCGGTCTGGACCCGGCCTTGGTCAATCGGTACCCGCACGAGTTTTCGGGCGGCCAGCGCCAGCGGATCGGCATCGCGCGAGCCCTCGCGCTCGAGCCGAAGTTCATCGTCTGCGACGAGCCCGTCAGCGCCCTGGACGTCTCGATCCAGGCGCAGATCCTGAACCTGCTGGAACGGCTTCAGAAGGAACTCCGGCTGGCGTATCTGTTTATCGCCCACGACCTGGCGGTCGTCAGCCACATCTCGGACGACGTCGCCGTCATGTATCTCGGGCGAATCGTCGAGCACGCCCCCAGCCGCACCCTCTACAAGAATCCGCTCCATCCGTACACGAAATGCCTGATGTCGGCGATTCCGAAGGGCCGCCCGGGCGTGCCGGGCGAACGCATCGTACCTCGCGGCGAGGTGCCGAGTGCCATGAATCCGCCCACCGGCTGCGCGTTCCATCCGCGATGCCCCTGGGCCTTTGACCGGTGTCCGGTCGAGGTTCCCGCGCTGGCGCCCATGGCCGACGACCCGGACCATCTTGTCAGTTGCCATTTGCATCATTGACCCCGAACGGGCCGTTTCATAAACTGAGAGTGGGGGTAGACCGGTCGAGTCAAAGACGCCATCGAGGAGAACAGGAGGCCCCATGCGAATCCGTGTATGGCTGGCTGGGCTTGGGCTCGTCGCCTGGTGCGCATCGGCGCTCCTTGCCGCCGAAGCGGAACCGCCCCCGGCAGGCGCCGTTCGGGAGGCGGCCTCGCCGGCCCTGGCCCTCGTGCCGAACGAGGCGGTGGCGTTCATTCATCTGCCCCCCCTGGACGCCCTTGAGAAGGATATCCTCCAGTTTACTGAGCGGACGGGCTGGCATATCGGGCATAGCGACCACCCGTTGCTCGACGGCTTGGCCCGCCGGACGGGCATCCGCGAAGGTCTCGACCCCCAGGCCCCCGCCGCCGTCGCTTTCCTCGACCCCAAGCGCTACCGGAACCGCTACACGCTGTACATCCTGCCCATCGCCGATTGGCAGGCCTTGCTCGGCGCCGGCGCGGGCGAGGAAATGGGCGACGACCTCTATGCCCTGACGGGGGCGACTGGGCCGCGCTTCGTCAAACGCGTCGGACGATACGCCGTCGTCACCAGTTCCGTCCGCACGATGGATGCCGTCGCGAAGGGCGATTTCCTCCTGCCGAATCTCCTGCCCGAAACGCGTGCGCGGGCGGAGAGGCCCGGGCCAATGCTTTACGTCAACGTGGACCGCCTGAAGCGAATCTATGAGTCCGAGATCGCCTCGTGGTTCCGGGCGGCCAGCGGGCAGATGTATTACACGCCCGAGTCCGTCGCCTATGCCGACATGATGGTGACGTACATGCTGGGCATCGCCGATTTCATCGACCAGACGGAAACGTTCGAACTGGCCTTGCGGTTTGGGCCGGAGGGCGTCTCCACCGACTTCGCCGTCCGCTTCGTCGACGGCCGAAACGTGGCCCAATTCCTCTCCCGTCAGACGTCCGGGCCGGCGGGCATCCCTCCCTGGGGCGATGCGTCCGTGGCCACGGCCACGACGCTCCGCCTCGACCCGGCGGCGCGCACCGAGTTTGTCCTCAAAGCCACGAAGTTCTTCCTCGAAAAGGCGCCCCGTCCCGAGCCGCTTCCCGAGACGACCCAAAAGGAAGTCTACGAGGCCGTGCAGACGCTCATGGAGTCCCTCGGGGACCGGATATCGTACTTCTCCGCTCCCGCCGCCACGGGTCTTGGCATGGTCAGCGAGACGGCCGTCTACGATCTGAAGGACCCCGACCAGTTCCGTCGCGGCCTCGCCATGCTGACGACCGCGTGGGAACGGCTCGCGAGCCAGTTGGACCTCTATATGAAGATCCGCACCGTGCCCGACTCCGGTGAAATCAACGGGGTCCCCGTCACCCTGTACATCCCGAAGTTTCGTTTCGGCATCCCCGCCCGCCACGCCGAGTTTAGGAAATGGCTGAAGACCATGTACGGGCCGGAGGGCCTCGTGTACCGCGTGGCCGTCGTCAAGGACAAAGCGGTCGTCGGCACAGGCACCGACCTGACGCTTTTCCGCAAGATCGTCGAGCGCGTCCAGGAGGATGAACCGGGCCAGGTGGCCCCGGCGCTCGCTCGCCTTGAACCCCACATGCCCAAGACGCAGAACCTTTTCATCGCCACCAGTCTGCCGGCCTATCTGCGAGAGGCGCTTCTGCGCGGCGGCACGGACCCGGACCGCGTCGGGACCGTCGACGTCGGCAGCGAGATGGTGGGGCTGAGTTTCGGCGCGGTCGGCAATGCGGTCGAGGTCGGCTCCTACTGGCCGCACGAGCAGTTGCGTCTCGCGCGCGACCTCCTCGAGCGCGTCGCGCCCGAAGTCACCGAAGTGCCGGAATCGCTCTTTGAGCCGAGCGAGGAAGGACCGCCGGAGGGCGAGGGCGGTGAGCCAGAACCGGCACCCGAAGCCGTGCCCCCCGCGCCGGAGGCCGAACCGGAACCGGCGCCGGAACCGGCGCCTGCACCGCCTCCGGAAGGGGCCCCTGAGGCCGCTCCCCCGGCCGCTCCCTAGGACGACCCGCCGAAGAACGTCCCCAGGACCATCAGCGTATTGAATGCGCTGTGGGCCGACACGGCCGCCACCAGGCTCCGCGTCCGATAGGTGACGTATCCGAGCGCCAGTCCGAGCAAGAAAAGCGCGAGGATGGCCTGCGGCTCGATGAGCAGGTGCACGAGGGCAAAAACGGCGCTCGAGACGGCAATGGCTCCGGGGCCGCCCAGCGGCCTCAGGAGGCTCATCATCAGCACCCCGCGGTAGGTGAACTCCTCGGCCAGCGGCGCCACCACGGACGCCAGAATGAGCACCGCCGCCAGCGTCCAGGGCGACGAGGACTCGCCAAGGCTCACCAGCACCGGATGCAAGACGGTCGGAAACCCGGCAAGCCAGTGAACCAGCGCGCCGACAAGAATCGCTCCAACGCACAGGGGAACCACCGCCGCCGTCATGCCGAGGCCGTACAGCATATCGTGCCAGGGTCGCCCCGCGCGCACGCCGATGGTCTTGACCGCGCCTGGCCCCAGGCGCGTGACGAGCCATAGACCCAGCGCCGGCGGGAGGAGTTGCGGCAGGAATAGACCGGGATTTATGAGGTCGGGGGTCCCGTACGGCTTCCACGGCAGGAGGCCCAGTTCGGCCATCACCGCCCACGCGCTGCTGATGAGAAACATCAGGCTGAACATTCCGCCGAACAGCAAGAGGCCGAACCACGCCGGCCACGGTACGAGCGGCCAGGCGCCGTCCCGGGGCAGGGGAAACGGCCGGCCCGAGAGCCACCACCGCACGACAAGCCAGACCGCCACGGCCGTTGCCGGTAAACAGGCGATCACCGTGCCGACAAGCCAGAGCCTCGGCACAAGGGCGCCCCAGTTGGCGGTCTCAACCGGCTCCATCGGTTCCTCCCGGGCAAACGGCAAACGCCTCACGGGCCCGCCTCGGCGGCCGGCGAGGCCGACGGGCCGACCGCGAGCGCGGAAGCCTTTCGGCTACTCCCACTCAATCGTGCTCGGCGGCCTTCTATTGTGCCTTCACGTGGACCTTGCGGGTCCGCGGACCGTCGAATTCGCAGAAGTAAATCGCCTGCCAGGTTCCCAGCACCGGCCGGCCCCCGGAGACGAGCACCGTCAGCGATGGGCCGAACAGGCACGACTTGATGTGGGCGGCCGAGTTGCCTTCGCTGTGATGGTACGCGTCGTCGAAGGGGACGATCTTGTTTGTCTCGGCGACGATGTCGCGCGTCACGCTCGGGTCAGCGTTCTCGTTGATGGTGACGCCGGCCGTTGTGTGCGGGACGAAAACGACGGCGAGACCCTCCTCTACGCTTTCGGCCCGGACGGCGTCGGCCACGCGCGACGTAATGTCAATCATTTCAACGCGCGACCCCGTTCTGACGGTGAACGTCTGCATGATCCTTCTCCAATGCGGGCAAGAGAAACCATCGGTGGGTGGGCTTGAATGAAGCCCGCCACGGATTCTATGTCCTGCAGCCCCGCACTTCAAGCAAAAAGGTTGATTTCCTTCCCCGCTGGGGTGCACCACAAAAAAGTGGCACTTTTCCAGCCGGTGGGTGCCATCCCGGCGCGCCGGGACTTGGCAAACCGTGCGCTGCACACCCGCCGCACCGATTGACAAGCAATCGGTGGCACCCCAGCACGTTGCCACTTTTTTGTGATGCACCCCTTCCCGCCGGAGGCTATAGTCGCGTTTGTTGCTGTTTGCCTGGGGACCGGTGCCGTGCCCGACGACATTCTATCGAAAATCCTTGCCGTCAAGCGCCGCGAGGTGGCCGACCTGGCCGGCCGCCTGGCCGACTTCAAAGCCGCCTGCCGCGACGCCCCGCCGACGCGCAGCCTGGCGGACGCCCTTCGCCGCGCCCCGAACGAGTCCATGCGCGTCGTGGCCGAGATCAAGCGCCGTTCGCCCTCGGCCGGGGTCATCGCCGACCCGTTTGTCCCCGCCGAGATCGCCGGTCACTACGAGCGGGGCGGGGCGGACGCGATCTCGTGCCTGACGGACGGCGAGTTCTTCGGTGGATCGGTCGAGCATCTTCGCGAAGTCCGCGCCGCCGTCCACCTACCCATCCTCCGTAAAGATTTCCTCATCGACGGGGCCCAGGTTTACGAGGCCCGCGCCGCCGGCGCCGACGCCATTCTCCTCATCGCCGAAGCCCTCGACCCGCGACGCATGACCGATCTGGCCTTCCTGGCGGAAGAACTCGGCATGGACGTCCTGGCCGAAGCCCACAGCGATGAGCGGCTCGAGGCCGCTATCGGCTGCGGGGCGGTCCTGGTGGGCATCAACAACCGCGACCTGAAGACCTTCAAAGTGAGCCTCGAAACCACCGAACGCCTGGCGGCCGTCGTCCGCGCCGCGGGGCACGTGCTGGTGTCCGAGAGTGGCATCGCGAGCACGGCAGACGTTCGTCGGCTGGCGGCGGTCGGCGTCGATGCTGTCCTCGTCGGCGAAAGTCTGCTCAGGAGCCCCGACATCCCCGCCAAAATCGCGGAACTGAAGCGCTGATGGGACTAGCGCTACTTTGTCAACTCCGGTCCTCGACAGGTAAGCGGAGGCGCGGTGGCCATTCTTGGCCACCGCGCGGTCGCCAAGACTAAGGGCGACC
>JBAUDW010000239.1:0-11798 GCA_049678285.1 Phycisphaerae bacterium
TCAGTAGGGGAAACCGGTTTCTTATCGGCCAATAGGGCCTTCTATGTTCACTGAAAAACGGATAGAAAACGCCAGGCGACCCGGCCGAGGATGGTTAACGCTACTTTGTCAACTCCGCGCCACAAAAACATTGTTCGACCGGGCACAAGGTTTACGTTTTAGACCGGGGACATCCTTTACACTTTGCCGAGGCGGCCGGGGGCTCCGGGTGAGCCGGAGGCGAGGCCGGACGCCGCCGGCGGAGTTCGCCGAGCGGCGTGAACCTCCGGCCTCGGCTGCGCCTCGGCCTCCGGTTCGCGCCGCTGCCCCGGAGCACGGGCCATGAAAAAGTCTCACCCCGGGTGGATCAGAAATGGGGGCAAGTACAGCAAGGGACGTGACCTGCTCCCCGAAAACTGGTCCAGTCAAAATGAGAGTCCTCCGGGTAGACTGGGGTTTCCAGACAGGAGGGCGGAGCCATGCGGAAGAGCCGGTTTTCGGAGGAGCAGATCATTGGGGTGCTGAAGGAGCAGGAGGCGGGGGTGGCGACGGCGGAGGTGTGCCGGCGGCACGGGATCAGTCCGCAGACGTTCTACCACTGGAAGGCGAAGTACGGGGGGCTGGAGGTGGCGGACGCCAAGCGGTTGCGGCGGTTGAGCGCCCCCTTCCGCTGCTTCGCACGGAGCACCATGAGGCCTGCTGGTGCCAGACCGTCATGGAAGCCGACAGTCGCCCTCGATCCGGTACATGCAGGACGTCGCGTGCCCGAAATGCAAGAAGACGTTCGACTGGGAGGTCGAACCCGCGAGCCTCATCGCTGAGCGGTCATTGACGGTCGTGAAGGCCGCAGAGATCATAGTCAGCCCCGACGAGCGGTTTGTCATCTTCACGCAGTATCGGGAGACCCTGGAGTTCCTTCGCGAGGAACTGGGCCGGCTGTACGGGCCCGAGAAGATCGCCACGATCAAGGGCGGGCCGCTGGAGGACAAGATAACGGCCGTCGAGCAATTTTGGGACCCCGACGGCGCCCGGTTCCTGGTCAGCACGTCGGCGGGCGGCGAAGGCATCAACCTCCAGGTGTGTCACGTGCTCTTCAACTATGACCTTCCCTGGAATCCGATGGCGATTGAGCAGCGGATCGGCCGCATCCACCGGTACGGACAGCAGGACACCGTGCAGGTCTACAGCCTCGTGGCAGAGGACACAGTTGAGCAGCGCATCTACGACCTCCTCGAGGAGAAACTCCTCGACATCGCCAGGACTATAGGCAAGGTCGATCCGGTGACAGGGAGTGTCATCGAGGACTTTCGGGGGGACATCCTGGGGTTCCTCGGCTCGTCGCCGAACTACCAGGAACTCTACAAGAAGGCGGTGCTGGACCGGGACTACCGCCGGACGGCCGACGAAATGGCCCAGATGATCGAGGCGGCCGCCAAGGCGAGCCAAGCCCTGCAGTCGCTCGCGCAAGATTTGACGGCGTTCAACTTAGAGCACTACCGAAGACTGCAAGGAGAGATGTCCCTGGACGACCTGCGGTTCTTCATGGAGCGCGCCATTATACGGCTGGGGGGTTCGTTCATCCCCGACGGCGACCTGTATCGCATCGAGCCGCCCGCCGTCCTTCGGAGCCACCGAAACGTCGCAGCGCGGTATGACGCGGCCTGCTTCAGGCGCGACGTTGCCATGCGGCGCAGAAGCGCCGACCTGATGGGCATCGGCCATCCGCTGGTCGACGCTGTCCTGTCTCATTTCTCTCATTCGTCGCGCGCGGGCGACGTGACCGTCTTGCCGGCGGACAGCAGAGGACCGGCCTGCTGGGTCCGGTATATCGTTGAGGCCACGATGGAAGACGGCTCCGTGCGGAAGCGGTACGAGTCGGCCAAGGTCCGCTTGGATCATTCATGGCAGGCCGCGACGCCCAAGGAGGACTTGGCGTTGTTGACCAGCGCAACCGCCTCACCGCAAGCGGCTCGCCATGCGGTGAATGTCGATGACCTTCGGGCACGTGTCGAAACGGCGCTCGCCGACGCAGAGGCACGGGCGCGCGGCGAGCATGACAACGTCCAGTCGGTGCGCAGCGCCTTGGTCGGGCTTGCATTCTGCGGCTGAGATCTGAAGGTGGTTGCGTGCTGGAGCAGTTGAGGGGCCTGCTGCAGGCAGCGTAGGAGCCAATACGAGGTTTCTCGGAAGAGAGTGACGATCTCCTGGTGGTCAACGACTCCCGACCTTCGGGCCTTCCACCCGAAGGTAGGGCGATACGTCGTCCCCCTCACACGCTTCACGGGCGGATTGGATTGAGACTGTGTGCAAAGGATTAGTGGTCCGATGGTGGGTATTCTTTCACCGGACTTGCCCGCCATCCTCCCAATCAAGAATCTGGCGGGTCACAGCGACATCAAGACCACGCAGTGCTACTACATCTCGGTGCAGGAGAACGATCTGGAGAAGGCCCGGCAGGTTCAGTCGGAGATCCTGGAATGCGTCCTGACTGACCCACTTTTGACCCACTTTGGGCCTTTGTCAGGGTCAAAGCCGGAACCGAAGGAGTCATAAGTTGCGTTTTTGCAATGATTTAAGCTGGCGCGCCCGGAGGGAGTCGAACCCCCAACCCTCGGATCCGAAGGACGAAAGGCCGCGCGCAAACCATGACGTCCCAAGCACTTACAGCGGCTTTTCTGGCCGAAAACGAGGGTTACAAGTGGTTGACAAATCACTGAGCAGTCGATAACAAGTCACTACCACGTGACGACTGACCCACTCAGTGACCCACTTTCGTGAGGCGGTAACCCCGGCGTTGTCAGTTTCTCTTCGGCCAAGCCTTCCGGAAGCGTCTGCTGCGCCCTCACGGGAATTCCGCCGGCGCTTCCGCGATTGTGCCGTGGGCTGAGTTCTTTCGGTCCGACCTAGCACGGGCCCAGAGAAACAGCATCATCACGAAACCGTAGGCAAACAGGGCAACGGCCAGGTAACGGCACATCGCCGTGACCTGTTCATGGGTTTTGTGGATCAGGTGCCCGCGGTCCGCCACGATGGTCGCGTAGGAACCATGGCTGCAGTCAAAATACGTGACGGACATGAAGCCCAGCAGGACGGCCAGGATGAACCACGCGGGAAAGGCCTGTCGCAGAACCATGCCCAGTCCTTTGGCTGCCGCGCCGGCCGTTGCTTCGCGGTGGGCGCGGCCAAGCCAGAGTATCATCACTGCACCGGCCGGGCAGCGGCTAGCCGTGCCGAATGGGGCGTCGAATTGGTATGGCCTACGCCTTGAGAATCTTCTCGCGCCCCTCGGTGACGGCACCGGTCGCGTTCCGCGTGTCAATGATGAGCCGCGCGTTCGCCACGATCCAGCCGTAATCGTAGCAGGAGTGGTTGGTGACGATAAGGACGGCATCCTGGTCGGCGAGGGTTTGCGGGGTGAGTTCGACGCTCTGCATCCTCAGATCGTGTTCGCGCTGCGGGCGGGTGTGGGGGATGTAGGGATCGTTGTAGGAGACGTCGGCGCCGAGGCGCTGGAGTTTTTCGATGATGGTGACGGCGGGGCTTTCGCGGAGGTCGTCGACGTCGGGTTTGTAGGCGAGTCCGAGGACGAGGATTTTTGCCCCGCGGAGAGCCTTGCAGCGATCGTTGAGGGCGATGGTGAGTTGGCGGATGACGTAGTCGGGCATGGAGGTGTTGATTTCGCCGGCCAGTTCGATGAAGCGCGTGACGATCTGGTGCTCGCGGGCTTTCCATGCGAGGTAGAACGGGTCGATGGGGATGCAATGGCCGCCGAGGCCAGGCCCCGGGGTGAAGAAAGTCTTGTTTTCTTTTCTTCCAAACCCGAACGGTTTCGTGCCGGCAGCTTCGAGGACTTCCCAGACGTCGATGCCCATGGCGGCATAGATGACCTTCAGTTCGTTGACCAGCGCGATGTTGACGGCGCGGTAGATGTTCTCGGTGAGTTTGCAGGCTTCGGCGACCTCGCAACTGGAGACGGGGACGACCCGCTCGATGCAGGCGCCGTAGAGGGCGGCCGCCAGGTCGCGGCTGGCAGCGTCGAAGCCGCCGACGACCTTCGGGATGGTGCGGGTGGTAAAATCAGGATTGGCGGGGTCCTCGCGCTCGGGGCTGAAGGCCAGGTAGAAATCGGTTCCGGCCTTCAGGCCGGATCGTTCCAGGACGGGGCGCAGCACGTCGCGCGTGGTCCCGGGATAGGTGGTGCTCTCGAGGACGACCACGTGGCCTTTCTTCAGATGGGGTGCGATGGTCTCGGCGGTGCCCACGATGAAACTCATGTCGGGTTCGCGCGCCGGCGTGAGCGGCGTGGGGACGCAGATGAGGATGGCGTCGACGTCGCGGATTCGCGCGAAGTCCGTGGTGGCCTCGAAGCCCTTGCGGGGTTTCATTTCGGCGACGCTCTCGTGGCGGATGTGCTTGAAGTAGGACCGGCCGGCCATCAAGGCGTCGATCTTCTGCGGGTCGATGTCGAAACCGACGACGTTAAACCCGGCCCTGCGGAAGGCCTGGGCGAGCGGCAGGCCCACGTAGCCGAGCCCGACGATCCCGACCGTGGCCTGGCGATTCTGAATCCGCTTCATCAGATCCTGCATGTTCCAAATCCCTTCTAATTCTCTTGGGGGCGATTTCGAGCCTCCTTGGATAGTCGGCCGAAAAGGCGTTTGGGATACAGTTTTCCCCGCGGCGTGTCGGTGCTTGACGCCCCTTCGAGGCCATCTATAATAGCCGCGTTCCTCCATCCTGCCAGGCTTTTTCGGCAAGCGCCGGTTAACGAATCCCTTAGGCGAGGGTCAAACCGTGCTTGTTCCCCTGTTGGACCTGGTGGCGCAGTACCGGACCATTCGGGACGAAGTGCGAGCGGCGGCCTGGAGTTGGGCGTTGCGGTTGAGGTGCTCGGTGACGACGTTGCGCGTTTTGCCCCACTTCAGGAGCACCACGACCAGCCGGTCGGGCCGGTCGGGAAATCCGTAGGGGCTTTCGGCGAGGAGGCGTACCGGTTCGTGAAGCAGGCGTACCGGCTGGAGGACGTGCGGGTCCACAGTTACGTGGCCTTGCGGAATGTGTATGCGTTGGTCACAGCCGTGTTGTACTTCGTGAGCGTGGTGATCGGGGCCAAGGCGAAACTCAGCCTGATCTTCAAACGCGTCTGCGAGAAAGCCAAGCGGTTCTACGAGATCGCGACGTTCTACCAGTACGCCGTGGCCGACGGTATCCACCGGCTGCTGTTCGGTTCGCGCGGCGGCCCCGCGCCGCCCCCGCCGCCCTCGGACACCGGTCAACTCATCCTCGCCTTCGCCAAACCGCCCGCGTGAACCGGCATGGGAAAACTCCTGGCGTCTCAGCGCTTGACAGGTACTTGGATGTGGCTTAAAGTAACGTCAGGTCCGCCAGGAAGGCGGGCCGAATTGGGCTTCGGGAACATGGTCGGGCCGAACCCCAATTTCCACCCGCTTCTGGGACGCGACCTTCGTAACGACGAATCGTTCACGATTCGTGAATCGAGGATTCAGATCCCCATCTGGGGATGGGTTCCCACGGGGTGGGAACCCCCCGGTTCCCCGGGGGACCGGCCGAATTGGTGCGGGGGGGGTACGCCGGGTGATGCCGGAGGGGGCCTCTTTGGTCACGGTAGCTGTGATCGGCGGCGGCGGTTGGGGTAAGAACCACGTCCGTAATTTCCGCGAGATCAAGACCTCCCGCCTGAAGACCATCTGCGATCTTAGCGATAAGGTCCTCGCAGCCCATCGAGCCGCCTACCCCGGCGTCGGGACGACCACCGCCGTAGCCGAAGTCTTTGCGGATCGCGAGATTGAAGCCGTCGTCATTGCCACCGATGCCCCCAGCCATTACCAGGTAGCCCGTGACGCCCTGGCGGCCGGCAAGCACGTCCTCGTGGAAAAGCCGATGGCCCTGGCGCCCCGCGAGGCGGAGGACCTCATCACCCGCGCCGAGAAGGCGAAGCGCGTCCTCATGGTCGGTCACCTCCTTGAGTACCACCCCTGTGTCCTCCAGTTGAAGCAACTGCTCGACAGCGGAGAACTCGGCGACGCCCGCTACATGTACTGCCAGCGCGTCAACCTCGGCGTCGTCCGCAAGGACGAAAACGCCTGGTGGAGCCTGGCGCCGCACGACGTGTCGGTCATCCTGTTCCTTTTCGGGGCCGAGCCGGCGACCGTAACTGCCCAGGGGCAGGCGTACCTCCGGCCGGGCGTCGAGGACGTGGTCTTTGCGCAACTGAAGTTCGCCGACGGCCGCATGGCCCACATCCATGTCTCGTGGCTCGACCCGCACAAGATCCGCAAGATGACCCTGGTCGGCACGGACAAGATGGCGACATTCGACGACATGGATCCGGCCGAGAAGATCCGCATCTACGATAAGGGCGTGGACGTGGCGGGGAGCGTCGTCGGGTACGAGCAGTCGCTCTCGCTGCGGACAGGCGATATTCTGATCCCCAAGACGCCGACCGGCGAGCCGCTTCGCGCCGAGTGCCTGCACTTCCTGGAGTGTATCGCAAAGGGCCTCACACCCCGCAGTGACGGCCGTGACGGCCTCAGGGTGGTCCGGGTGCTGGAGGCGGCGGGGCGAAGCCTTGCGGCTGGCGGCGCGCCGGTTGCGCTGTAGCGGTAGGCCACCCGCTTGCGGCTTTACACCAATAAGGAGTTGTTCCGCATGGCCGAGCCCGACTACTTCGTCCACGAGTCCTCCTACGTCGACGAGGGCGCCCGCGTCGGCAAGGGCACCCGCATCTGGCACTTCTCCCACGTCCTTCCGGGCGCCGTCATCGGCGAGAACGTCTCGATCGGTCAGAACGTGAACGTCGGCGGCAGGGCCAAGATCGGCAACCGCTGCAAGATCCAGAACAACGTCAGCCTCTACGACCTCGTGGAACTCGAGGACGAGGTCTTCTGCGGCCCGAGTATGGTCTTCACGAACGTCTACAACCCGCGGGCCTTCATAAGCCGCAAGCACGAGTACCGAAAGACACTCGTCAAGCGCGGGGCGACGCTCGGGGCCAACTCGACGATCGTCTGCGGGATCACCATCGGGCGCTACGCCTTCGTCGGCGCCGGGGCGGTGGTTAACCGCGACGTACCGGACTTCGCCCTAGTGGCCGGCGTGCCTGCGAAGCCGATCGGATGGATGTGCAAGTGCGGCGTGCGCCTGAAGTTCGAGGGCACGAAGGCCGCCTGCGCCGCCTGCGGCGAGGCGTATCGCCTCGAAGGCGACCTTTGCCGCGAAGTTGAGTAACGCGGCCCGTTAGCCGCCCCGTTCATCGGGGCGCGCGTGAAAAGGAGGCATCATGGCCGTCCCCATGCTCGACCTGGTGGCCCAGTACGACACGATCCGCCAGGAGGTCCGCGCCGCCATCGACGAGATCCTCGAGACGCAGCGGTGCATCGGTGGACCCAAGGTGACCGAGTGCGAGAAGGCTGTCGCGGCCTATTGTCAGGCGAAGCGCGGCATCGGGGCATCGAGCGGCACGGACGCGATTTTGAACGCCCTGATGAGTCTCGGCATCGGCGCCGGCGACGAGGTCATCACGACGCCTTTCACCTTCTTCGCGACGGTCGGGTGCATCGTCCGCACCGGGGCTAGGCCGGTCTTCGTGGATATCGACCCGCGGACCTACAACATCGCTCCCTCCCAGATCGAGGCCGCCGTCACCGAGAAGACAAAGGCGATCATGCCGGTCCACCTGTTCGGCCAGGTGGCCGACATGGACCCGATCCTGCCGGTCGCGAAGAAGCACGACCTCTTGGTGATCGAGGACGCCGCCCAGGCCATCGGCGCCGAGTACAAGGGCCACCGCGCCGGCTCCATCGGAACGTGCGGCTGCTTCTCGTTCTTCCCGTCGAAGAACCTCGGGGCAGTCGGCGACGGTGGCATGGTCGTCACGAGCGACGACCGGCTCGCCGACACGTGCGACATCATGCGGAACCACGGCTCCAAGCCCAAGTACTACCATAAGTTAGTCGGCGGCAACTTCCGCCTCGACCCGATCCAGGCGGTCGTGGTCCTCGTGAAACTGAAGTACCTGGAGGAGTGGCACAAGGGCCGGCAGCGCAACGCCGCGTATTACGACGAGAAGTTCGCCGACTGCGAAGGCGTGGTCACGCCCTACGTCGAACCGCACAGCCGGATGATCTACAACCAGTACGTCCTTCGCATCCCCGGCAGGCGCGACGCCGTCGAGGCGAAACTGAACGAAAAGAAGATCGGCAACGCGATCTATTACCCGGTGCCGCTCCACCTCCAGGAATGTTTCGCCGACCTGGGGTACCAGAAGGGCGACTTCCCGCACGCTGAGCAGGCGGCCAGGGAGGTCCTGGCGATCCCGGTCTACCCGGAACTCACCCGCGCCCAGCAGGACGAGGTCGTCGCCGCGGTCCTGGAAGCGGTCGGTTAGACGGTCGGGGACGGCAGCGCGGGGGCCAATGTCGGGAAAGGGCGGGATTGAACTGGACAAGCGACGACACCTCGGCCGAAACCGTCGGCACTAGTCCGCAAACGACACGTTGAAACGCCGGGCCCACCGGATCAGGTTGATCCAGCGCCACACGCGGAAATCGAAGCGCTTGCGGTTGTTGAGCAGCGCGTTCCACTCATCGGCCGCCACCTCCACATTAAGCGCCGGCACCGCGGTGCCGCCCGCCCGCAGCGTCTCGTCCACCCACGGGCCCATCTGGGCCAGCCACTGGTGCTCCGTCGTGGCAAACCCGATCTTGTCGCGCCGGTCGAGGATCTCGTCGGGCACCAGGCCGCGCATCGCCTGCCGGAAGCCCGATTTGGTCGTCCCGTCCGTCGAAATCAGGTAGGCCTCGGGCAACGCGAAGACGAAGTCCGCCATCGCCGGCGTCAGGAACGGCACTCGGCTCTCAATGCTGAAGGCCATCGAATTACAGTCCTCGTAGCGCAGCAGGTCGGGCAGCCCCACCTCCGACAGGCTCCAGGCCAGTTGCTCGTGCAGCCCCCGGCAATCGGCGTACGGAAGGATCGCGCTGGTGCTCACGCCGCGCACGGCGAACCACGGGGCGTTGAGCCACCGCGGCACCGAAATCTCCCCCGCCAGGCGCATGAGCGGCATCCGCAGACCGGGCGGGACCATGAACACCATGGTGTAGAAGAGCAGGTTTATCGCCCCGGCGTGGGGTAGCCGGCGGACATGGTTCAGGAAGCGCGCGGCCTGTGCCAAGCGCCCCTGCCGCAGGAGCGATGCCATCCGGGTGCCCAGGAAAAACCGGTATCCGCCGAGAAGCTCGTCCGCCCCCTGCCCGTCCAGCATGACCTTGATCCCCGCTTCATGCGCCAGACGAAAGATTCGGTGCTGCGCGTAGATGCTCGTGCTCCCGAACGGTTCCTCCTGGACGTAGATGAGGTGGTCCAGGTCGTCCACGAGGCTCTGGGGATCGAGATAAACCTTGTGCGGCTGCACGCCGCCGGCCCGGACGATGCGATCGATCCAGGGCTCTTCGCTGAGCCCCGGGTCATCCGCGATGTAACTGAACACGTGGGTCGGCCGGTCGTCGCCGCGAAGGTGCCGCATCGCCCGCACGATCGCCGAGGAGTCGATCCCGCCGGAGAGCGCCACGCCGACGGGCACGTCGCTACGAAGGTGCAGGCGCACGTTCTCCAGGAACAGCTCCCGGAGCCCCGCGGCCGCCTCCTCGAACGACAGGTCCGCCTGGCGGCTCAGGTCCGGCGCCCAGTACCGCACCGGCGACGCCTCGTACGGCCGGTCCAGTAAGATCTCCAGGTAATGCGCCGCCGGCAGCCGGAGCACGCCGGCCAGCAGGGTCTCTTCCCCGTAACAGGTGACCCCGAAGCGCAGGTAGTCGTAGAGGCGCTGCGGGTTGACCCGGCGCCTCACGCCGGGCAGCTCCAGCAGTGCCTTGATCTCCGACGCGAAGACCAGGGCGTCCGGACGTATCCAGTAGTACAGCGGTTTGATCCCGAAGAAGTCCCGGGCCAGCAGCAGCGTGCGCCGCTGAAGATCCAGCACGCCGAAGGCGAACATCCCCACGAGCCGGTTCAGGGCCTCCGCCCCCCACTGCGCGTAGGCGGCCAGCAGAACCTCCGTGTCGGAGCGGCTGCGGAAGGCGTGGCCCAGCACCTCCAGCTCGGCGCGCAGCTCCACGTAGTTGTAGATCTCTCCGTTAAAGACCAGATGGTACCGCCCGTCGGCCGTGCTCATCGGCTGGTGACCGGCGGGCGATAGGTCGAGAATCGACAGCCGCCGGAAGCCCAGGGCCGCGTCGAACGACTCGCCAGCCAGCGACTCGATGCGGGGCAGGTCGAGCGACGGGTGCGTGTCGGCACCCCGGCAGGCGACCGCCCGGCCCGTCTGCGTCTCGGCCAGCAGGTACCCCTCGTCGTCCGGGCCGCGGTGCCTCAGCGTGCGGACCGCGCCGGCGATCGCCTGCCCGTCGAGCGGGCGGCCGTCGAACCGCACGATGCCGAAGATGCCGCACATCAGACCGCCCTCCTTCCCGCTGCGCCGCTCCGGGCCAGCACCGTCTCGTAGATCTGCGTCCACTTCGCCACCACCACCTCCTGGCTGAAGCGGCGGGCGCAGTCCCGGCGGATCGCCTCCGCGTCGTACCAGCCGGCCCGCTCGCGGACCGCCGCCATCGCCTGGCCGAGGGCCCGCACGTCCCCCGGCGGGACGAGCAGGCCGTTGGTATCGTTGACGATGCACTCCGGCCCGCCGCACGCCGTTGAGACCACAGGCGTCCCGCACGCCAGTGCCTCGGCCAGCACGATGCTGAAGGTCTCGAAGTGGCTGCTCAAAACGAACGTATCGGCCGCCAGCATCTCCTGGAGGGCCCGGTCGCGCGAGAGCATCCCCAGGAACCGGACTTGGTTGCGGATGCCGAGCCTGGCCGCCAGCGCCTCCAGGGCGGGCCGGCTGGCCCCGTCGCCGCCGATGCGGAGGACGACGTCCACCTCGCCCCGGAACCGGCCGGCGAACGCCCGTATCAGGTCCGGCTGGTTCTTGGTGGACGTGAAGTGGGCCAAGTGCAGGAAGCGGAACTCGCGCGAGCGGCCCCGCGCGGGCCGTAGCGGCATCTCAAAGAACTGGCGCTCCACCATGTTCGGCAGCCACGTCCAGCCGCCGGCCACCGCCCCGAAGTACCGCTCCGTCGCCTCGCCCAGCTTCGGGCTGACGACGGTCCGCGCGTCGGCCTCGGCCCACGCCCGGCGCACGAGCGGCATCTGCCAGAACGAGACGCGACCTTCCAGGAACATCGACGAGTGCTCGGACAGCACGTACGGGATGCCGTACCGCCGCTTGATCCGCTCCGCCAGGATGCCTGCCTGAAACGCCGCTTGCGCCTGGATCAGGTCCGGGCGGCCCACCTCGCGCAGGTACCGCTCGAACAGGCGCATCCCGTGCTTCAGCCAAGAGTGGGTGTTCGCGTACGGGACCAGCGGGAACCAGGCGCACGTGTACGAGGAATACGTCGGGATGTCGTCGTCGTTCTCGAAGGCCTCGCGGTATCGCCACCGCCCGTACTGCCGCATCACCAGCACCGAATACTGGCCGGGAACAACCACGCCCATCCGGTAGCCCGCGTCCTTCAGCGCGTGGGCCTGTTCCCGGAAGAAGACCCCGTTCAGCGGGAACTGCGGGGACCGGTACCACGACGGTATCATCAGGACGTGCACGTCGGGCCCCCCTCTGCCGCGACGCCAGACCCCGGGGCTGCCGGGCCAGCCGACTCGCCCAGGCGGGCGTACGCCTGCACGATTGTATCCGGCGTCGCACCGGCCTCAAGCCGCAGGTCCGCGCGGCCTACGGCGTCCGGCGAGGGCTCGCG
>JBAUDW010000240.1:0-1949 GCA_049678285.1 Phycisphaerae bacterium
GTGCCACCGATTGCTTGTCAATCGGTGGGGCGGGTGTCGAGCGCACGGTTTGACAAGCAAACCGTGGCACCCGCCGGCCAAAGAAGTGCAACTTTTTTGTCCTGCACCACCGCGAACTTCCGTTCGCGGCTCGAGGGTGAACGCGTGTTTCGAAGCGAATACTGGTACCGATTTCCCTGGGTCATGATGCTGGCGGTCCTGGCGCTGGCGGCGCTCGGCGTCGCGGGTATTTATTCGGCGACGTGCGGCGGCGCCGAGCCGATCCCCTTCGCCGAGACCCTCGCCGTTAAGCAGACGGCCTTCCTCGCCGTCGCCCTCGTCGTCTTCGGGCTGGCGCTTTTGCCCGGCTACACGCGCCTGGCGCGATGGAGTTACTGGTTCTACGCTTTCAGCGTCGCGGCGCTCGTTCTCCTGGCCGCCATGCGATTCCTTCATCTCGAGATTCCCGGCATCCTCTATCCGACGAACAACGCCTATTCCTGGATCAGCATCCCGGGCACCAGCCAGAAGGTCCAGCCGTCGGAACTGGCGAAGATCGCCTTCATCATGTCGCTGGCCTATTACCTCCGCTACCGCAAGAACTACCGCCGCTTCACGGGCCTGCTGGTCCCCTTCGCCATGGCTCTCGTGCCGACCGCCCTCGTCCTCTACCAGCCCGACTTGGGCACCGCGATGCTTTTCCTGCCGGTCCTGTTTCTGATGCTGTTCGCGGCGGGGGCTCGCGGCAAGCACTTGGCGGCCATCGTCGCCATGGGCCTGGTGATGGTGCCCGTCTTCTACTCCTCGATGCGGGGCTACCAGCGGATGCGGATCGATTCCTGGCTCCTGTACGGATGCGCCGAGCGCCTCCACTTCGCCCTCGACCGCGCCGAACCCGCCGACGAAGATCTAGAGCAATCCGAAGCACCCGGGCAGGCCGCCGCACCCGCCATCGCGAGGCCGAGGCAGGGCCTTTCGGACGACCTGAAGACGGACCTCGTCCGCGAAATCACGGGCATGTGGCGGTTCCGTCTCTGGCGTCTCGCGACCCGCTTCTCCTGGGGCGAGGACCAGGCCGACTTCGCCGCCGCTCGACGCCACCTCTTCGCCGCACTCGAAGAAGACCCCGGACCGAAAAGTTTCGACGCCCTCCGCCAGTTCTTCGGCACGCTCCTGGCCGGACCCAGCCACCAACTCTTCCAGGCCAAGATCGCCGTCGGATCGGGAGGCCTGTGGGGTCGCGGCTGGCTCCAGGGCTCCCAGACCCGCCACGGCCTGCTGCCCGAGGCCGCCACCGACTTCATCTTCCCCGTCGTGGCCGAACAGTTCGGCTACCTGGGCGCCGTCGCCATTGTCTTTCTCTACGGCCTCTTGTGCTTGTTCGGCGTGGACGTGAGTTTCTCGACGACCGAGCCCTTCGGCAAACTGCTCGTCGTCGGCGTCGTCGCGCTCTTTGCGGCCCAGAGTTTTCTGAACCTCGCCATGTCGATCGGCCTGATGCCCGTCACGGGCATCACCCTGCCGCTGATGAGTTACGGCGGGTCGAGTCTGGTGAGTTCCTTCCTGGCCCTTGGGCTTCTGTGCAACGTGGCGCTGCGGCGCCTTTACCTCATCGCCCCGCGTCCCTTCGAGTGGCGGGAGTAGACCACCGCGAGGGCCGCCGTTAAAGCCCGGGGATGAGCGCAGCGAATCCCCGGGAAGCCTTTCGCCCCGGCGGGCCTGCCCTGAGCGGAGCGCAGTGAATCCCCGGGACCCCGCGCGCCGCGCAAAAAAACACCGCGCGGCGGGTGTCCCCACCCGCCGCGTTCCCCTTCGCCGTTCCCTCCCCCTCGCGAGAGAGGGCAGGGTGAGCGGCTGTGTTTCTTTTCAAGCGTTTTTTGGCAGTGGTGGCGACCATAGGCAATCGTTCCTTACAAGGGTATTCAGGATGACGAGGATCTTTCGCATGCAGGCGGTGATCGCAACCTTGA
>JBAUDW010000241.1:0-16134 GCA_049678285.1 Phycisphaerae bacterium
ATGCCCATGACATGGATGGAAAGAGTGCGAAAAAGGGCACAAAAACCGGTAAAAACCGCACCAAAAACAGGAAAAAACCCCTAAAAAAGTCAAAATTTCCGCTAGCCCATCTTACCAAAGGCACCCCGTCCGCCGAAAAAAACCCCCGGACGCCAGCGCCAGGGCCGGTGGGTTCCAAAAAACCGACCAAAAATACCCCCCAAAACTCGCGCAAAAAAGTTATCCACAATCGCGGCGCCTTGCCGTCGGCCAAGCCCTGGCGCGCTTCAGAACTTCCCCCTCGCCGAGAGGAACTTCGCGGCGCTCCTCACAGCCCGGGCATTGCCTTTATTGGGTGGACGGCGACGCCTTCACGGGGGCCTCGTCGAGCCACACCGTCATCGGTCCTTTTTCCCTGTTGGCCCAGGCGTAGTACGGCACGGCGGTCAGTGTGACCGGGCGCTCGGCGTCGGCAAGGGCTTGGCCCTGGAGGACGGTCACGCCGCCTCGCCCCGTCGAGTCGCCTGTGGCGACCAGCAGTTCCGCGCGATGCTCCGCGCGCAAGACCGTTTCCCGCGGCAAGGCCATGCGAAAGACGTCCACACCCGGGTTATCGACCGCCTCCAGGCAGTAGAGGATCGGGCCGCGCATCAACGCCACCTTGCCCTTGTCCTCCAGGACTTTCTCGTGCGCGTAAACCCGCCGGACCGGCATCGGCAGGTCCAATTCCACTACGTCCCCGGCCTGCCAACGACGTTGCAGATGCACGTAGCCGTCATCCTTCGGCGAGGCATCGGCCGCCTGGCCGGGCTTCGGCCCGGGTGCCGAAGCCCCTCTGCTGACGGCCGCCAGAAGAGCGAGCACCAGGGAGGCCAACAGGGCGTGTCTCACGGGTTTTCTCCAGCGCAGGGGGTTGTGGCCGGGCCCTCGGGGGCGCGGGGCCATTGCGTTTCGCCCCGCCGGGCAGGTAGGCGCAGGACAAAGGCGGCGCCGTGGCCGGGTTCGCTCTTGACCGTGATGCGCCCCTCGTGTTCCTCGACAATCTTGCGGGCGGCGGCCAGGCCCAGGCCCGTTCCCTTCTGGCCCTTCGTCGAGTAGAACGGCTGGAAGATCCGCTGCTGCTCCTCGCGCGGGATGCCGGGGCCGTTGTCGGCCACGACGATCCAGACCTCCGTCTGCTTCGGCGACAGGCGCGTCTGGATCTCCACCTTGCCCGACATGGCGGGCACCGCCTCGATGGCGTTCGCCAGGATGTTCAGCAGGGCATGGTGCAGACCGTCCGGGTCGAGGGGGATTTCCGGCAGGCCCTTCTCGATCCGCGTCGAAAGGGCGACGCGTTTCTCCGCCGCCGCCGGCTGCGCCAGTTCCACCACTTCCCGCACGACGGCGTTGATGCTGGTCCGGACGCGGTTCGGCGCCGCCTGGCGGCTGTAGGAAAGCATGTCGAGGACGAGTTGGTTGATGCGGGCGAGGTTCCGGCTGATGACTTCCCAGCCCGTCGCGACGGGCTCGAGATTGTTTCGTTCCAGGCCCGTCTCGACGGCGCGGGAGCCGCCCTGGATGCCCTGGAGGATGTTCTTGATGTAGTGGGACAGGCTGGCGACGGCCTGGCCGACGGCCGCGAGGCGCTCCTGCTGGACCTGGCTCGCCATGAGGCGGGCGTTCTGGACCGCCAGGCCCGTCTGGCATCCGATCGCCGTCATCAGTTTCAGGTCCTCGGGGGAGAATTGGCCCTGGCTGACGTGCGTGTCCACGTGGATGATTCCGAGGATCTCGTCGCCGCTGCGGATGGGGACGCAGATGGCGCTGCGGATGCCGTAATCCTGGACGCTCTCGCCCTCCTCGAATCGCTGGTCCTGCATGGCGTTGGTCGAGAGGACGCCCTCGCCGCGTTTCATCACGTAGCTGATGATGGTCCGGCTGACGCAGATGGGGCCGGTCTTGGGAGCGGGCACAGGAGGGGGTTCGCCGACGGCCGTCTCGCCGCTTGCGTCGGAGCCGGCCTGTTCGCGGCGGATCTGCTCCAGCAGTTCCTCGCGCCACCGGATCGCCCGCGGCACCATCGCCCCCGTCCGCTCATCCCTGAGCAGGATGAACCCGCGGTCGGCATCCACGACGTCGAACACCATGTCGAGAATGTTCGCCAAAAGCCGATCCACGTCGAACCCGTGGGCCAGCATCTCCGCGATACGATAGAGCGCCCTCAGGCCGACGACGCTGGTGCGCATCCCGGCCATGTCTTCGCCGCCGGCGAACGCGAGGTGCGGCTCTCCGCTGGCGGTCTCCGTACTGATGATGCTCGCGTCGACGCGCCCCTCGCTGTCCACGCGAATCGGCAGGCCCCGGTGGTCCACCAGCGTGCCTTCGGGCATCGGCCGGCCGACCGTCAGGATCGTGTTGCCCACGCGGATCTGGTCGCCCGCGTGAATGGGCGACTCCCGGACGCGAACGCCGTTGACGAACGTCCCGTTCGCCGATCCCGCGTCCTTCAGCACATGGCTGTTGCCGTGAATCTCCAGGCTGGCGTGGTGCCGACTGACACCGGGATCGTCCAGGTACACGTCGCACGCCGGATCCCGGCCAATGAGCGTCGAGACGCCGTCCACCTCAAACGCCTTGCCGCGATCCGGCCCCTGGATGACCGTTAGCGTTGGCATCCCTTGCCCGCTGTCCGGCGACTCCGGTTCCCATAATCGGCCGACAGAAGCGCCCCTTTGAGGTAATACGGCGAAAGGGGCCCGGCGGCCGGGAAATCTCAATGCACCGGACCGCGTCGCCTATCCTCTCTGCGGCCGCACTCCACGGGAAAACTGGACGTGCCGTGAGCCGGTATCCTACCGCGCCCGGCCGACTTGTCAAGTTTTTGCGCGGCGTTTGAGGAATCCGGATACACCGCTGGATTTGCGAACGTTGGCATCGTTACAATATCGTCGCAATGGCTTGTGTCGGCAGATTGGGGGAAGGCGTGGATCGACTCTTCCAAGACGAGATCGGTTCGATCGAAGACCTCGTTGATAGGATCGACGAACGATATCGATCTGTCTGGGCCGGAAAAACCGCGCAACAACAAACATCGCTTGCCAGATACTTTTTGCCCCACGCATCGAGCAAACCTGTCCTGTGCCCCACCCGGCCACGAGTCGTCAAGTGGTATTGCCCATTCGCCCATCAGAATGCTTTTTTGAGCGGGCACCGATATTGTGTCAACGTCTACGCAGGTTGCGCTCACCGGTGCGAATACTGCTACGCCTCCGCCTACGAGCCGCCTCAGGCCACAACGAAGCGGAATTTCGTGAAGATGCTCCTCAAAGACATGGCGGACCTCGAGCGGTTTGACATACCGCCGGCCCCAATCCATCTGTCCAACAGCACCGATCCGTTTCAGCCGCTGGAAGCTCAGGCCGGGCACACTCGGGCGACTTTGGAGCAGGTTCTCGCTCATCACAAGCGGTTTTCGAGCGTCGTCATCTTGACCAAGAACCCAACGTTGGCCGCGGAACCCGGCTACGTCGATCTCTTTCGCCAACTTGGACAGATCGGGCGGGATCATCCGAGCTGCTCGAAGTTCACCCGTACCGGGATCCCTCCGTTCCTGATGGAAGTCAGCCTAGCATTCAGGCGAGAAGAGGCCCGCCAAGCATATGACCCTGGTGCCCCAAGCATTGTGGAGCGGATGGAAGGAATCCGCCTTCTTCGCCAAGCCGGCATACCGGTCGCGTTGCGGATCGATCCGCTGTTTCCTCGCGCACCGTTTCGAAACAAGTCAGGCCGGACTTGCAGGGATTTCGACCTTCCCGAGCCTCAGACCCTGGGCGACTTGGAGCGACTTGTCACCTTTGCGCAGGAAACGGGCGCCTGCCGCGCGGTTTACTCGCCCGCGAAGATCGTCCAGCCCCGTACGCGTCCTATGTCGCGGATGATGCGATCAATGCGATCCCTGTATGAATACGTCGCCGCGCCGGAGCACCTCATCTTTCGAGGCGGCAGTTGGCGGCTGCCGCCGCAGCACCAATCGGCTGTCACGGCGGCGCTTGTGGACCTGTGCCGCAAGCACGGCGTACCGGCCAAGTGCTGCATGCAGAACCTGATCGAAACGCCATGAGAGGTGCTACTTGCCGCGGGCCTGCCGGCGACGGACTACATGGAGAAAACCGAATTGTTCGGAGCGGGAAAAGCCGGGATTAATGGGCGTTGAGGCGGAGATTGGGGCCGGGGGCTACAGGTAAAGCCACGTATCGTCGTGGTTCTTCGTGCCGTCCGGGCGGGGCGTGCGCACATCCAGGGCATAGTTGCCAAGCGTCAACCCGAGGAAAAACTCCGTGTACAGCCAAGCCTCCTCCTCTTGCTCGGGACTGGAAGACACAACCTCCCCCTCCTGCTCCGCCTTCTGGCGCAGCGAATCCCAGTGTAGGTCAAGATGCGCGATTTCATGAATCACCAAGCGTGTGCGCAAACGCTCTCGCTCATGGCCAACGAGGGCGCGGCCGAGATTCCGGAGGACGCTTTCCATAGCCTTCTCATCAATAACGATTCTCGGATACTTACCTTCAGGCCCGTGTTGCCACAACCACGATGCAGGTACACCTTTATCCAGCTGCTTTCCCACGAGTCTGCTGATCACTATTTCACACTGCCTACGAGGATCCTCGACATCATTTGACGCACAATGCTCAAACAAGTTGCATAACCCGGGAGCAACTCCGGCACGGCTTACTGCCTGAGCAAGAGCCTTCGCCGGAAGGTCTTCCGCTGTTATTAGGTCAAACCACCGGGTCAAGACCCGCTTAAGCAACCAGATCGCCTTTTTTTCGTGAAGCTCCTGGGCTTGCTTCGTGCGGAACCGGTGCTTATCACTCATAAGCACGCCTCCTTGCGCAAAGTAGACCTAAGGCATCTTGTTTGGAATTTACCGAATGACAGATCAAGAAGCAAGAAAAAAATTGGGCACTTAATCCAGCGTGGACATGGCTTGGAGACGAATAAAAAGTTTCGCGTTGATCTCGACGTCATCGTTGGCCGAACCGGCGGTGGCGATGCAACCGTTGCGCATTGCGATACGCTTGTCGTTCCAATCGTTGAGGTCAGCCTTCAGCAGGCAAGCGCCCGGAAGGACATCGTCAAGCGAAATGCCCAGCAGCGCCATGAGGCGCAGCGCCATCCGTTCAGTCAGGAACTTAGGGGAGCCGTTTAGGGCCTTAACCACATCTGGCTTTGGCAGCCCAACCATCTCGGCTAATTTCTCGGGGGAGAGGCCAGCATCCGCGCAAGCGGGGTTCACCGCATTTCGAACAATTTGCCGGATGCCATCTGGGCCACCGAAAAATTCGGCGGCCTCCGCGGCGACGCTATCGTAACCATCTGGCATGGCGTTACCCATCCTTAATATCGGGCATCCGGATCCGAATCTTCACCCTTTTGTCAAGCCTAGATACCGAGTGTTGCCGAGGGGCGGTGGTCTGTCAAGTTAAAAAAAACCACCCTCAACCGGCTCGGCAGACCCTAAAGCCTCCCCTAACCACCCCTCATGCATCTCAAATATAACTCATAAATGGGCCCGCGTCAAGGCCTTTCTGAAAAAGTCGCGCTGGTGCGGCCTTCGGACAGGCCGTCCGCCAGGCCCTGCCCCAGGTTCAGGCTGGCCACCATGCCGGCGATGAATCCGCCGACCCACTTGATCGTTTCCAGGTCGCGCCCCGCCAGGACGAGGCCCACGACGGCCACAATGCCCAGCAGGCTCAGAATCATCTTCTTCGATTTCAGCAGTTCCGCCATGACTTGCTTCTCCTTCGCTGTTCCCGCGGGCGAGCCTTTCACGGCCTGCCCTTCGCTCAGCCTTCCAAGAGCGCCGTCGCCACCTGGCGCGCCAGGCCCACGAGTTCCACCAGCGTCGCCGGCAGGAGGCGCTCCTGGCGCAGGCGCCGCTTCAGTTCCACCAGGTCGCGCGCGTCCACGACCGGTTCGAACTCGCCCAGACTGAAAACGTCCGTTTCAACCTCGTCGAGAGGGTCGGCCCGGTCAGGGTCGCGCGCCGTTTCCTCTGCGGCCTCGCCGGCGGCTTCGAGAAACTCAATCGCCGCCTGTCTCAACTTCGCTTCGGCTTCCGGCATCGCTTTCGCTCCTTTGCGCCGCATACTCCCCAAGCGCCCGTTCGGCCTCCGGCTCGCGGACGAACAGGCCCCTCACGAGCGCCGCCAGGCGCCCGTATTCCGCCACAAGGTCCAGGGCTTCCTCCCCGAGTTCGATCGCCCGGCCGAACGCCGCCTGGCGCTGGCCGAACTCCGCGTCGAGGTGCGCCAGGTTCGCCCGCACCTCGTCCTCCAAGGCGGCGCGCTTCTGCACCCGTTCCATCACGGCTGCAAGTGCCACCTGACCTTCGCTGTCGGCGGCCCGCGCCAGCGACACCTCGAGTGCCGCGTCCAGCCGCGACTGCTTCTCGGCAAGCAACTGCGCGCTCGCCTTCGCGTGGTACGCCGCCATCTCGTCGCGGTACTGCCGCATGGCAGTCAATTGGAGACGCTGGCACTGCTCGAGCGCCTGCGGGGCACAACCCGAAACCGACAGGAGTGCCGAGAACAGAGCGACAACAGCGCCGATTCTCAAGACACGGCTCATGGATTTTCTCCTTCGTCTGACAGGGCTCGCGGGTTCGCGCCATCGCGGGGCGCCATCAGCGTGGCCACCAGGTCCTTCACTTCGCGCCGAAGGTCCCGCAAGTCCTCGCGGACCTCGCCGCGCACCGTTTCCATCATCTCGACAGTTCCGGGATGGGGGCTGGCCTCGTGCGCTCGAAGCCAGTACCCCACGCCCGCCAGGTTGACGCCGCCCGAGAACAACTGCCCGCCCACCACCAGCAGGATGACCAGGCGCCTCAGGCCGCGCAGTTCATCCCACGTGTGGCGGTTGGCTTCGCGCTGCTCCGCATGAAGCGTCTCGCACACTTCCCGGGTGACGTACGGCCCTCGGCCAGACGCAAATCTATCCGCGGTACTCAAAGTCCACCTCCACGATGAGCCGCACGGGGCCGGCTACCGCCAGCCCTTCGCGGTACGTGCTCGTATAATCCGGCCCGGACGGATCCCACGCCGGCCGGTCGGAAGAATCGGGCCGCGCCGACCGAACCACCAAAACCGTGTCCCCGCCGGCGTTGATGGCGGCGGCGGGGACAGGAATCGTCTTCGGGCCGTAGTCATCGCTCCCGAACGTGTCCAGGGGATTGCCCTCGCCGTCCACCACCTCGGCGGTGAACGTGTCCGAGTAGTCCGCCGAGCCGGACGGCGCCTCGGTCGTGAAGTCCAGCCGGGCCTGCCGGACCTGGCAGCCGGCGAGCGCGGCCGTGGCAAACGTCATCTGAAACTCGCGCGACTCCAGGAACCATTGCTGGCTGAACCCGTCGTCGTACACCTCGCCGCCCATGCCGACGTCGTACGCGAGGCCCGATTCGACGCCGTCGTCCTGGCCGTCGAAGAGGGCGAAGGTGTCGGCGCGGTCCTGCGGCCAATCGCTGATGCCGAACATCAGCCGGTACACGCTGTCGCGCCGGGCGGCCTCCGAGACCGTCGGCAGAATCCGCACGCGGTCCAGCCGATTGATCGCCCTGTAAACTTCGTCGAAGAACGCCGCGGCCGCCGGTGTCCAGGGGGCGCTCACGTCCGTCAGGTCATGCGTCCAGTTGTTCTTCCCGAAGGCGTCCTGGCAGAGGTTGGCCAAGCCGTAAAGCGCCTCCCGGTTCGGGTCCCACCAGCGGTACGGCCAGGTCAGGAGCAGCATCTGTTCGATCTGGTGCTGGAAGTTGGCCATCGTCCGGTTGGGCTGCCCGCCGGTTTTTCCTTCCGGCTCGCCGACCAGGGGGTCCCAGCGATTGAACGCCGACGGCACGAAGCCCGCCGGGACCAAAGCCTCGCGTTCCGCGAGGGCCACGCGGACCTCGTTGATCACAAGGTCCGCATCCAGCGCGTCGCCCTTTGCGGGGGGCCACCGGTCGCTCCAGGCCATCGTTCGTCTCCACGCGACTGCGAATCAGACCATCCGCGGCGGATGCAGAAGGATCGTCCATCCCGCCGGCGTCCAGAAGAGGTGCACGTATCGGTCGAAGCCCTCGGGCCCCGCCAGATACCCCGCCTCGTCGCCCCAGAGTTCGCCGAGGTTTGGCACGCCGACGATCGTCGGGCCGTCGTCCACGAAGCCCCCCCCCTCGCGCCGGACCGGCTGGACCGTGTACGCGCCGCTCTCGTACGAGACGATGCGGGCCAGGCGATCCGCCTCCACCGGCACGTGCATCAGGTAAACCCACTCGGGCGGGCCGCGGCGGTCCAGGCGCTCCTCGACACGGACGACCGTGTCGGCGGGCACAAGGTGGGTCCCGAGCGCCGCCTCCGCCACGTTATGCACCGTAATGTCACCGAGGCCGTCGGGAACCAGTTCCCATTGGACGTGGCCTTCGCCGTCTACGCCGGTTGGCCGCACTTCGTCGGCGTAGTAGCGTTCGTCGGGCGGGTCGGCCGGCGCGGACGTCTGGACTCGGCACCAGAGAAGCCGGTACGGCGGCCCGCCGGGGCTCACTTCCGCTGGCGCCCTCGCTCCGCGCGTCGCCGAGGCCGCGCGACTCTCGTTCCGATCCAGCAGCGCCTCGACGCCATAGATTTTCAGACGGTCGCCCGCCATTGCTCTCTCTCAGTCGAGTTCTAGTTCTGTTTCCGGTGCCGGCGAGAATCGCATCGTGATGCGGCGAATCGCGGGATCTATCTCGTAGCCCGCATGCTGCCGGGCCAAATCCAAGCGCCGGCCGCGGATGCCAACAACCCGCTCGCCGACGCGATGACCGAAGGCCAAGTAAGGGATCCGGATGCGGCTCGGGGCAGGACAGCACCGGTCCGCCTCGAAGGCCGCGTCCACCAGCGCCTGGAGCCGGGCCGAATCGTCCGTTTCGTCCGCCGGGTCACCGTGGAACCGGCTCGTCGAGGCCACCTTCCGATAGCAGTAGCCGCCCGGCACGTGGAGCACGCGCGTGCGGCCGGGCGATTCGTCCGCCCCTTCGGCGACGCGCTCGGCCCCCAGGGCCGCGTCGCTTTCGAGAGAGGCCGTCACGCGAACCCGCGCGTAGCCCCGCATCGCCGCGTGAAGGTACGTCGGCGAAAGCGGGTCGTCAGTCAGATACAGACCGCCTTCATGATCCAGGACCTTGATCGCCAAGTTCGCGCACTGCCACGTCGCGCCGCCGTCCAGAGAGATTCCCACGTACACGCCGCGGCTGCGACCCAGGGCGTCGCGGGAAAGGCAGGGGAGGAGCCGACGATGCCGGCGGGCGTACGGTTCGCCCTCGAACAGGGCCGCGAGGTCCGGCGCCGGCCCACGGTCGTACGGCTCGCCGCTGTACTCACCCGCTTCATTCAGGACCCACTTGCGGAAGACGTCGCGCACGGCCTTGAAGTTCGGATTCGCGCTCGGGCTGAATTCGTCGGGGTCGTACGAGGCAAGGGAATCGTCCCACCCGGCAACCAGGTCGAACGTGGACTCAAAGATCTTGCGGCCGCCGCGCGCCACGTATCGGCGAGGCGAGGCGGCAAAATGCATACCGACGACCAGAGCGCTGAAGTGCGTCGCGCTCGACCTGAAGACCTCGCCCACCCGCTGGTGCGCGAGCGACACCAACCGGCCGCGCGACGGGAACCAAAGGCCCAGGCTCCGGCTGACGCCCAACTCGCCCGGCTCCACGTCAACCTGCAACCGGCCTCCGAGCGGCTCCAGAAGCGCCTCGATCGCCTCGCCCAGGGGCCGGCCCTCGAGCGACACGTCGCGGATCGGAACCGCTTCGAGCGTCTGGCGAATCCAGCCGCGCGAAGGCACGTGCCAGACGTCTGACTCGGCGAATTCTCCGAGGAGGTAGGCGACGGCTTCGTTCAGCGTCCAGGCTATCGCCCCCGGCGGCGACGCCGGCGCAAAGATCGCGTACGTGTCGCCGTCGCCCGGATCGTACAGGACACCCGAAGCGTTCGGCCGACCGTCCGGGTTGAACACGAGGTCCAGGCCGGCGACCCGTTCGGCCCCGCCTTCCGCCGTCTCGATTCGCTGTCCGCCGACGCGCCGCCGCAAGACCTCGGCCGAGAGGTCCTCGGCCTCGAATCGCAGCGACTCGCCGTCGGGCGAAAAACCCGTTTCCGGCTCGAGGATTCGCCCCTCGAAGATCACGAGGTCTCCGCGCGACGCCCCGGGCAGAACCCCGCCGCGAAGCAGCCGCGCGGTGACCCAAAGACCCGGACGGATCGCCGGCGCTGCCGCCTCCAGACGAACGTCCACGCCGTCCTCACTTCCCCGGCCGAGACCGACTGAAAAAGTCGCGCGCGGCGCGCGACCCATCTCCGTCTCAACCGTCTCAAGGCGCGCTCTCGGCGCGGGCCGGCCGTCAATCAGAACCTGCACCTGCGGCGCCGCCAGGACCGTCACGGCCGACGCGCCGCCGAACCACGCTGCACAATGGGCCGGGGCCGTCACAGCACCACCTCCGCTTCAAGAGCGGCAACCTCGCCGGGCGCGTCCGCGTCGGGAGTCACCGGGGCGGTGGCGGGCTGTTCGTCCCACACCTCGCCCTGGGCGACCGCGCGGACCGCCAGTTGGTGTTCGACCCCGCTCGCGAGGCCTTCAACGGTCGCCGCGTAGGTCACACGGCCCATCTCGTACGCGACCTCGCCGAGCGGCGAACCGTAATCGATCGTGCCGCCGCCGCCATCACCAAAGATTCGGAACACCTGCGGCACGACGCCCGTGATGCCGGGGCGGTACCGCCAGGTCAGCCGGACCGCGCCCAGGGGCATCGCCTGCGCCCCAATAGCCAGCGCGCCGGCCGGCCGATCCGGCACCGGCGCGCCGGACGCGTCCAGTTCGATCCGTGCCTCCGACTGTGTGATGGGCGATTCGGCGACTCGCGCGTCCACCGGCCGGATGCCGAACCAGTGCACCGTCGCGACGGCGAGCGACTCCATCTGAATCTCGCGGACCGACGGGCCGACCCGCGCGATCGGCACAGCGTAGTCAATCGCCTCCGGCCCCGCACCTGCGCCACCGTAGAGGTCGTACCCCGCTTCGGAGGCCTGTGCCTCGACGGCGGTCAGTGTCGGCGAAGTGAATCGATCGCCCGAGGCAGAAAGTGTCGCTCGCCACTGGAAATACCGCCCGTCGGGAAGTGTGGCCGGGTCGCCGGTGTACGGCTGCCACAGTGCCTGCGGATGGCCGAAGGCGTCGGTCTCATCCGCGGCGCGTACGTCCCACGAGATGGCGCAGCCCTCGGGGACCTGTTGCTCGGAAAGCACGTCGAGCCAGTCGGCCTGAATCCGGACAGCATCCAAGGTGGGGCAGGCGCACGCGCCGGAAGGAAGCAATCGATGAGGTGTGAAGTTCGCTGTGTATCGCGCCGACGCCGAAAGGCGGACCTCATCCAGGACGGCGGAAATGTTGTAAGTAGTGCCGGTTGCGGCACGAGCGCCAACCCAAAGAGTCCAATCTCCCGCAGGCCAATCAGTTGCCGCAGGCGTAGCGGTGGCCCTTTGGATGCCGCCGACAAACAGTTTCTCGCTCGTGCCATTGCGAACCAGGGCCGCATGAAAAGGGCTACTCGATGCCAACAATGCATCAACTTCGACTCCGATCCACGTACATGAACTGAGGGCGCCGTCGATATAGAAACGTCCATAAATAACCGATTGTGCCGGATCCGTTCTGCGTCGAACGTAAAGATTCAAACCGTTTTCGCCGCCAGCCGTATCGGGTCCGAGAAATCGTGCAATATATCCATATCCTTCAATTGGCACTGCGTAGTCCCGCACCCAACATTCCAGCGTGATCGCCGACCGCGCGGGCTGGCCCACGAAAGCCGCGTCCATATAGTCGCCGTCCGCGAGGACGAATCGATACCCGTCCTCCACCGGCTCGGCGCCGTGATTCGTCAGGTGGTGGCCGGCGCCGGAGGCGTCCGCCAGACCGGTCCCCTCTCCCTGGCAAGCGCCGTCGTGCAGATGCCAAAGACCGAGCGTCTGGCCGTCGGGCACGAGTTCGTCGAAGTCCACCTTGAGCCCCTGGCCGGCGACGATCCGCACACCGTCGCGTTCGCCCTCGCCGAAGTTTTGCTCGTCCACTCGGAACACCAGCATGGCCCGCCTCCCGCGCGTCAGACAGCCGCCAAGTCCACTTTGTATGTCGTCGCGCCGACACGAACACGCAGTTGCGCCAGGTCCGAACGGACCCACTGTTCGCCGTCGGCCGGCGACGCGGGGTCGTCGGTCCGGACGGGCACGAGCCAGGCGGCCGCATCAATCGCATCGAGGTTCGCGTTCAGACACGCGTCCCAATCGTCCACGCGCTCGCCGTGGGCGGGTTTCTCGAGGTTCAGGTTCGGCGTGAAGGTCGAAGGCATGCGTTTCCCTTTCCGTGCAGCAGGCTCCCCGTCAGACGTCGGGGCTCGCTTCCCAAACCAGCGTCGCGGACGCCGTCGCCGGCTCGTACTCCGCAACGCGAAAACCCTCCGGCGGTCGCGGAAGGGGCAACACGGAGACGGCAACCTCGGCGGCCGACGCCAGGCGGTTCCCCGCCGCGTCCACCGCCACGACGCTGAAGCGCCATGCGCCAGGCTCCAGGTCGTCCGTCACCCACTCGTATCGCGCCGCGCTTTGGCCGTAGCCTCCCACGCCGTAGCCGCCGCATCCGTATCCCCAAGGCGCCTGGCCCCCCGGCCGCGCCGGAATCGGCGCCTCGTTAAGTGGCGATTCGTAACCCACGACCCCCGTTCGCCCGTCGGCGAAAACGTCGAACGACTCCAGGTTCGCGTCGAGGTACAGGCCTGCCTGCCAGGCCAGGCGAACGCGCGCACCCTGCTCGGCCTCCAACCCTACGAGTTCGCCGCCGAGGTCCGTCCCTTGGTCGGCCGCGTCTACCGCGACGACCTCAACCAGAACCAACCCAAGCGAGCCGCTCCCGCCGACCGGCCCCAAAACGACCAGCCGCCGATCCGCCGGTGCGGCTGTCACACCGGCCAGGCGTCCGTTGACGTACACTTGGTGCCACCGGTCCGCCTGCGTGGACTCCCACGTGACTTCGAGCGCCCCGGCCGGCCCGACGGGGTTGCCTTCCGCCATGTCCACCACGAGCGGCCGGACGCGAACGCGCGCGATTCCCTCCGTCCAGTAAGCCACTCTTCACCTCACCAGTTGCCGGTACGTGATGCGGTACCGCCGGTGCCACTTCAGGCCGACGAGGGGCGGCCCCAGCCGATCGAATCGTTCCATGCGGCAATTCGTGTAATCGGTCCCGTCTGGGGCCGTCAGGATGTAGGCCCGTCCGTCGATGAACGATTCCACGGCCTGCTCGAGTTGCACAAGTGCTGACAGCGACGCCGCCGAAAGCACGCCCGTCTGAAGGATCTCCCGCGGCCCGTCGCCGAGGTCGAGCGCCAAGCCGCCCGCCAGGCCGTTGAACGCCTCGTCCTTGACGCGGCGCACAGGGCTGCCGACCGCCACAACGTGCGGGCCGGACGAAAACAGCAACTCGTCGTCCAGCGCCGCCGCCCCTGCCATTGGCTCCTCCCACCGGCCCGAGGCGCCGCAAAACGCGAGTGCCGTCGGCTCGCCTGGAATGGCGTCTTCGAGTTGCGCCGCTCCGACACGCGTCGCCCCGACCGCCGGCACGAGTTCACCGTCGCTCGCGACCGGCGGTCCATCCTCCGCCAGGCCGCCAAGCGATGGCTCCGCCAGGAGCGCCTCGCGGCACGCCTCGGCCACCGATGCCAGCGCCTCAAACGCCTTCGTTCCCACGAGCGCCCGGTCGAGCACCGCCGCACGCCAGTGCACCAGGCGGTACCGCCCTGTCGGCACCTCCGGCCATGCGAGCGTCTCCGCGCCCGCCGGCTCAATCGTGACGGCGACATAGCGGCTGAGCGGAACTTCCACCTTCTGCCCCGCGCTTTTCACGCGGACCGTCCGGACGCCCGCCACTTGCCCGAGCCGCTCCGAAATCGCTTCCAGAATCGCCACGTCGCTTGCGTTCATTGGGTTGCCTCATGGCGCCTGCCGCGCCCTTCAGTCGCGCCGCAGCCGATGGCTGCCGAGCGACCGCACGTCGTCCGGCCGGCCGTCCGCGTCGCGATCCACGGCCAGGCGTACCTTCGCCACCTCGTCTTCGTACAGGCGGGCATAATGCTCGGCCTTGCGCGCGAGCGCCCCGTCGGCCGGCCCGCCCGCCGCCTGGCCGCGGAACACTGTCGCCAGCACCAGCGCGACGCTCGCCCGCCGCAGGCTCCGGTGCTCCAGGATCCACCGTTCCAAGTCCTTGGCGCCGTCTGAAGCATCCATCTCCAGGCCGAACCGCGCCAGCAGCGCCCACCGCGCCTCCTCGTGCTGCGGATCGAACGTGTGGATCGCAAAGTCCAGGTCCGTCGCCGTCGGCAGCGGCACCCATTCGTCCACCGGGCTGCCGACGACCGTCGCCAGCAGTTCCGTCTCCCCCTCGACGCTCATGACCTCGTAGTACCCGTCCACCCCCTGGTCCGGGTTCGCCAGATGCACCACGTGGCCGGGCCGGACGCGCGCAGCGACAAACGCCGCGCCCGGCGCGGTCACCTGGTAGATAAGGCTCGACGCCCCCTCGCCGCGCGTGAGGCACTGATGCTCCGGGGCGATCTCGCGAAAGAGCGCCGGCTCCCACTTCAGCAGATCCGCGTCGGTCGAAAAGTTGGCCATCCCTCGCTCTCCTTTGTGCCGCTCGCCTCCAACACGAGGCGCCCCACGCATCGGCCGGCGGGGCCGACCGCCGAAGCGGCCGGCCCGCGCCCGGCCTCATGCCTTACGACGTCGCCAGCCCCCGGATCACGCCGTGGGCCCCTTCGTTCCTCAGTTCCAGCGTGTACTCGCCCAGCGCCTGCCCCTTCTCGAAGTCACCGGTGACCGCCAGCGGCCGGTATTGGAAACTCCGGCCGGCCAGCGGCGGGACCTGGATGCGGCTCGAATCGAGCAGCAGGACCGCGTCCCTCGGCACCCAGCGCGACAGGATCACCCGCTGCACGCCGAAATCGCTCTCGTAGATCGCGATCTGGCTCGCGTACCGCGGATCGTCGGCCGCGTACGCCCGCGAGTCGGCGCCGAACTGGCTGATCACGCGCTTCTGGTACCCGTTGACGGCAATCAGGTCCACTTGGCCGCTCGACTGCTCCCAGATGAGGCGCAGTGCCGTGTTCAACTTCTCCTCGTCCAGGTCGGCACCGCTCGGGAACCCGCCCGTACCCGGCACGAACCGGTTCGTCGCGACCTGCGGCAGGATGCCGTTCATCGTCCGCCGCACCGTCCCCGAACCCTCCTCGTCTGCCGCCGGCGCCGCGCCGTTGACCACCGTGTTCTCCAGGTCCCTTAGGAGTTCCCGGACGGCCTTGGTCTTCTGGAAGTCCAGTTCATCCGCGACCCCCAGGTGCCGCACCGCCAGTTCGCTCCCGCTCACGACGAGGGCCTTCGAGAAGATCTGCGTCCAGTTACCGCGACGCGCCCGGAACGTGAACCGCGCCGTGTCGGCGTCCTGCCCCTCGAGCGACGCGTTGCCCAGGATGTTGAGCACGTCGCCCGAAGCCACCGCCTCCGGCGTCGTCCCGCCGTAGCCCCGCGCGACCGTGATGGTGTTCGCCCCCACGTCTGTCACGAGCATCAGTTCCTCGGCGTCCTCGCACCGCAACTGGTCGCCCACACGGAACCGGTCGGCGTGGGCCACCTCCAACACGGTCTCGGTCTCCGGGTTCGCCGGCGTCGCCGTCAGTGCGTCGGTGTTCGGCAACAGTTCGTCTTCCAGCCACTCATGATGCGTCGAGCGCGCCTCCACCTGGGCGTCGCCCAGCGCATCCAGCAGCGGCGTCTCGGACGGGCTGATGATGCTCACCAGGTCCGCCACGTCTTCCGCAATTTCCGGCAGGCTCGCGCCCGCCGAGTAAGTCGCTTTCCCCGTAAACGGCATGTTCGGCTCCTTTGCTCTGGTTCCGGGCTCGCCGGGCTATATTCCGCCGCGCCGCGCCCGCATGTAGGTCATCACGTCCTTCGCGTTTCCCGTTTGGCGCGCCTGATCGGCCAGCCGATCCAGGACGCGTCGCTGCCCGCTCGCACCCGCCGGCTTGACGCCCGTCGTGCACGGCCCAAG
>JBAUDW010000242.1:0-4427 GCA_049678285.1 Phycisphaerae bacterium
ATCCGAAGGAACTCGTCACGAAAGGCAAGATGACGCTCGGCCGGGTCGCCAGGACGATCGAGTATCTCGTGGAGGAACTCGGGCTGGACGGCGTGGAGGTCGGCTGCTCGCGCGACGACGAGGCCGACGTCCGCGTCTGGCTCGAAATCGTCGAGGAAACGAACGCCAAGATCCGCGACGGGAAACTCTCGGCGCCCGGCCCGCTCCTGGTCGCCAGTTACTCGTCCGACTTTCACGTCCTCGCGCCGGGCCGGGCGACCGGAGAGATCACGCTCGGCTTCGGGGTGCTCGACGAGCGGCCGGCGCATCAGCGGGGGAACCTCAGGCCGCAGACCGAGCCGGAGGAATTGCTCGAGGCGATGCGGCGGCGCGCCGCCCTGCGCCGCAAGGACTAATTTCAAGCCCAGGGATTGCAATCCCTGGGCTTGGTTGCTTACATCGCGTCCGCCTCTTCGGCTCGGTGCGCAGCCCATCCGTACCCGCAGAATTGGGGCGCGGCCCTATCGGTGGTGCCCGCCGCCCGCAAACGCCGAAGTTCGTCCGTCGAGACGGCAAAACCGCATTCCGTGCACAGCAGCATGTACAGCACCTTCGTGCCGTGCTTCACTTTGCCCAGGCGCGCCAGCGGCGCGCGGTCATGACGGCAGACGCCATCGGGGTCTTCGGGAGGGAGCATGCGGGCGATCTCCTTGCACCAGACGAGGGGCGCGGATCTTTAGGGTGGGTGCAAGCGGTGCGTAAGACCGTCCGTCTCTGTTATCGGCCGGAGCGTCGCGCCCCTTTAGCCGAAGCGCCGGTGCGTCACAAAAATGTCCGCGTCAGAAAGATGATGATGGGGATGGTCACGGCGGCCCCGAGCGTCGTCAGGAACACCACGCTGGAGGCGAAATCGGGCCGGTTCCTGAACTCGAGGGCCACCACGGCCGACGCCACCGCGCTCGGCGCCGCCGTCCCGATGACCAGGATGGCGGCCAGCGGCCCCTCCAGGCCCATCGCCGCCACGAGCGCCCAGCCGAGCATCGGTCCGACCACGAGCCTCGCCACCATCGCCAGCGCCAAGTCGGCCGGCGCCCGCACGACCTTCACCTGGGCTATCTGGGCCCCGAGCGTCATCAGGGCGACCGGCACATACGCCCCGGAGAGGAAGACGAGCGGTTTCCAGAGGAGCGTAGCCCGTTCGAGGGCTTCGGCTCCCAGGCCGACGCGCTTCAGGATGAGCGCAGCCACGACGGCATAGGCGAACGGCAGCCGCAAGGCCTTCAGCATCGCGCGGCCGACGGGTCCCGAGCCGGCCGCCGCGATCACCGCCCCGACCGTGTAGGCCGCCACCCCCTGGCACACCGCGACGATCGCCTGGACCGCCACCGCGTAATTTTGCGACGCTTCGCTTGCCGCGAACGCCAGCGCCATGACCGGGATGCTGAAGCTCGCGCTGTTGTATAGAATTGTCGAGTTGACGAACGCGCTTCGCAGGGCGCGGTCGTGACGGCGGAGCCGGCTCGCGAAGTGGCCCACGGCGTAGAGCACCACCACCATCACCGACGAAAAGAGCACGATCGTGCCGTACGCGCGGGCCCCCAAGTCCGCGTTCAGAATCCGGAAGAAGACGTACGTCGGAATGAGCGCGTACAGGAAGACCTTGGAGAGGACCTCGGCGGCTTGGGGGACGCGCCGGCCGAGCAGGTAGCCCACTGCGATGAGCACGAGCACCGGCCCGACGACGGAGTACGCGATGTAACCGAGGTCGCTCAGGTAGTGCATTGTCGCCTCCGCGGCCGCCCCGGCTGTCACGGCCTTCTGCGCCGCGACCTGTCAATCTGGTCATGGCGCGGTCTGGCACCGACTTATTGGCCCGGTGCCCCCTCTTGTTGAGATTTTCGGCTAGGCCTGCTCAGAGTAGCCCCGACCTCAAATAGGAACCCAATGCTTGCGACAACCCAAGGAATCCATGGAGGAAGCCAAGATTCCGAAGCCCAAGCCTCGATCTGGGAGAGAGGAACCACATATTGGCGGGAACCGTCCGAAAGTCTACAGGGGGCTTCCGCTGACTGTGGTGCGCCATCAAGCACGTTTATGCCAACTGTGGTTACAGAGGCGATTGCTCCGCGGAGGCTTTCAGGGATCGGGAAACTGTCCTTGGAGCGTTGAAGGGCGCCCGGAGCTTCCTCAACGAGTTGGTTTTGCTTGAGGTCGCGGTAAAAATTGACTCTGTCATTCCACCTCAACCAACCGCAAAGATCACAAAGCCAGAGCAACAAGCCAAGGAATATCATCACCCGCCCGAGCCAACCGAAGAAGGTTGCCATTGTGCACTCCTTCATCTCTTCCACCCTGGACCAGGATGCGTCACGGGTTTCCCTGGGTGGCGGGTGCGGAGACCCGCCACCCAGGGGAGTTTTGAAACGGCCTCTAGCTGTCAGCCGCGCCCCGTTTCGGGAAGAACATGGCGTCGGCGAATCGTGACTGGAAGTCGGCCTGCTGCGAAAGTTCGACGTGCTCGACGCCGCGGGCCACGTCCTCCGCGACGCGCCGCAGATGACGGTTCACCAGGAGCATCCGCGCCCCCGCGCCCGCCGCGTTGCCGACGAACCGCACTTTCCCGAGCGCGAGGTCCGGCAGAAGGCCGATCGCCAGGGCCCGCTCCGGACGCACCCTGTTCCCGAACGCGCCCGCCAGGTAAACCTCCTCCACGTCCGACGCCTGCGCGCCCCAGAGGTCCAGCAGAATCCGAACGCCCGCCGCAATAGCGCCTTTCGCGAGTTGCACCTCGCGGATGTCTTTCTGCGTCAGGAGGATCGGATGGCCGATTCCCGTTTCGCCGTCCGTCGCGAGGACGAGCGCCGTCTCCGAATCCGTGCGGATGACGCGCCCCGCGAGCGTGTGGCCGCGCTGCCGCAGTTCCTCCGGCGGGCGCATCGTCCCGTTCGGTTTGATGAGGTCGGCCTCGAGCGCCGCGGCCACGGCGTCGATGAGACCCGTCCCGCACAGGCCGACGGGCGGCGCGTCGTCGATCGTGTGAAGAACGAGGCGCCCGCCGTCGAGGTCCACGCGGTCGATGGCGCCCGTAGCGGCCCGCATGCCGTAGCGGATCCGCGCCCCCTCGAACGCGGGCCCCGCGGCGGCGGAGCAGGCGAGGAGCCGCTCACGCGTCCCGACGACGATTTCGCCGTTCGTCCCGATGTCGATGGCGAGGCGGAGGCGGTCGCTCTCGTGCATCCCGGTCGCGAGGATGACCGCCACGGTGTCGGCCCCGACGAATCCGCCGATGAGGGGCGCCGCATAGAGCCGGCTCCGCGCGTGGGTCTTCAGACCCAGACGCCGGGCCAGCGTCCATCGCCCCGACGTCGAGGTCGGCACAAAGGGCGCCCGCGCGATCGCGTCCACCGGCAGGCCCAGCAGCAGATGATTCGTCGTCGTGTTGCCGACCGCGCTCACTTCGTAGATGACCGACGGTTTGATTTGCGCCCGCCGGCACACCTCGGCGATGATCTCGTTCAGCGCCCCCACCACGAGGTCGTGCAGCGTCTTGAGGCCGCCCTTTTTTCGGCCGCAGTATTCGATCCGGGCCACCACGTCGTCGCCGTAGGCCGTCTGGGGGTTGGCGCGGCTGGCGACCGCGGCCGTCTCGCCCGTCACGAGGTCCACCAGGTACCCGACGACCGTCGTCGTCCCGATGTCCACCGCCAGGCCGTAGCACGCCTCGCCCGTGGTCGGGCGCTCCAGGTGCACGACCCGGTCCCCGAGGACGACGACCACCGGGTGGAAGTCCAGGCTGCGGAGGCGTTCCGGCAAATCGCGCAGCACTTCCGTCTCGACGTGAAGGTCCGAAAAGCCCTGCTCCGCGAGGGCGTCGAGGAGCCGGTCCGCGTCCGCCCGCTGGTCCGCCAGCGTCGGCGGTTCGAGCCGCACGCGCACTTTCCGCGCGTTCGGTTCGAGGGCCACCGCCCGCGCCGTGCCCTCCGTGAGGATCTTCTGGTCTCCGAGGCGCGTCTCCTCGGGGATGACCACCCGCAGGTCGCGCGTGACGCGGACCTGGCAAGCCAGTCGGAGGCTTCGGCCGATTTCCTCGCCGGTGAGGATGCGGAGGCAGTTTTCGGTCGGATCGGGGGGGTTGTCGGGGATGATGATGCGGCACCCGCCGCAGAGGCCTTTGCCGCCGCACGGGGCGTTGACGTGGATGCCCGCCGCCTGGGCCGACTCCAGAAGCGTCTGGCCGTCCGGCACCTCGCATCTCTGTCCGCCCGGCTCGAACGTAACGTAGTGGGTTTTCTTCGCCAAAGTGCTTTCTCGCGCGGTTCAGCGGTTCGGCATGGAATGATAACAGACCTCGCCGCCTAGTCAACGTTTCGGCGACGAGGACTCTCAAGCGGGTGTGGCCGCATTTCGTGGCACGTCGTCGAGGCCGCTTTCAAATCTGTGTGTGGCAC
>JBAUDW010000243.1:0-2491 GCA_049678285.1 Phycisphaerae bacterium
AAACCGCTTTTTTTATGAAAACGACTCCCGTCCCCATTTTTCACCCCGCGAGCGACTCCAGGTCCGCGAAGAACTCCGGATACGTCTTCGAGACGCATTCCGCCCCCCCGATGAGGATGCCGGGAACCCGGAGGCCGACGATCGCGAATCCCATGGCCATGCGGTGGTCGTTGTAGGTGGCGACCTCGGCCGAGAGGACCGCCTGGGGCGGATAGATCGTCAGACCGTCAGGATGCGCCTCAACGCGGGCGCCGAGGCGCCCGAGTTCCGTGGCCAGGGCGGTCAGGCGGTCCGACTCCTTCACCCGCAGGTTGGCCACGTTCTCGATGACCGTCCGGCCCCTGGCCAGAAGCGCCAGCGGCGCGAGCGTCAGGACCATGTCGGGCATGGCATTCATGTCGATGCGGATGCCGCGCAGATGCTCCGGCCCGGCGACGGTGACGCCCTCGGCGGACCACTCGACGGCGCAGCCCATCTCGCCGAGGACGTCGGCGAAGCGGGCGTCGCCCTGGACCGAGGTGCGCGCCAAGCCTTCGACCGTGACGCGCCCGCCGGTGGCAGCCGCGGCGGCCAGAAAGTAACTCGCGCTCGAGGCGTCGGGCTCGACCGCGTAGCGCCGGCCCCGATACGCCGCTGGCACGGGCACCTCGAACCGCGCATACCCTTCGCGCGTCACCTCGACGCCGAAATCGCGCATCACGGCCAGCGTCATGTCCACGTAGGGCTTCGAGACGAGTTCCCCTGTGACGCGGATAGTGATGGGGGCGGAGGCGGCGGGCGCGGCCAGGAGGAGCCCCGAGAGGAACTGGCTGGAGGTCGCGCCGCGGACCTCGACCTCGCCACCGCGAAGGCCGTCGGTGCGAATCGTGACGGGCGGGCATCCGGTGCCCGCGTCGCTGCGGGCCTCGACGCCGAGCGCCCCCAGCGCGTCCAGCAGGTCCTGGATGGGCCGCTCGCGCATCCGCTTGGAGCCGTCGATGCAGTATTGACCGCGTCCCGCGGCGACCATGGCGGTGAGAAAGCGCGTCGCCGTGCCGGAGTCGCCGGTGTTCAGGTCCTTGGGCCCATCGGGCACCCGGCCACCGCAGCCGGTGACGCGGATCCGCCCCGCGTCGCCGCGAGGCGTGCGCGCCGGTTCGTCCATCTCGACCTCGATGCCGAGGGCGCCGAGGGCCGACGCCATGACGCGCGTGTCGTCATTCACGCCGGCCGATTCGATGGTGGTCCTGGAGTCGGCGAGGGCGGCGACGGCCAGCGCCCGGTTCGTCAGGCTCTTAGAGCCCGGCGGGCGGACGGTCCCGCGGACGGGACCGCCGGCGGGCGTGATGGATCGCGTAGCCATGATGGTTCCTTTTCCGCTTGGGGGGATATCGTGACATCGCGCGCGGCACGCGTCAAGACTTCGCCGGCGACGCCCACGGCGACCGCATAAGAGCCGCGACCGTAAGGTCGCGGCGACGTTCCCTACCGTGGCCCGGGCCACGGCGGGGAACGTGACCGCCCGCTTCCGTCTTCGCCCTTCGGGCTACGCCGGGACAGGTCCGCGGGCGGCTCGAACGACATGGCGCGTTCGTCCCGAGCCCGCCGCGGCGGGCGGCGAACCCACCGCGCAAATGGTCAAGTGGCGTTTTAGTACTACGACCGCGCGCACCTCACGCGCAAGGAAGAGGGGCGCAGCGATTGCGGCGAGGAGAAGAGGGGCGCCGGCGGCGCGCCCCTGGCTCGGCCTTCAGCTCCGCCGGGGCCGGCTGCAGGCAACCCTCCCGGCGGGCCGTCGCAGAACCGCGTGGACCGGAAGCGGACTCATTCGGTTTCGGCTTTGGGCGGCGGCAACTGGCTGCCGGTCGGCGCCATTTCGGAGACTCGGGCCGACGTCTCGGGCTGAACCGGCTGGAGCGACAGGCTCTTACGCAGATGCTCGATGCCTTCGTCGCGGCGTCCGAGGCGGACGAGGAGCGTGCCGTACTCGCGATGGGCATTGGCGCTCTCGGGCTCGGCGGCGACGGCCTTGGCCAGCCACAGCCGCGCATTCTCCAGATCGTTCTGCTCCAGGTAAAACCGCGCGACGTTGATGAACGCCTCGGCCGTGTACGGATTCGCCTGCGTGCCGGTCACCAGGGCGGCCAGGGCACGCTCGGGGGACCCTCTTGCGACGTGGCATCGGGCCATGTTGTAGTAGGCGAGCGTGATGCTGGGGTCGAGTTTGGTGGCCATGTCGTAGAGGAACAGGGCGCGGTCCAGGTGGCCGAGCGCCTGCTCGACCATGGCGGCGTTGAAGTAGTATTCGCCGACGTCGGGGTTGACGGCCATGGCCTCCTCGAAGGCCGACAGCGCCTTGTGGTTCTTGCCGGCGTAGTAGGCCTGGAGGCCGGCGGTGTTGAACCGTTTGGCGGGGTCTTCGCACCCGCCGGCGGCGAGCGCGCCCGCCAGGGCCAAGCAGACCGTGACGCAAAGGATGTTTTGCCTGTCCAGGACCATAGGAGCCTCCTCG
>JBAUDW010000244.1:0-22511 GCA_049678285.1 Phycisphaerae bacterium
CGTTTAGCCGTCGCCGGAACGGCGACGGGCGCCCGGCGCCGTCACGTTTAGCCGTCGCCGGAACGGCGACGGGCGCCCGGCGGGCAATGGGCCTTGACCCCGGAAGGCGCTTCCGGTTATCTTTTGCGAAGCGGGCGAGGGTCCCGCCCATCCAATCGGGGGGTCTCATGGCGACGAGCCTGCGCCACCTGCGACAGGAACTCTTCTCCCATTTGCCGTTCTCCGTCTTCTCAACCGTCGGCGGCATGATGCTGGTGGCCATCCTCACCTTTCTCGGTGCGCCATTCTACGCCAACGTCGCGGGAGGCCTCCCGGCGGCTTTCGAGGACCTCTTCCACATCTTCCACCCCGCGCACATGCTTTTCTCGGCCACGGCGACCACCGCCATGTTCTGGAAATACGAGCGCCGGTTCTGGAAGGCCTGCATTGTCGGGCTCCTCGGCGCGATCGTCATCTGCGGCATCAGCGACATCCTCATGCCGTACCTCGCGGGCCTCCTGCTGGGCGCCCCCATGGAGATGCACATCTGCATCCTGGAGCACCCGCAACTCGTGCTGCCCTTCACGGTGGTCGGCATCGCGACGGGGTTTCTCGCAGCCGACCACATCGTCCGCGCCACGTTTTTTTCGCACGCGGCCCACGTCCTCGTCTCGAGCGCCGCCTCGCTCCTGTACCTCGTCAGTTTCGGCCTGGGGGACTGGTTCCATCAGGCGGGCTTCGTGTTCATCTTCGTCGTCCTGGCGGTCACGATCCCCTGCTGCGTCAGCGACATCGTTTTTCCCCTGCTCGCCGTGACGCACGACGGCCGGCCCGTTCCGCCCCTGCACGCGCACGATTGACGCGCCCCGGCGTCCGGCGAGCGCGGTGGCGATGCCGTCACGTTTAGCCGTCGCCGGCACGGCGACGATAGTCCGGAGGTCCGCTTGATCATCGCCTACCACGCCATCTGGACGACCTACGGCTCATGGCTGCCGAACGATCCGCGCGGTTCTTACTCGGAGGCGGTGTACAACGCTGAACTGGCGGCCCTCGGCGAGGTGCGCTACGGCCGCCAGAACCCTCAGCCCGACCGCCGGACGCTCCGGCGGTTTCATGTCGCGGCGCGGCCGGCACTGGCGCGGCCTGTGTTTCGCATAGACGGCGCGGCCCGGTCCGCCGTCGCCGGGGCTTTCCCCGAGGTGGTGCGCCGCCTCCGCCTTGTGGTTCGCGCGTGTGCCATCATGGAGGACCACGTGCATTTGGTAGTCGCACGGTCCCGCCACCGCATTGAATACATCGTGAATCAGTTGAAGGGTGGGGCGACGCGGGCGCTGGGGCTAGAGCGAACGCCCTGGACGCGCGGCGGCTGGAAAGTGTTCCTGAACGATGAGGAGGCGCTGCGGGCGGCGGTCCGGTACGTCGAGGCGAACCCGCCGGCGGCGGGCCTCTCGCCGCAGCGTTGGGATTTCGTGACACCGCTTCCCCTCGGCCGGGACGCCCGCTGAAATCCCCATACCTCGGACGGCTTGGATCGCGGCCGTGCCGGCCGCGGCTAAACACGGCACGGGACCGCAACGTTTAGCCGTCGCCGGCACGGCGACGGTCGTGTGGCGCCGTCACGTTTAGCCGTCGCCGGAGCAGCCGCGGCCTCGGTTGACACCGCCTCGGCGCCCCGATAGAATCTCCCTCGCAGGCCGAAGTGGCGGAATTGGCAGACGCGCAGGATTCAAAATCCTGTGGCCCAAAAGGTCGTGAGGGTTCAACTCCCTCCTTCGGCACCACGTTTCTTGCCGCCCTCGGGCGGACCGGTATGCCAGGGAGAACGACTATGCGATGCGCACCGGCGGTCGGAGCACTGGCGGCGGCCGCTTTGGCGGCGGCTTTCGCCCTCAACCCCCTCCTGGGCGGAGACGCCGCCTTGACCGAGAAGAAAGAACCCGCCCCCGGCGCCCGCATCGAAATCCTCGACCCGGCCATGAATGCCGTCCTCGCGCCCGGCGCCGCCGTCCGACTCCTCGGCGACGCCTTTCAGTTCACCGAAGGCCCCGCCTGGCTCCCGTGGGAAGGCGGCATCCTGGTTTTCAGCGACATCCCCGCCGATACGCTCTACCGATGGACCGAAACCGCGGGACTCGCCGTCTTCCGTAAACCTTCCCACAACGCGAACGGCAACACCGCCGACCGCGAAGGCCGCCTTGTCACCTGCGAGCACGGCAGCCGAACCGTCACCCGCACCGCGCCCGACGGCACCGTCGTCACCCTCGCCTCGACCTACAAAGGAAAGAAACTCAACTCCCCCAACGACGTCGTCGTCCGGTCCGATGGGACCATCTGGTTCACCGATCCGCCCTACGGCATCAAGCCCGCCGAGCAGGAACAGCCCGCGAACTACGTGTTCCGTCTCGACCCCGGCGCCGCGGAACCCGTCCAAGTCGCCGACGATTTTGTCCGCCCGAACGGCCTGTGCTTCTCGCCCGACGAGAAGTTCCTCTACGTCGCCGACAGCAGCAACCGCAGCCACATCCGCCGATTCCGCGTCACCGGTCCCGGCGCGCCGGGACTGGCCGGGGGCGAGGTCTTCGCGGAGATTCGGCCGCCGGGCCCGGACGGCATCCGCTGCGACGCCGACGGACGGCTCTACGTGACGGCGAGCGACGGCGTCCACATCCTCGGACCCGACGGGCGCCTCCTCGGGAAAATCCGCCTGCCCGTCCAGCCGGCCAACTGCACCTTCGGCGGCCCCGACCGCCGGACCCTTTTCATCACCGCCCGGACGCACCTCTACGCCGTGACGCTCGCCGTCCGCGGCTCGCGCTGAGCCGTGTTTTCAACGCAGAGGTCTGCCCCTTCGGCCGGCTCAGGGCGGCGCCTGAGCCCCGGCGCGCCGGGGGCGAAGGCGGAACCGGGCACGGTTATGGGTGTCCCCCGAATTCCGCGCGGGGGCAGGAAAAGAAGCGGCGTCCCGATGTGGGACGCGGATCCTGGCATGGGCTGTCAGGCCCATTCATGGGCCTTCGCCCCGCGTTCGCGGGGTGTAGCCCCGCCATTTTATGGCGGGGTGACCGATCGCCGCCTTCCCTTTCCTTTTCTTTCCCCTCTCCGCCCCGCTTTCAGCGGGGCGGAGAGGGGAAAGAAAAACATCAGGCTCTCTTGGCGCGCTTGCGAACCGGGGCTAAAAGCCCCGGTCTACTCGCCGCTCACGCGGCGCCAAGGCGGCTGAAGCCGCCTCCTAACGACCCAGCGCCAACACCATGCCACGAAAAACGGTCACACCCGCGTGAAAAAGAAGCGGCGACCCGTGGGACGCCGCTCGGTTTCTTTTCCCCTCACCCTACCCTCTCCCACAAGGGGAGAGGGATGATAGAGAAGCGCGGCGGGTGCAAAGACCCGCCGCGCTCAAAACCTCAAGCCTCAAGTCTCAAGCCTGCTTTACATTACCGGCGTTTGCGGCGAAGGAGGAGGCCGAGGCCGCCGAGGCCCAAGAGCGCCATCGTCGCCGGCTCGGGGGTCATTACGCCGGAGGTTGCGTCGAAGAAGGCGTAGTAATCGCTTCCGTCGTAGGTCACTTCGCCGGCCGTGCCGCTACCGCCGGTGAACTTCTCCCACTGCAGCATTCCGGCATCGGAGGTGACGATCTGCGGCGTGCCGGTGTCATAGACCTGGAACAGTGCGTTCATTTCGTCCACGGTGTAATCGCCGAGCGCCTCGCTGTTGGGCGACAAAATGTTGAACATCGCGATGCTCTTGCCGGCGCTGAGGGCCTCGTTCCAGACGCCGAGGTCGTCAATCCTGCCGTCGTAGTTGTTCCAGCCACCATCCGCAGGGCCGCCGATGCCAAAGGCATCGACGACTGTATTCAGCACTATATCACTTCCTTCGTAGGAGACGGGGGCCCCCAAATGTACGCCGTTCACGTAGATGCGCATCGCCTTGAAGTTCGTGCCGGCATCGTAGGCGAGCACGATGTGATTCCATACGTTCAAGTCGCCGACGGTGGTGTTGTCGCCCCAGATACCCCTTTCGTGGATCATCGGGACGATACGCCGTTCGCCGTTGGGAATGGGCCAGCCCTGCAGGCAGAGCATCAACATTCTGCCCCCCCCCATATCCCCCTACGGTTCCATAACTGATCAACTGTATGCCTGGGTCGTCACCTAGGTACCAATCCGATTTGTTGAACCACATCGAGAACGTGCGGGCGTTGGCCCCGTCGAGGCTGTTGTCGCTGATCATGTCGCTCGGTACGACTCCTGTGCTGCTTCCGTCACCGCCGTAGTGCCGGAAGGCGTAGCCGAATTTTCCCTCGGCCCCCAGGCAGTCATCTCTCACGACGGTGCCGTCGTATCCGCCCGCGGAATCGTCGAACGTGGTGCCCGAGGCCTCGTCGAAATCGTAATACGCCACGAGCGCCGCCTGGGCGGGCTGGACGGCGACGAGGCCGAGGACGGCCAAGGCGCAGAGAATCAGACTTGTTCGGGTTTTCATCACAGGCCCCTTTGCGAATTGTGAAGGGATGTGCATTCAGCCCGAATCGTGGACGTGATTCGGCCTCCCTCCTGCCCCTTCGTCCGGCGACCCCGGCCCCGCGCCAGGATCCAACCTAAGAAGTGTCCCAAACAAAAAGGGGCTGCTCCCGCACTGCGCGGTTCGCAAGCCCCTAAACTCCATAGAAGTATACCACAGAATTCGGCGAAGTCAAATGGGAAAAGGGGGGGTTTTCGGCCCCTCGACCCTGCTCGGGACGTAAGTGCTTGATGGGGAAGGGGTTAGAAGGAGTGCGGATTGAAAGGCGAGCGGCCTGGCTAGCCCCGACCGTAAGGTTTACCCGCCGGGGCGGGGAGGGGGGGCGGGGAGCGCTAGGCGAGGAGCCAGCGGCGGCGGAGGAGCCAGTCGGCCGACAGGAGCGCGACCACCACCGCCAAAAACACCCGGCCGGAGGCGAGGGGCCGGCGGCGCTCGACGGGCTCGAAGACCTGCATGTCGGCGCCCGCGAGTTCCTCCAAAAGGTCGCCGAGACCATCAATCGTGCGGAACGAGCCGCCGCCCGCCTCGGCGGTCCGGCGCAGAGCATCGTGGTCCGCCAGGAGCGTCGTCATTTCGAAATCCTGCTCCCGAAGGATGAACTCGGTTTCGGCGGTTTTGAGCCGGCCGGCGACGGTGGCCTCGACCTCGAGGCGGTAGGTTCCCGGGTGGGCGGCGAGGAGGTCGGCGTGCCATTCGCCTTCGCCAAGGCTACGGCGGACAGGTTCGCCCGGGCCGGCGGCGACGAGGGCGACGTCGCGGACCAAACCGGCGGGCACGGTGAGGCGAAGCCGCGGCACGTCGTCGGCCGCGCGAGCATAGACGGTCGCGCGGACGGCGGGGAGTCCCGGCGCGCCGGGATCGGGATCGGCGAGATGATAGCGGAGACGGTCGGTGAGGACCGCCAGGTCGGCGCGTCCGGGCGCGGCTTCGTCGCGCCGGGCGGCCCAGAGGACGAGGCCGCGCCAAAAACGGGCGTGGCGATCGGGACCCTGGGGGTCGGCGGCCGACAGGACCCAGAGCCAAGTGGAGTCGGCGGTGAAGGCGGCGGTGCGCGCCAGGCCCGTGTCGCGGACGGCGAGGAGTCCCGGCGCGCCGGGATCGGGCGCCGCGGCGAGGAGGACGGCGCCCGGCTGAAGCGGACCGACAATGTTGGCGCCGGAGAGGGCGGGGAGTTTGGCAAAGGCGTCCCCGGGCACGGAGGGAGCACTGGCGGACAAGCCCGCCCTGAGCGAGGCCGAAGGGCCGCCAGTGGCACCCGGCGGATTGCGGCCCGCCTTCGCCAAAGCTTCGGCGGGTAAAATTGCGGATTGAACGGCGGAAGGGGCGGCGTCGAGGTTGAGGATGAAGTGGCGGCGGCCGGCGGGGGTCGGGACGAATCGCAAGGGAGCCGCCACGCGGGCGTCGCCCTGGCGGATGGCGAAGGGCAGAAGATCGGCGACGGGGGTTTTGTCCCATCCGCCCGCGCCGAAGGCCAGCGAGCCGCCGAGGGCCACCAGGGCGAGGCGGCCCGCGCGGACGCGCTCCGCCATTCGCGCGAGCGTCGCCGTGGGAACGGCGGCGGGCGATAAGTCGCCGAGGACGACGACTTCGAAGCGCTCGAGGTCGTCGGGGTTGGGTGCGGCGGCTGGTGCGCCGGGCCCGACGAGGACGCGGCGTTCGAGGTCGATTTCGTCGGCGTCGGCGAGGGCGCGGGCGAGGAACTTTCCTTCCGGCCGGAGGGCCCCGTCGAGATAGAGGACGCGGATGCCGCCTTCCTCGACGCGGAGGAGGGTGGCGGCGGAATTATTTTCGGCGACGAGTTCGCCTTCGACCGGCTCGGCTTCGAGTTCGAGTCGGACGAGGCCGGGGTCGGCGAGGGTGGGCGTGAAAACGACCTCGCGTGCGGCGCTCGGAGCGTCGGGGGTGAAGTCCTGGCGAGCGATTTCGCGGCCGTCGGCCTTCAAGACGAGGCGGACGGGCCGGCCTTTCATGCCGAGGGCGGCGACGCGGGCGCGGACCTCCGGCCGGTTGCCGACGAAGATGCGCTGGGGGCACCGCAGGTCGCGGACGGCGACGTCGCGGACGCGGTCGGAAGGTTCGGGGGATCCGACGGCGACGGCGTGGATGCGGATGCCGCGCTCGAGCAATCGGGCGGCGGCGGACTCGGGCGAGCCGCGTGCGGCCCGGTTGGCGGCGCCGTCGCCGACGAGGACGACGGCCAGGAGCGCCGGCGGGGCGCGGTCGGCTAAACGAGCAAGGGCTTCGCCGGGGTCGGTGCGCGGGTCAACGGGGTCGGGGGCGAAGTTGGCGGCGGGGCGGAGGCGGGCGCCGAAGGCATACGAGCGGACGACGGCGCGGCGCGCGAGGTCGGCGCAGGGTTGGGCGGCGTCGAGGAAGGCGCGGCGGAGGGCGTCGGCGCGGGAGAGGGGTTCGGCGGAAGCACTGGCGGGCAAGCCCGCCCTGAGCGAGGCCGAAGGGCCGCCAGTGGCACCCGGCTCGGAGTCCCCACCTTTCGCTGCGCTCAAGATGGGGCGTTGATCGGCGTCGCGGATGGTCATGCTGCGGGAGGCGTCGAGGAGGAAGGCGACCTGGCCGGGGACGGCGCGGCGAGTTTGCCAGGAAATCTCGGGGCGGAAGAGCAAGAGGACGACGGCAAGGGCGACGGAGGCGCGAAGGACGAGGAGGACCTTTTGCCTCCGAGGCGAGACCTGGGGTCGGCGGCGCCAGAGAATGAGGGCGACAAGGGCGACGAAGACGGCCGCGACCAGGGCGCACCAGAAGAGCGGCAGAACCGGGCGGACGGCGAAATGGACGGCCAGGGGTGTCAAGGCGCAGGACCTCCCGGCTCCCGACGGGTCGGGGCTCTGCTTCTAGAATCTCCCTTGAGGCGGGGCGCGCTTGAAGAAAAGCGCGGGGGAGCGTATACTCGCCCTCTCCCCCGCGCGGGGGAGGTGGGAACGGCAAACGGCAAAAGGCAAACGACAATGACCAAGGGGCGCGAAGTCGTTCGAGCCGCCCGCGGAAGCGGGCGGTCAGGTTCCCTACCGTGGCCCGTGCCAGGGTAGGGAACGTAGCCGGCGGCTCCCGCCGCCGGCTCGGAAGAGGAGAAGAGACCGGCGCGGAGCGAAAAGGCGTGAAGGAACTGGCCCAGCGGGCGTGCGAGGTGATGGCGGGGCTGGGCGTCGCCTATGGCGACGTCCGGGTGCGCGAGGACCGCCACGAGACGATTGCCGTCAAGAACGGCCGGCCGGAACAGGTGACGGCGGACCGGTCGGCGGGGTTCGGGGTGCGGGTGCTGGTGGACGGGGCGTGGGGATTTTTCGCGTCGCATCGCCTCGCGCGTGAGGCGGTCGAGGCGGTGGTGGGCGAGGCGCTAAAGATCGCGCGGGCGAGCGCGCGGCTGCGGGGCGAGGCGGTGCACCTGGCGCCGGTCGCGCCGGCCGAGGCGCGGTACGAGACGCCGACGGCGAAGGACCCGTTCGCCGTGCCGCTGGAAGAAAAGTTAGCACTCCTCACGGGGGCGTCGCGGGCGATGAGGGGGCCGAACGTCAAGTTGGCGGAGGCGTTCAGCGCGGCGTACGAGATGCGGCAGGCGTTTGCATCGACCGAAGGGGCGCGGATCGAGCAGCGGATCGTGCAGACGGGCGGCGGGATTGCGGCGACGGCCATCGGAGGCGGGGACCTCCAGGTCCGGTCGTATCCGAACAGTTTCCGCGGGAACTTTGCGACCGGCGGATGGGAATATGTCGAGGCGATGAACCTGGCGGCCGAGGCCCCGCGCGTAGCCAAGGAGGCGGAAGCGCTGCTGGCGGCCCCGCCCTGCCCCGAGGGGAAGCGGACGATCATTCTGGACGGCGGGCAACTGGCGCTCCAGGTGCACGAATCGTGCGGGCACCCGATCGAACTGGACCGCGTGCTGGGGATGGAACTTTCGTACGCGGGCGATTCGTTTCTGACGACGGACAAACTGGGGACGTTCCGCTACGGGTCGGAGCAAGTGACCATCGCGGCGGACGCGACCGTGCCGGGCGGGCTGGGGACGTTCGGGTTCGACGACGAGGGCGTGCCGGCCCAGCGGACGCCGATCGTCGAGGCGGGCATTTTCGTCGGATACCTCACGAGCCGGGAGACGGCCCCGGCGATCGGGCGGACGAGCAGCGGGACGATGCGGGCGAGCGGTTGGAACCGGATTCCGCTGGTGCGGATGACGAACGTGAACCTGGAGCCGGGCGCGGCGGGGCGCCTGGAAGACCTCGTCGCGGACACGGACGACGGCCTGCTGATGATGACGAACAAGTCGTGGTCGATCGACCAGAAGCGGCTGAATTTTCAGTTCGGCGTCGAAATGTGCCGGGAGATTCGCGGCGGGCGGCTGGGACAGATGTATAAGAACGCGAACTACACGGGCCTGACGCCGGAGTTCTGGGGCTCGTGCGACGCGGTGTGCGGACCGGAGGCGTGGCGGCTGTGGGGGACGCCGAACTGCGGCAAAGGCGAACCGGGCCAGACGGCGCGGGTGGGGCACGGGGTGTCGCCGGCGCGGTTCCGCGGCGTGCGGGTGGGGGTGAAGGCATGAGGCCGGCGGATCGGGAATCGCGGCTGCTGGAGACGGCGGAGCGGCTGGTGCGGACGAGTCCGGCAGACGAGACGGAAGTGCTCCTGGCCGAGGGGCGGGCGATGCTGACGCGGTTCAGCGCGAACCGAATCCACCAGAACGTCGGAGCGGAAGAGGCGTGGGCGGTGGTGCGGGTCGTCGCGGGGAAGCGGATCGGGGTGGCGACGGCGTCGAGCCTGCGGGCGGAGGCGCTGGACGCGGCGCGCGAGGCGGCGCTGGCGATCGCGCGGGCGTCGGAACCGTCGGCGGATTGGCCGGGCTTGCCGGGACCGCAGCCCGTCAAGGCCGTGGATGCGTGGGACGAGGCGACGGCGGAAGCGTCGGCGGACCGGCGGGCGGACCTGGCGGGGGCGATCATCGCAGCGGCGCGGGCGAAGCGATGCGAGGCGGCGGGGGCGGTCCGGACGGACGACGGGGTGCTGGCGGTGGCGAACTCGCGAGGCGTTGCGGCGGCGGGGAGCCAGACGCAGGCGACGGTCCACGCGGTGGCGACGCGCGAGGACGGGTCGGGCTACGCGGAGGGCGCCTCGACGCGGATCGGGGAGGTGGACGCGGGCGCGATCGGCCGGCGCGCGGCGCGGGTGGCGGTCAGGAGCCGGCGGCCGAGGGCGCTTCCGCCGGGGCGATACGACGTAGTGCTGGAGCCGGCGGCGGTGGCGGAGTGGCTGGAGCACCTGGCATGGATGGCGTTCAGCGGGAAGGCGCTGGAGGAGGGTCGTAGCCCGCTTGCGGGGCGGATGGGCGAGAAGGTGACGGGCGAAGCGGTCACGATCTGGGACAACGGGCTGGACCGGCGGACGATTCCGCAGGCGTTCGATTACGAGGGGATGCCGAAACGTCGGCTCGCGCTCATCGAGGACGGCATGGCGAAGGCGGTGGCGACGAACTACGCGGTGGCGCGGCGACTGGGGAAACGGCGTTCGACGGGGCACGCCCTGCCGGCGACGAGCGCGGGCGAGTGCCTGCCGATGCACTTATTTCTGAAGGGCGGCGAATCGAGCGCGCGGCGACTGGTCGCGGAGATGAAGCGCGGCCTGGTGGTGACGCGGTTTCATTACACGAACATCCTGGACCCGATGAAGACGATCCTGACGGGGATGACGCGGGACGGGACGTTCCTGGTGGAGGACGGGGAAATCGTGGCTCCGGTACGGAACCTGCGGTATACCCAGAACGTGCTGGAGGCGCTGGGGCGGATGGACGGGGCGTCGCGGCGGCTCGTGCGCGTGCGCGGGCCGTACGTCGTGCCGACGGTGCGGGTCCGTGGGGTGCAGTTCACGGGGGCGACGGAGTTTTGACAAACGCGGAACGCGGAACTGACGGCCACGGACAACAACACAGCCGCGTGGTTAGCCGTGAGACGAAAACAAACGCGGGACGCGCAATGAGAAAAAACTGAGCCGCGAGCGTTTACCCGCCGAAGCCTTGGCGGAGGCGGGCCAGCGAGCGGCGCAGTGAACGAGGACCAGCGAAGGAGAGCGGGCGATGGCGAAAATTGCGATGATCGGGGCGGGAAGCCTGGTGTTCGCGAAGACCCTCGCGATGGACATCCTGGCGACGCCGGCCCTCCGGGGCGCGGAAATCCGCCTCATGAGCCGCACCAGACCGAAACTCGCGCAGATGGAACGGTTCGTCGAGCGCGTGATCCGCGCGAACGGGTGTGAGGCGAGCGTTTGGTCCACGCTGGACCGGCGCGAGGCGCTCCAGGACGCGGACTACGTCATCGCGACGCTGCAGGTGGGCGGGCTGGAGGCGTTCCGCTCCGATTACGAGATCCCGCTGCGCTGGGGCGTGGACCAGTGCATCGGCGACACGCTCGGGCCGGGGGGCGTGATGCGGGCGCTGCGGACGATCCCGGTGATGGTCGAGATCGCGCGCGACATGGAGGCGCTCTGCCCGGAGGCGCTGCTCTTAAACTATGTCAATCCGATGGGTGCGGTGTGCGCGGCGCTGGGGGGGTCGGCTGCCGTCCAGTTCATCGGCCTGTGCCACGGCGTGCAGACGACGCTCGACCTGGTGAGCCGATACGTCGGCGTGCCGAAGGGCGAGATCGATTTCCTGGCGGCGGGGATCAACCACATGGCGTGGTTCCTTCGCTTAAGGGACAAGCGCGACGGGCGTGACCTCAATCCCATCTTGCGCGAACAGATCGAGAAGCCTGAATACTATGTGAACGAGAAGGTGCGGTGCGAGGTGATGCGGCACTTCGGGTACTTCATGACGGAGAGCACGGGGCACCTGTCGGAGTACCTGCCGTGGTTCCGCAGCCACAAGCGGGCCATGGACCTTTACTGCGACCAGCCGGACTTCGGCGGGGCGTCGGGGGCGTACTACCGCTACTCCACGATGCTGAAGGAGAAATACGAGGACGTGGATTACCTGGCGGCGGAGGACCCGAAGATCCGCGGGCGGAGCGTCGAGTACTGCTCGTACATCCTCGAGGCGCACCAGACCGACGTGCCGTTCCGCTTGAACGGGAACGTGCGGAACGACGGGTACATCACGAACCTGCCGGCGGGCTGCTGCGTCGAGGTGCCGGTGTTCGTGGACGGGCGGGGATTTCATCCGGAGCGTGTGGGCGACCTGCCGGCCGGGTGCGCGGCGCTGAACCGCTCGAACGTCGCGGTGCAGGAGTTGACGGTGGAGGCGGCGCTGGCGGGCGACCCGGAGCGGGCGATGCAGGCGATTGCGGTGGACCCGCTCACAAGCGCGGTCCTGACGCTCCGGGAGGCGCGCGAGATGACAGCCGAGTTGCTGCGGGCGGAGGCCCAGTGGCTGCCGAACTTCGAGGGCAAGCGTCTCCGGCCGGCGCCGACGATTGCGATACCGAAGGACGTCCGGCCGGTCGAGGTGCCGCTCGACCCGGCGCTGGCGATTGCGCGGCGGTTCGGCGAGTTGGCCGAGTGCAAGGTCCCCGCGACGGGGGCGAGGAAGACCAGACCGCCCGTTAGGAAACCCGGGGCCGCACGCACCCGAAAGAAAGGCAGGAAGAAATGAAAGCCCTCGTGTTGCACGGAATCCACGACCTTCGCGTGGAGGAGCGGCCGAAGCCGAAGCCGGGCCGAGGACAGGTCCTGATGCGCGTGCGGGCGGTCGGCGTGTGCGGGTCGGACGTGCATTACTACTCACACGGGCGTATCGGGAACCAGGTGATCGAGGGGCCGCAGATTCCGGGCCACGAGGGCGCGGGCGAAGTGGCGGGCCTGGGCGAAGGGGTGACGGGCCTGGCGGTGGGCCAGCGTGTGGCGGTCGAGCCGGCGCACTCGTGCGGGCATTGCGAGTGGTGCCTGACGGGCCGGCCGAACCTGTGCCCGAAGGTGAAGTTCCTCAGCACGCCGCCGGTGGACGGCCTGATGTGCGAGTACGCGGTGCTGGAGGCGTCGCAATGCTTCCCGGTGCCGGACACGCTCAGCCTGGCGGAGGCGGCGATGCTGGAGCCGTTCCAGGTGTCGGTGCACGCGGCGAACCTGGTGGGGACGCGCCCGGGCGAGACGGTGGCGGTGGTGGGCGCGGGGTCGATCGGGCTGGGGTGCCTCCAGGTGGCCCGCGCGGGCGGCGCGGCCCGGGTGATCGTGACGGAGGTGGTGGACTACCGGTTGGCGATTGCGAAGCGGCTGGGGGCGGACGCGACGATCCACGTCGGGAAGGAAGACCCAGCGGAGGCGATGAATCGGCTGACGGACGGGCACGGGCCGGACCTGGTGTTCGAGTGCACGAACCGAGTGGCGGGGGTGGTGCAGGCGATCCAGGTCGCGGCGATCGGGGCGCGGGTGGCGTGCGTCGGCATCGCGGAGGAGGACACGATTCCGGTGGATCCGCACGAGGCTCGGCGGAAGGAGTTGAGCCTGGTGTTCACGAGGCGATCGCGGGGGACGATCAGGCAGGCGCTGGCACTCGTCGTGAGCGGGCGGGCGGACATCGCGAGTTTCGTCACGCACCGGTTCGACCTGGAGCACGCGGCCGAGGGGTTTGAGTTGATGGAGAAGTACGAGGATGGGATCATCAAGGCGCTGATTGAACCGTGAATGGAATGGCGAATGACGAAACCCGAATGACGAATCAAACGACAAACGGCAAACAGCAATGACCAAACCGCGCGGGGTCGGCCGTCGCGGTAGGGGCGATGGGTGACGAGCCTTCGTCATTCGGACCCGCCACTGGCGGGTAAATTTCGGGCTTGATTCGGCATTCGGGTTTCGGCATTCGTCTTTCTTCGGTTCACTTCCGAGCCGGGGCGGATGATAAAAAAAAGAGGATCCGGGCTCGCCGTTGCCCGGATCCTTCAAGGCAGGCTGCCCCCGAACAAGTCGGGGTTGACCCACAGCCTCTGGCGAAGATTATCGTCTGAAGTCGGAAATCACTTGAGGGAAAGCGGGCGGTAGAAGCACGGCCGGGCAAGACCGGCCGTGCCACACACGCGTTGGGTGATTCGTGGCGTGCGTCGACCGTGGTCCACGCATGCCCACCCGCGCGCGTGGGGTCGGCGCTGGGTGGCCGACGGCCTTTTTCGCTGGAACGCGCTTGGGGGGGCGGATAGGCTAGGCGAACGGCGCGTGCCTCGGGAAGGGGCAGCGCCGGCGGTTTGCGCCGACGGGGGCACTAAGGGAGATTGGCGGACGTGATGACCCGAGGAAACACCTGTGTCGTGGGCCTGACGTGGGGCGACGAGGCCAAGGGCAAAATCGTGGACCTCCTGGCCGGCGAGCACGACTTGGTGGTCCGGTACAACGGGGGCAACAACGCGGGGCACACCGTCGCCTTCGGCGGGGAGACGTACAAACTGCACCTCGTGCCGTCCGGCATCTTCCACGAGCAGGTCCAGTGCGTCATCGGCGGCGGCGTGGTGGTGGACCCGAAGGTGCTGCTGGAGGAGATCGAGCGGCACGAGGGGGTGGCGCCGGGGCTGAGGGAGCGCCTCAAGGTGTCGAGCCGGGCGCACACCATCTGGCCGTGGCACAAGCGGATCGAGGCCCTCTCGGAAAAGCACGAGGGGAAAGGCAAGATCGGGACGACGCTGCGGGGGATCGGCCCGGCGTACGCGGAGAAGGCGAACCGGGTGCACGCCATCCGGGCGGGCGAGTTCCTGAGGCCGGAGCACCTGGAACCGAAGGTCCGCCGGATCGTGGCGGCGAAGAACCGTCTCTTCACGGGCGTGTTCGGGGCCGAGCCGCTCGACGCCGACGCCGTCTGGCGGGAATATGCCGCCTACGGCGAGGAGGTCCGCCCCCTGATAGCCGACACGACGGCTCTGTTGCTGGACGCCCTGGCGGAGGGGAAGCGGATCCTCTTCGAGGGCGCCCAGGGGACGCTGCTGGACATCGACCACGGGACATATCCGTACGTCACCAGTTCGAACGCCTCGACGGCCGGCGTCTGGCCGGGCACGGGCGTGCCGGCCCGCGCGATCGACCAGGTGCTGGGCGTCGTCAAGGCGTACACGACGCGGGTGGGCGAAGGGCCGTTCCCGACGGAACTCGTGAACGCGATCGGCGACCAGATCCGCGAGCAGGGCAACGAGTACGGGACGACGACGGGCCGGCCGAGACGGTGCGGCTGGCTGGACGCGTTCGCGATCCGGTACTCGGCGAGGCTGAACGGCCTGGACGGGATCGTCATCACGCTCCTGGACGTCCTGGGCGGCCTCGCGGAACTTAAAATCTGCACGGGGTACCGCGTGGGGCGGAAGCGGCTGGAGACGTTTCCGGACGACCCGCAGGTGCTGGCGGAGGCGGAGCCGATCCTGGAGACCATCGAGCCGTGGAAAGAGGACATCTCGGGGGCGCGGTCGTTCGAGGAGTTGCCGAAGGCGGCCCGCGACTACGTGGAGCGCGCGGAGGAATTGGTCGGCGCGCCTGTGAGGATGATCAGCGTAGGCCCGGACCGGAGCCAAACCATCCGTCGCGATTAATGCGGCAGTTCGAGCCCGCCGCGGGAGCGGCGGGTCATCCTCATCGGCCGTGGCACGTGCCACGGCAGGGAATAGGGCCGGCGGCTTCCGCCGCCGGCTCGAAAGGCGCGAGGCGCGGTCGGGTCACGGGGAGTTGGTGGGGACAGGGATGGCAGAGGAAGTTTACATCCCAGACGCGCTCGCCGACGTGCCGCGCGACCGCTGGCCGCGCCACGTCGCCATCGTGATGGACGGGAACGGGCGGTGGGCGCGCAAACGTGGATTGCCGCGGGTCGAAGGACACCGGCGGGGCGGTCAGGCGGCGCGCCGGATCGTCGAGGAATCGGCCCGGCTGGGCCTCGAGCAACTGACGCTGTATGCGTTTTCGGGCGAGAACTGGCGGCGTCCGGCGGACGAAGTCCGGTTCCTGATGGAACAACTGCGCCGGCAACTGTCGAAGGAACGGGCGACGGTCCTGGAGAACAACGTGCGCTTCGTGGTGATCGGCCGGCGGGACCGCATTCCGCCGGAGACGCTGGCCGAGATAGACCGCCTGACGGCGGACTCGGCGGCGAACGCGGGCCTCGTGCTGTGCGCGGCGATCGATTACGGCGGCCGGCAGGAGATCGCGGATGCGACGCGCGACCTGGCGCGGCGCGCGCGGGACGGCCTGCTCGAGCCGGACGCCATCACGGAGGAGACGGTCGCCGGGGCGCTCTACACGGCCGGGATGACGGACCCGGACCTGGTTATCCGAACGGCGGGCGAGATGCGGCTGTCGAACTTTCTTCTGTGGCAAATCTCGTATGCGGAATTGTACGTGACCGAGACGCTGTGGCCGGACTTCAAGGAAGCGGAGTTGCACGCGGCGATGCGGGACTACGCGTCGCGCGAGCGCCGCTTCGGCGGCTTGGGGCCGCAAGGCGGTCCGCCATGAACCCGACGATCACGCGAATCGCCATCGGCACGGGCTTGGTCGCGGGAGTAGCGGCGGTCCTTGTGGGCGATGTTCCAATAGACCTGCAACTGAACGCGGCCATGGCCCCCGGGTTCTGGATCCTCCTGCTGGCCACCTTGCTGATCGGAGGCCTGGAATTCGTCCGGATGCTCCGGGTCAAGGCACATCCTTGCCAACCTGCCACGGCGGTTGTCTTCATCGTGCTGATGGTGGCCGCCGTGTGGCTGGAGATCTACAGCCAACCCGGCGCCTATACCGGTTATTGCATCCAATGCCGCGACTGGACCCGACCGCTTTATTGGCTCTCCCGCCTCGACTGGCTCCATAGCGGCGGACTCCTGCCGTACGGGGCCGTAATTGTCGGGCTCCTGCTGGCGTCGTTTGTGGCCGAGATCCTCCGCGTCGCGCGGTCCGGCGGCGACATGGGCCGCGCCCTAGCGAGCGTCGGCTGGACCGTCATGGTCGTCCTGACGGTGGGGCTGCTGGGCGTGTTCCTGGCCAAGATCCGGTTCCTTTCGCGCGACTCGAAGGAGGGCCTCATGTACCTGGCCCTCTTCCTGGGCACGGTCAAGGGGAGCGACGTCGGGGCGTACACGGTGGGGAGCCTGGTGGGCCGGCGGAAACTCGTGCCGACGCTCAGCCCCGCCAAGACGGTCGAGGGGATGGCCGGGGCGCTGGCGGTGGGGATCGGGGCCGCGATCGGAATCGGCGTGGGCTGGTGCGGCTTCGCGTGGTGGCAGATGCTCATCTTCGGGTTGGCGGTGGCGACGGCCGGTGTCCTGGGAGACCTGGCGGAAAGCCTCGTCAAGCGCGGATGCGGGGTGAAAGACAGCGGTCGGGTTCCCGGCTTCGGGGGGGTGCTGGACATCATGGACTCGATGCTGGCGGCCGGGCCGGTGGCGTACCTGTTGCTTGTGGTATTGACCGGTGAGGCCTGAGGCGGATAATGGGCTTTTCCGGGCCCGCGTCCCGGCAGGCGCCCTTCCCGGGGTCGGCAACGGCATGGAACGAACCTTCCAACTCGCCAGCGGCGAATATCGCCGCCTCGTCTTCGGTTCGCGCGACAAGCACCTCCGGATGGTGCGCGAGGCGTTCGCGGTGCGCGTGGCGGCGCGCGAAGGAATCCTGCGCCTGGCCGGGGCCGCCGAGGCGGTCCGCCAGGCCGAAACCGTCCTGGAGGAACTGGACCGGATGGCGGCGGACGGGCAGGTCGTCTCGGAGCGCGAGGTCCAGCAGGTGATCGACGCGGTGGCCCGCTCCGGCCGCGGACCGGAGGCTTTGGCGATCGAGGTCTATACGTCGGGCCGGCCGGTCCGGCCGCAGACGCCCGGCCAACTCGCCTATTGCCAGGCCATCGAGAAGAACGACCTGGTTTTCTGCATCGGCCCGGCGGGGACGGGCAAGACGTACCTGGCGGTGGCGATGACGGTCCAGGCCCTCAAGAAGGGCCAGATCCAGCGCGTGGTGCTGGTGCGGCCGGCGGTCGAGGCGGGGGAACGGCTGGGCTTCCTGCCGGGCGACCTGGAGGCGAAGGTCAACCCGTACCTGAGGCCGCTGCTGGACGCCCTGCACGACATGATGGGCTTCAAGCAGGTGCGGGCGCTGATGGAGACGGACGTCATCGAGATCATCCCGCTGGCGTACATGCGAGGCCGGACGCTCAACGACGCCACCATCCTCCTGGACGAGGCGCAGAACACGACGACCGCCCAGATGAAAATGTTCCTGACGCGGATGGGGATGCGCTCCAAGATGATCGTCACGGGCGACATCACGCAGGTCGACCTGCCGGAAGGAACGAAGAGCGGCCTGGTGGACGCGAGGGAGAAACTGTCGGGGATCGACGGCATCGAGTTCCACGAGATGACGCGGCGGGACATTGTCCGCCATCGACTGGTGCAGGAGATCGTGAACGCGTACGAGCGCGGCAAGCGGGGGGCGGAAGACCGCAGCCGCGACCGCAGCCACCGCCGACCGCCCGAGGAGCCATGAGGACGCCCGGAAACCATCGAGAGGCCGGAGCGCGGCGCACCGAGCGCAACGCCAGGACCGCGCGGGCCCGCCGCGCCGGCGGCCAGGAGGGCTGGCGGGATCGGCTCCGCTCGCCGCAGACCCTGAAACAACTCGTCGTCCTCGCGGGGCTCCTCGCGGCGGCGCTCCTGGTCATCCAGTTGCCGCACGCCCCCCTCGGCGTCCGCAAAGGCGAGACGACCGCTTACCCGATCATCGCGCGCGCGGACTTCGATTACGTGGACGAGGCGGTCACGAGCGACGCACGCGACCTGGCGGCCTACCGCGTGCCGGGCGTGTACCGGCCCACGAATCAACCGATCACGACCCTCAAGGACAGCCTGCTGGCCCTCGTCGAGGCGGTCAAGGGGGCCGAGACCATCGACCAGGTGGACGCGGCGCTGCGGACGGCGTGGGGCGTGGACGCGGAACTGTTCGAGGCGATCAAGAAAGCGCTGGGCCCGTCGGCCTCGCCAGGCGAGTCCGCCGAGGCGGGCGCGGAGGCGGAGAACCTGGCGCGGGTTCAGGAGGCCATCGCCCGGGCAGCCGACGCGCTGGCGGACCCGGCGAGCCTGGCGATCCTGAGCGAAGCGGACCACCAGCGGGCGAGCGACCGCGGCAAGGACAGCCGCGACGTCTACGCCAAACTCCCCTCCGGACTCCTGCCGGAAGGCCTCAGGCCCCTCCAGGGCCACGAGTTGACGATCACGGTGCTCCTGGCGGACGGGGAGCGAGAAATTCCGCTCCAGAACGTCCTCGTGCAGACCCAGACGGGGATCCTCCGGGACCGGGTGGCGTCGCTCGTCGAAGGGCCGCTCGGTGCCGTCCTCGGGAATGGTGCGGTGCGCCGGCTCGCGGGGTCGATGGCCGCCCGCTTCGGCCCGACGCTTCTGTTCCAGGCCGCCGAAACCGAGAACCGCCGGGCCGAAGCACGCCGGCGAATCGAACCCATCCGCATCCCCTGGAAAAAAAACACCACGCTCGTCCAGGCGGGGACGATCATCGGGGACGAGCATTTGAGGCTGCTGGCGCAGGAGTCGTCGGCGTACCAGGCCGAGTTGGGTTGGCTCCGCAAGGCGCTGGTCTGGGCGGGGGTGGCGGCGGCGCTGGCGCTGGTGCTCGCGCTCCAGGCGGCGGCCATTTCGCGCTTTCAGCCGAACGTGGCCCGCTCGACCGGGCGAAGCCTCATCCTGGGGCTCTTGTGCCTCGTGGTCCTGGGCGGGTCGAAACTGGCGGCCCAGGCGAACTGGCCGCTCGCCTTCTCGACGTTCCTTCTGACGACGGCGGCGCTCGTCGTGGCCGTCGCGTACAACCCGCGTTTCGCGCTCGGGCTGGCGTGGACGCTCGCACTCGTCGTGACGCTGGCGATCCAGGGCGATTTCGGCTGGCTGCTGACGGCGCTGGTGGGAACGGCGACGGCGGTCCTCGCGCTGGGGGAAATCAATAACCGCTCGAAACTCATCAAGGTCGGCCTGCTGGCGGGGCTGGGGTTTTTCCTGACGGCCAACGCGCTGGCGTTCTGGCACTTGGAGTATAGCGCGGCCAAGTGGTGGCCGATCCTCAGGATGTCGCTGGAATACGGCGCGAGCGGGGTGGCGGCGGGGTTCGTCATGCTGGGCCTCTTGCCCGGCATCGAGCGGGCGTTCGGCATCGTGACGAACATCAGCCTCCTGGAACTGTGCGACGTCAACCAGCCGGCCCTGAAACGCCTGGCAATCGAGGCGCCGGGAACCTATGCCCACAGCCTCCTGCTGGGGACACTGGCGGAGGCCGCCACCGAGGCCGTCGGCGCCAACGGCCTGCTGGCGCGCGTCGGGGCGTATTTCCACGACATCGGCAAGGTCGATAAGCCCCGCTACTTCGTCGAAAACTTCCAGAACCAGGATCAGCCTCACGACAACCTGACGCCCCCCATGAGCCGGCTCGTCATCATGAGCCACGTCAAGGACGGCCTGGAGATGGCGGACCGCATGGGCCTGCCGCCACCCATCCGGAACTTCATCGCCGAGCATCACGGAACGACGCTCGTGGAATACTTTTTCCGCGAGGCCCAGCGCCAACACGCGGAGGAAGGCGGCGAGGCGCCGCTGGAGGCGGATTATCGGTATCCGGGCCCGAAACCGCGGTCGCCGGAGACCGCCATCGTGATGCTCGCCGACACGGTGGAGGGAACGGCGCGGAGCCTGAAGGAGCCGACCGCACCGAAAATCCAGGCCACGGTCCACGAAATGATCATGAAGCGACTCCTGGACGGTCAACTGGACTCCAGCGGCCTGACCTTGAGCGACCTGCACCGAATAGAGGAGGCCTTGACGAAGGCGCTGCTTTCGGTTTATCATGGCCGGGTGCCCTACCCGTCGGAGGAGCCGGCCGACGCCCAGGTCCAGGAGCCCGCGAGAGGCGCAGGGGAGCGATCACACGGAACTTCGGATGGAGGACACGAGTAAAGTCTTGATTCAAGCCGGTCGCACGGGGAACTGAAGGACCATGGCTAAGATCGAGATCACGGACTTGCAGGATTGCATCCCGCTGGAAAAGAAACTGATTCTCCTGGTGTTCCGCCGGGTGATGAAGGAAGAAGGGCGTTCGGCTCGAAGCCTGAGCGTTGTGCTCACCGACAACCGCCACATCCGCGACCTGAATCGGGAATATCTCGGCAAGGACGGGCACACCGACGTCATCAGTTTCCCGCTCGAGGACGTGGACTGGCCGGGCAACGGGCCCAACGGCGGGGTGAACGGCGAAATCATCGCGTCGGCGGAAATGGCCTTCCAGCAGGCCAAGGCCAGAAACATCGACCCCCGGGCGGAACTCCTGCTATACCTCGTGCACGGCCTGCTGCACCTCATCGGTTACGACGACCGGACGCCGAACGACGCGGAACGGATGCACCGCCGAGAGGACGCACTCTTGGAGCAATTCGGGTTCGCCAACATCTACGCGACCCGTCCGGCTGTTCAGTAGGAGGGCCCCCTTTTTGTCGCACGTCTGGCTCGGGTCCGGCATCATTGCGGTCGGGCTCGCCATGTTTTTTGCGCTCGCCGGCCACGCCCTCGGCCGATTCTCCCGCGCGCGCCTCGAAGAAGTGCTCGAGCGTCGAGGCCGGGCGGAGGAACTCGGCCGCCTCTTCGCGCATCACGACGACCTGGTGCGCACGACCGCCCTCCTCCACGCCCTCGCGCTGGTGGCCTGGACGGCGACGGCCATTCTCTGGGCCTCGGCCGAGTTCGGCACGCCGCTCGGCTGGCTCATCGGCGTGATCCTGGCGGCCGTGGGCGCCGTCAGCCTCGGCGGCGTCCTCCCGATGGCCTGGGCACGCTACGCACCCGAAAGCGTCCTGGCGGCCACGCTCCCCGCCCTTCACGCCTGCCGGATCGCCTTCCGCCCCGCCCTGCGCCTCCTCGGAACGCTGGACGGCGTGGTCCGAAGGCTGACGGGCGTCGCGCCGGGCACGGCGGCGTCGCCCATCGAGGAAGAGATCCGCAGCGTCGTCAGCGAAGGCGAACGCCAGAGCGCCCTCCACGAGGACCAGAAGGACATGATCGAAGGCGTCATCCGCTTCAGGAAGGCCGACGTCACCGAGACCATGACCCCGCGGACCGACATCGTGAGCATCGACGCCGACGCCTCGGCGGAGTCGGCCAGGCAACTGATCGTGCGGAGCGGCCACAGCCGAATCCCCGTCACGGGCGGCACCATCGACGCGATCGTCGGCATCCTGTACGCCAAGGACCTCCTCTCGGACGAAGCCGCCGGACGGACGCCCGCTTCGCCCGCGGGCTCGACAGGCCGCGAGGCCTGGCGGCCGCGAGGCGAGCCCGCCCCGGTTTGCGCCCGGGACGTGATGCGGCCGCCCCTGTTCATCCCCGCCACGAAACGCCTCGACGAACTCCTCGCCGAGTTTCGGCGCGCGAAGGTCCACATGGCCGTCGTTCTGGACGAGTACGGCGGGACGGCGGGCCTCGTGACCATCGAAGACCTCATCGAGGAAATCTTCGGCGAGATCGCCGACGAATATGAGGAAGCGGCCCCCGTCCCCATCCGCCGGATCGACCCGCGCACCTGGGAGGTCGAGGCCCGCGCCCACATCGACGAGTTGAACGACGAGTTGTCCCTTGACCTGCCGGAGGACGAGGATTACGAGACGATCGGCGGATTCGTCCTCTCGCGCCTCGGTTACATCCCGAAGGCAGGAGAAGTGCTCGAGCACCAGGGTCTCCGGATCACGGTCCTGGAGGCCGAGGAGCGGCGGATCGTGCGCCTCCGAGTGGAGCCGGGGGCACATGCTTCCGCGGCCCCCACCAGCCCGGGCGAGGCGTGAAAAATGCTCCGCGCCCTGAGGAACCGGAACTATCGGCTCTTCTTCGTCGGTCAGGGGGTCTCGCTCATCGGGACCTGGATGCAGGGCGTCGCGCTGCCGTGGCTCGTCTATCGCATGACCGGCTCGGTCGTCCTGCTGTGCAACCGGGAACATGGTTGACACTTTAGACCGGGCACATGGTTGACACTTTCGGGTTTTGGGGAGACGGTTCGGCCGGGCCTGGAGCGGAGCGGAAGGG
>JBAUDW010000245.1:0-13556 GCA_049678285.1 Phycisphaerae bacterium
CAGCCGTGAGTCGCCGCTGTTCGGGCGGCCGGCGGAGGAGCGCCTCGAGTTTCTTGACATCGGGCAAGGCTTCCCCGCCGAACGGAATGCCCTGCACCGTCGGAGGTAAACCGCCGAGGAGAACGGCGAGCGTCCCCAAGGCAAGCCCACGCCCCCAGCGAAGTTTCCTCGTGACGTTAGTCATCGTATTTCCCTTCCGTGCCATGCCCTACAGCGCCACTTGACCCTTGTGCGCGGCGGGTGCGGAAACCCGCCGCGCAAAGTGGCGCCATAGGATTAATCGTTTCTCGAACTGCCCTGCCCCCGTTCACTCGCGAGGCTTTGGCGCGGACGGGGCCTTCGGCGCGGCGCCGGCCGTCCTGGCCAGCGCCTGCACCAGGGCTATTCGCAACATGTGCTCGTACCTGGTCGTCCGCCCCGGCGTGATGAGCGAGAGTAAGTAGGCATAGTCTTCCGGAATGTCTCCACACGCGCTCCAATCGGACGCGACGGCCGCCCGAGCCAACGCCACGTTCTTCGTGCGGGAAACGTAGTAGAGGAGGTCCGCTTTCACGAGCATGTTGGTCTCGGTCTTGGCCGCTTCGTAAATCGCCCACTCCGCCTTGGCCCCGTAATCAGACCACAGGCGGTTAGCCAGGTACATCCGTGTCGAGGGATTCTTGGCGAGGCCGAGGTGGTAACAGAGGACGCCGAGCAGGTCTTCCTCGGAACAGGCCCGATGCTCGCGCAAGATCACGGCATAGGCCGCCACGCCCTCTAGCGGTCCGCCACTCTCGGCGCCGGCTGCCTCGGTCCGAAGGACCTCCAGGCTGGGCGCGTCGGTCGCGTAGGCCAGGAGAAGCATCGCGCAGATCCTGCGGTCCGAGGTTCCGCCTTCCCTGCTTCCGGCAGGCGCGGCGAGAAGACCGAGGCAACGCTGGACCTCCTCGGCCGAGATCTGGCGCTCGCCCGGCGGCCGTTTCAGAAGTTCCCCCAGACGCTTCGCGTCGGGCACCGCCTGGCCATCGAACGGCACGGCCCATGCGATCTTGAGCGCCCCGAGCCCTACCCCAAGCACCGCCAGACCGATACCTACCCTTAGTAACCGTTTCATGCGTGACCTCCTTTAATCGTCGTACTTGTCGTCCGTTTTGTGATTCATTCCCGGATTGCCCCAGTCTCTGCGACGCTCTCCCCGTTGGTGCGTGTGCATGCGGCAGTTCAGCTCTTCCAGGTCATCAAACACGTTTCCGAGCTTCCCGGGTGTCTGCGAGTTGGCGTTCTGCCAGTCGTAAGTGCAATCCTTGGCCGGGTCATGGCCCGTGAACACCCACGGCTTGGTCCTGTCGCTTTGCTTGTATTCGACCCGGTTCGGGATGAAGTCGCCATCGAAATCGTAGTCCGGCTGCGTGTAGTCCCTGCCGGGTATCCCCTGGTTGCCGGTGGGCTGGTAATCTTTCCACCACGTGGCACGGTCAATCCCGTTGGCCAGCCACCAATCGAGGTAGAAGGCGTGGTGCTGGGACTCGTGAATCGCGGTCCACGCGAAGTGATCGATGCCTTCCAAGGGGTTGTCGGAGGCGGGAACGATTGCGGATTGCCCTTCGAGAGCCTCAGGGCCCTGAGCAAGGTCGAAGGGCGGATTGAACGGCAAAAAAGGCAACGGCGCGACGGCCCCCCGCGGCGGTGACGGGGGGGTGTCAGGGGGCGTCGCAGGGGGGCGTGGGGGGGGTTCCGGGGTCAATTTTCATATATAAGTCCCGGTTCCAATCCGATTCGTCCGATTTGGCCTGAAGCGGTGCGGCGGGGAGGCCGATAATACCAGTGCGCTTACGGGGGATGAACGGCTGCGTCACATCTATCGTGGCCGTTCCCTTGTGCTGGGGGAAATGGGATGGGTTCCACACCGGGCAGCCCCGGGACGGGACTGCGAGTCCACCAGTTCGTGGTAGGCGCGGCGCCTGTGGCGGCCTACCTGGCTGGTTGGAGTCCGCCGGTGTGGGGGGCGTTGGGCCTGTCGCTGGCGGCGGTGGTGAGTGTGCGGTTTGCGTTTGTGGCCCGCGTGTACGATCGTTTTTGTCCCTCGGCGGATGAACCCCAGAGCGGTTTTCATCCGGGTCTCCACCGTTTCGACGAAGGGTTGCGTACGGCATTTTTTGCGTTGGGGCTGGGCCTTCTCGTGGCAGGCAGCGCCTTCGGCTGGCTGCCGATCCTGGCGGCGTCGGCGACGGCAATCCTGGAAGGGGCGACGGGTTTCGTGGTGACGGCGATTCCGTACGCTGCTCTGAAGGCGGCGGCGTGGCGGGCCGTGGGGCGCCCGCTCGCGAGCGTCCTATCCTCTTCGGAAGAAGGAAACATCAAGTGTGTCGTGGTCCGATGCCTGGGTCGGGCGGCCTACCCGCGGTGCCGATGGTGCCGGGTGCCGAGCATCCGCTGGTGCTGCGGCCTCCAGGCCTCGCTGCTGCTGCTGCTGGTGATTGTATTCCTTCTGAACGCTTCGCTGGGCCCGTGGGAGACGAAGATCCTGGTCGTGATGAGCATCGTGGCGGTGGCGGCCCTGGGACTGGCGATCAACCGGTCGACGGACGACCTGGTGGAGGCATTGGAGGATTCGAGGCGCGAGGAACAGCGGAAGGTGGATCGGTGCGACCTGTTGAGGCGGCTGGCGACGACCGAGACGGTGGAGTCGGCGTCCGAGGAAGCGATCCAGCATCTGATGGAATGGGTTGGTGCGCGACGAATGAGCGTGATGGTGGCAAGAGATAGGATGCTGCGGATCGTGGCGTCGTGCGGGATTCCGCGCGAGGTGGCGGAGGCGGTCGCCGTGCCGCTCTCGGACCGTATCTGCGGGCAGGTCTTTTCGACGGGGCGGGCGGTGGTGCTCGAGGACCCGGTGCGCCAGATGCCGGAGTCGGCGCTGGGGCTGGAGGGGAAGGGCGCGTCGGCGTCGCTGCCGCTGGTGAGCGCCCCGATGGGAGCGAACGGGCAGAAGGTGGGGTGCATCAACGCGACGGACAAACCGGGCGGGGCATTTTCGCCGGCGGACTTGGCGGAACTGGAATTCGTGGCGGAGGCGGCGGGGATCATGCTGGGGACCCTGGCGGCGCGGCACGACCTGGAGCGGGCGAATTACGACACGATCCGTGCGCTGGCGCTGGCGGTGGAGGCGAAGGACCCGTACACGCACGGGCATTCGCTGCGGGTGCAGGCGTGGGCGACGGCCGTCGCGCGCAAACTGGGGCTCGACGAGGACCACATCCAGACGCTCGCAAACGCGGCGGAACTGCACGACGTCGGGAAACTGGCCATCCCCGACCGCATTCTTCGGGCGGAGCGGTCGCTGACGGAGGACGAGTGGGCGCTGGTGCGTCAGCATCCGCAACGCGGGGTTCAGATGATTCAGCACATCGGCTTCCTCAGGTCCACTCTCGAGATCATCCTTTACCACCACGAGCGCGTGGACGGACGGGGGTACCCGGAGGGACGGGCGGGCGAGGCGATACCGCTGGGGGCGCGGATCCTGGCGGTGGTGGATTCGTACGACGCGATGACGAGCCTCAGGCCGTATCGGGGGGCGATGACGCACGAGGCGGCGGCGGCGGAACTGCGGCGGTGCACGGGGACGCAGTTCGACGCGGTGTGCGTGGAGACGTTCCTGGGGCTCTTGTCGGACGTGGAGACGGCACCGGTGGAGACGGCGGTCCGGGCGGGGGCGCTGCCGCCGGGGCGCAGCGATCGGCCTCGCCGCAAACCTCCCGCCGCACGCGCGGCGAGGTGACGGCGGACCTTTTCCGTTGCCGTGGTCTGAGGGCCTTCGTAGAATCCCCCTTTACTCTCGCCGTGCCGAAGACCTCCTCTGAAAGGACCCCGTTATGCCGCGATTCCGAGGCTTGGAGGCGCCGCTTGAGTGCAACTGGGGAGGGCTAGTCGCCAACCTCCGCCGCGAGGGCACGCCCGACCGCGTGTACCACATCGAATTGTTCCACGACGCGGAGGTGCGCGACGCCATCGCGGAGCGTTTCGGGCTTGTGGACGGCCTTCGCCCGGATGAACCGCACTTCGAGAAGCGAAAGTTGGTTGCGGTGAACCGTTTCTGCGGGTTCGACTACGTCGTCGCCGGGCTGGTGGGGTTTGATTTTCCGACGCGGCAGACGGCCGTGGAGGATAGCGCAGCACTGAAGCGTGCGGGCGGCCGATCGTTCCAGGACGAGCACACCGGCCCGATTAGTACGTGGGAGGACTTCGAGAAGTATCCGTGGCCCGACCCGACGGCCGCCGGGGCGACCCGGGACCTGGAGTGGTACGAGGAGAACCTGCCGCAGGACATGTGCATCATCGGGGGCCTGGCGAGCCACTTCGCCGAGTTGCTCTCCTGGCTCATGGGCTACGAGACGTTCTGTTTTGCGCTGTACGAGCAGCGCGACTTGGTCTCGGCCGTTGCGCGGCGTCTGGAGGAGTTGTACGGCGTGTGGATGGAGCGAGTCCTCGAGTTCCGGCGGGTGCGGATCCTCTGGGGCTCGGACGACATGGGCTACAAGACGGGCCTGCTGGTCGGCCCGCGCGACATGCGCGAGTTCGTCCTGCCGGGGCACAAGAAGGCGGCCGCGATGGCTCACGCCGCCGGGCGGCTGTACATTCTGCACTCGTGCGGCAACCTCCGCGCTATCCTCCCCGACCTCGTCGACGATGTGAGAATTGACGGCAAGCACAGTTTCGAGGACACGATTGAGGACGTGCGCGACGCCAAGCAGACGTACGGGCGGAAGGTCGCGCTTCTGGGCGGCATCGACGTGGACTTCCTGTGCCGCGCCGACGAAAATGCCATTCGCCGACGCGTCCGTGAAACCCTCGACGTCTGTCTGCCGGGCGGCGGGTACTGCCTGGGCACCGGCAACACCGTCGCCAACTACATTCCCCTCGACAACTACCTGGCGATGGTGGACGAGGGGCGCCTGTACGATGGAAAATGGGGTCAGACCCCATTTTTCTAAGCGCCTGCAAACAAAAAGGTTACGAAAGCGATTTTTAGGGTTTGGGTGCTTTCCCGTGGACGGCTTCGTCGGCGCGGTTCAGGACCGGTCCCGAATCGTGTACCGGACCGGGTCTGGTCCCAACTTCCGTCTAATTCCCTCTAATTTTCCATCCGGCAGACTCTTGCCGCGCCCAAGAAAATATTCCCCAAACTGGACCTTTGAAAATGCGATCCGCAACCCATTGTCCTTACGATACTTACAAAAATGGGGTCTGACCCCAATTTTTCTAGGGTTCGCCGGCGCGGGGCGCCACGAAAGGCTCCGACTCGGCCCTTTGCAGGACGACGTCGGGAGCGGCGTACCTCTTCTGCTTCCTGGCGGGCGGGGGAATCTCGGCGCCGCCGGTCGCGTAGCCGGATTTGCCGACGTCGAGGCGGATGCGTCCGGCGAGGCGCAGGGCCTCGTAACCCTCGGCGAGTTCGAGTTCGTAGGTTCCGTCGGGCGCGGTTACGCCGTAGGCGGAGAAGACCCTCGGGCCGAGGCCCGTGGCGACGGCGGCGCGGAGGCGGAGGCGTGCGTCGCCGAGGCCTCGGCCGGTCTCGGCGTCCAGAACGCGGCCGCGCAAGACGTAGAAATCCGGTCTTGGGCTGAAGCAGCCGGCGGCAAGGAGGGCGGTGAGGAGAATGACGAAGAGCGAAATCCGACCCGCCGTCGCACCCGGCGCGCCGGGGCTATGGCGGGCAGGGATGACGAATGAATGACGAAATTTAAATGACGAACGGCAAGGGACGCAGGGCGGATTGAACATCGGGTCAGGCGTCATGGTCGGCCTGGCGGGCGCGGTACTCGTCGGGTGTCATGGCGAACTTTTTTTCGACCCGGCCGCGGTACTCGGGCCCGGCGTTGTAGGTGCAGAAGGGGTAGAGGCGGCCGTCGGGGTCGGCGTAGTGGATGACGCATCGGCGGACGCGGTCGGTCTGGTAGTTGTAGCGGTCCTGGAAGTGCATGCCGGCCACGAGGAGGCTTCGGAAGGTTTTTCGCCCGGCCTTCCCGCGGCCGACCTTCTTATCCGTCATGCCGTTCAGCGTGTGGAGCCAGTCGTCGAACGTCATGCCGGCCGGGGCGCGGTCGGGGCGGAAGTGCCGACGCAGGGCGAGGAAGGCCTGGACCTTGCGGAAGAGTTTGAATCGGCTGCGCTCGGTCTTCTCGGCCAGCGCCCACATGTCGTCGAGCATGCCCTTGAGGTTGAAGAACTGGGGGATGGGGACGGCCCGGCCGTCGGTCCCGACAAACAGATACGTCCCGAGCGCACAGTGGGGGTGGCAGGACATGACGAGGTTGGGCTCGCCCTTGACGGCGGCGAAGAGGCGCGTGAACGGCTGGACGCACGAGAGGGGGAACCAGTCCTCGTACGGGTCGCCGATGCCGGTCTGGCGGGCGACGTCGTGCGCCAGGTCCGTCAGGGTATAGCGCTGGCGGAGGCGTTCGGCCGCGTCGATGCGTCCGGTGAAGGCGACGGGCTGGAACGAGATGCCGGCGATGGTCCCGATGCGCTCCAGGGCGTAGCGGACGATGTCACCCACCTGGTGGTCGTTCAGGCCGCGGACGATCGTCGGCACCAGGACGATCTTCATGTCGGTCCGGGCGATGTGCTCGACGGCCTGTTCCTTTTCCTTCCTGAGCGGCCGGCCGCGCGTCTTCTCCCAGATGTCGTCCGTCGTGCCGTCGAACTGGAGGTAGACGTCGTGCAGGCCGGCGTCCTGGCACTGCTTGGCGAAGTCGGGATCGCGCGCGAACCGCAGGCCGTTGGTGGCGATCTGAATGTGGGAGAAGCCGGTGTCGCGCGCGGCGCGGAGGCAATCGAGGAACCGGGGATGAAGGGTGGGCTCGCCGCCGGAGAACTGGATCGCCCGCGCGGGCGACGGCCGCATGGCGCGATACGTCCCGAGCATCCTTAGGACCTGGTCGAAGGTCGGCTCGTAGATGTAGCCGGCGGCGCCCGAGTTGGCGAAACAGATGGGGCATCGCAGGTCGCAGCGGTTCGTCAGGTCGATGTTCCCCAGGGCCGTGTTGGAGGCATGGTCCTCGCAGAGGCCGCACTGGTTGGGGCACTCGGAGGCGGCGCGGGTGTTGGGGTTTTCGACCCCCTCACCGTCGGCGTAATGAAACTGCTCGGCCTTCAGGTAGATCCGTGCATCGCTCCAGACGATGTCCTCGAACCGTCCGTGCTCGGGGCAGGTCTTCTCCATCCGGACCTTGCCGTCCTTTTCGAACAGGTGCGCGGTGATGAGCCGCTGGCATTCCGGGCAGACGGACTCGACCTCTTTCGGCAGTCCGCGCGCCAGGGGGGGGATGGGCCGGCCGGCGTAGGTGCATTTCGCTTCGGCGGTTTGGCGGAGATCTTCGCCGAGGAGCGGATTCATTCGTCTTTCCTTCGAGACCGCCGAGCGCCGGCGTCCGACACGCGCGAACCGCCCGGCATCGTACCTTATCTTGGACGCCGCATTATAGCGCACGATTCAGCGGAACTTCAAGGACTAAGAGCCTCCAAACAAAATGGGTGGCACGGGCGGCCCATTCGACTGCGCTCAGGGCAGGCTTGCCCGCCCGTACACTGGCGGATCCCGGCGCGCCGGGACCACGGCGTGGCAGGCAAGACCGGCCGTGCCACACAAGCCATCTGCTGCGCCTTCGGCACGTGCCGGAAAATCTCGGCACATCCCGACACCGCCGCTGCTGAAAGCCGCTGAAAGGCTTGACAGGCGTACTTACGGCGGATATACTTTGTATTATGGAAGGAGGTGGTCCATGACCAAGACCCTGACACGACACGGCAACAGTTACGCCCTCGTCATCGACAAGCCCATTCTGAAACTTCTGCACGCGACGCCGGAGACGCCGTTCGAGATCGTCACGGACGGTCAGTGTCTGGTGCTTACGCCGGTGCGGAACCGGGCCGAGGAGAAGAAGTTCCAGAAGGCGCTGAACATGGTCCACAAGCGCTTTGGCCGTGCCATGAAGCGGCTGGCGGAGTAGTGGACAGGCGGTGCGTTTGCCGATAGAATCAAAAGCAACCCGAGGGAGAGGTGCGGCGATGTCGGCGCTGAACGACATTCTGGGCAGGCGGAAGGAGATCCTCCGGATCGCCGCCCGGCACGGAGCACACAACGTGCGCCTCTTCGGGTCGGTGGTGAGGGGCGAGGCCGCCGCGGATAGCGACGTGGATTTTCTGGTCCGCCTGGACGACGACCGGTCGCTGATTGACCACATCGCCCTCATCCGCGAGTTGGAGGACCTCATCGGGTGCCGCGTGGATGTGGTGACCGAGGACGCCTTGCACCGCGTCATCCGCGCCCGCGTGCTGGCGGAGGGGGTGCCGCTGTGAAGGACGACCGGCTCTACCTGGAGCACATCCGTGATGCCATAGCGAAGGTTCGTGCCTACACGGCGGGTGGGCGCGACGAGTTCATGCGAAACTCGCTGATCCAGGACGGCGTCATTCGCAACTTCGAGATCATCGGCGAGGCCTCCAAGCAACTGAGCGACGATGTGAAGGGAAAACACCCCGAGATCCCGTGGAGCGACATCGCACGGTTCAGGGACTTCTTGATCCACCACTACATGGGCGTGAACCCGAAGCGCGTCTGGGACGTGATCGAAACCCATCTGCCCGCGCTCCAGAAAGCCGCCGAGGAACGTTTGAAGTCCTGACCGCCCCCCACTCTCCAGCCCCCTGCTGCTGGGCTATGCGGCCCGTAACCTGCTCCCAACAGCGGCCACGTGCCACAAAGACCTAACGTTCGCCAGAAAATCTAGTCACACCCCAGGAACCAACGCGCCGCCTTTTCCACCCGATTCGCATCACGCCGGAAAAGCCCCAGAAAGCCACCTGAGACGAGAAGAGCGACGCCGACGCATGGAAGGCCACGTGCTGCGCAAAAGTAAGCCCAGGTGCAAGCAGAGGAAGCGGCTCAAAGATAAAGCCGCTTGTGAATCCGATGACGATAAACGACACGAGCGCCAGCAGAAGACCCCATCTCCCTCGAAAACCCAAGCACTTCTTCCAGATCCAGGCACCGCACACCCCGACACCGCAACAGCACAGCGGGAATACGATAAAGATGAACGGCAAGCAACCCAGGGGGCCGAAACCGGATTCAAAAAAGTTACCAAAGAGAAGGTCCGGCACACCGCCGCCCAACCAAACCGCCACGGACGTGGCAACGAATAGCAGAAAGGACAAAACAGTCTTGACAATCCACGCCGCAGTTTGTTTCATTGCTGTTCGAGCTCCGGAACCTGCTGCCTCACAGGTTCGACTGCCGCTGCCCAGTACCACTCGTAGGGGTCCCAGCGGTCGGCGTCCTCATATCCGGCGGCGCGATGAACGACCATTCGCGCGCGCCTTCTCCGGGCACGCTGCCGGATGCTCATGGCCGACCCTTTCGCTGCTTTCGCCGACCCAATGCCGCAGAACGCGTTAGAAGTATACTAGCAGAAAACGCGGGCGTGTGGGCGGCCATTCTTAGGTGGCCGGGCGCGCTCACGGCACGGTCAGGATCAGTTTGACGGCGAGGTTGAAGACGATGTGGATGCCGGCGGCGATGCCGAACCCGCGCGTCGCGAAGACGGCCGCCAGATAGACCCCCGCCGCCGTCCGAAACAGAAACGTCGGCCACGTGAACGACCCGGGCGCCTGGAAGGTGTGGGCGCCGGCAAAAAGAGCGGCGGCGACGAGGACGGCCGCGACGACGGCACCGGAACGCGCGAAGCGAAGCACCCGCTCGGCAACGAACACGAGGCCGCCCACCAGAACCAGGCGGAAGAGAAGTTCCTCGTAGATGCCGGCCCCGATGCTGGTCATGGCGGCGGCAACCAGGTCGGTCCGGGCGGGACCGGCGCCCGCCAATTCGATCGGTCCGGGACCGGCGGCGAAGGCCTGAAACAGGCCGTGCAGCGCCAGGAGCGGGACGGCCAGCAAGGCCGTCTCCACCCCCATCGCGGGCACGAGCGCGGCAGGGAACCGCCAGGGATCCCGGCGCGCCAGATGCCAAGCCAAGAGGACGGCCACCACGAGGCCCGCGGGGGCGAGCACGCCCGCGGGACCGGCGAGAAAAAGCACGCGACGCAGAAGAAGGTCCACGCCCGCGGCCAGGTCCGGCCGGACCCAGATGAGACCGGCCGTGTAAAAGACCAGGAACGGCGAAAGAAAAAGCAGGCTCGGCCAGGGGCGCGCCGCCTGAGGAGCAAAAAGAAGATTCGGACCGGTCCGGGAGGAGCGCGCGGGGCTCGAACGGTTCCGGCGACGTGCGGTCGAAGGCATGGCACGAATGTAGCACGGGCGGCGCGGCACGACTACGAAAAAGAGGCGGGCGAATGGCCTTGAATCGGCCGGCGGCGGCGCCTATCGTGCGGACTTACACCGGCCGCGCAGGAAGACCCGCATGAACACGGGCGAAAAGATTCGGGCGTTCTACGACCTGCTGCTGGCCGCCTACGGGCCGCAAGGCTGGTGGCCCGCCGACACCCCCTTCGAGGTGGCCGTCGGCGCGATCCTGACGCAGAACACCAACTGGAAGAACGTCGAGCGGGCCATCGGCAACCTCCGGCGCGAGGGCCTGCTGGAAGCGGCGGCGCTGGCGCGGACGGACGCCCAGCGCCTGGCCGAGGTCATCCGCCCGGCGGGGTATTACCGCGTGAAGGCCAAGCGCCTCAAGAACTTCATCCGCCTCCTCGAGAAGCAATTCGGCGGAAGCCCGGAGGCGCTGTTCTCGCTCGGCACGGCCGCCCTCAGGGAAACGATCCTGGGCGTGACGGGGATCGGGCCGGAGACGGCGGACTCGATCGTCCTGTACGCGGCGCACCGGCCGGTGTTCGTCGTGGATGCGTACACGGCGCGGGTGCTCTATCGGCACGGGCTGGCGGAGGCGGACGCAACGTACGAGGACCTGCAGGAATTGATGCAGGAGGCGCTCGCGGAGGACGTCGGGCTCTATCAGGAGTACCACGCGCTCCTGGTGGCGGTGGGAAAACGCCAGTGCAAGAAGGCGGCGCCCGCGTGCCGGGGATGCCCGCTCCAGGAGTCCCTGGAGGAAGGCCAGCCGGTGAGGGAGGAGTAGTAACCGGCCGGCCCTCCTCGTGCGAACAGCTTACCGGGACGGCTCATCGGGCGTTCGCGGGCAGAAGGAGGTCGTTTCTGCCGCGGCGCCGACGAGCCTGGCCGCTGCCGCCAATTCGAGTCGGCTTTTCGGGTCATTGGCCAGCAGCGGGTGGTTCGGGCCTTTCAATTCTCCGCGAATGGCGAAGCGGGTCTCCGGCTCGATTTCGTGCCAGGCGGTGATGCCGTTGCGCCCCCCGCGCTTCGTCTGATACAGCGCCTGGTCGGCAAGGAAGACCAGCAGTTCGGGCGAGACGACCTCGGGATCGTCCGGATACGTTGCCGTGCCGAGGCTCAGCGTGAGCGGCACGCGCCCGCCTTTCGATTCGAAGCGGTGCTTGCGCGAGGCGGCGAGGATGCGCTTGGCGAGTACGGCAATCTCCTTGTGCCCCGTGCGCGGGCAGACGAGGGTGAACTCGTCGCCGGCGTACCGGGCCACCAGGTCCGACTCGCGGGCGCACTGCTTGAGGACGACGGCGATTTCCTTCAGCGCCAGGTCGCCGAACGGATGCCCGTACTCGTCGTTGATCCGCTTGAAGAAGTCGACGTCCACGATGACCATCGAGAGCGAGTGGCCGTAGCGCCGGCTGACCTTAAACTCCGTCTTCAGCCACTCCATCAGGTACCGGTAGTTGTACAGGGCCGTCAGGCCGTCCGTGATGCTGCGGACCTTGAGGGTCCGGTTGTCCTCGCGGAGTTGTTCGAGGAGGGCGTTTTCTCGCGCCAGGGTATTCTCGAGTTCGCCGCGAACCTCGCGCAACTGGTCGTGGACGCGCTTGGCGCGCAGGAGCGCCTGGAGACGCCAACGCAGGGTCTCTTCGTCGAACCCGGGCCCGAGGACGTCGTCGAGGTCTTCAAGCCCCTCCGGATCCGCTCCGCCGGCGAGTCCCTTCTCGGCCACGAGCATGACGGGCAAATAGCAGTCGCGGCGAAGGCTCTTCAGAACCCGCGCCGTCTCGAGCGGATTGAACTGGCCGCCGCAATCGGCCAGCACCGCCAGTTCCACGCCGTCGCTCTTGACGATGGCCATGGCCGTCAGACAATCGGGCGCTCGCTGGACGGTGGCCCCGACGCGCTCGAGCATGGCGGCAAGGCGCGCGGCGGCGTCCTCCTCGGCGCCGACGACGAGAATGTTCGCTCGGAAAGGCATGTGGCCTCCTGTTCATCCTGCCAAGCGAGCGTCGGCCCGCCCGGCGTTTCCCGTTCCACTCTTGAACTATAGGCAGAGGGAGGGCCGAGGCAAATCGGGCGGGCCGACGAGGAGGCAGCGTCGTCGTAAGTGCTTGTGATCACATGACTTGGACGCGAATGGGTCGGTTGCGGATTTGGCCCCCTCTGCACGCACAGGGCCGAAAAACCGGCGAAAAAACTGAGAGCGCCTAATTCTACAACGCTATCTCAACGCAGAGACCGCTGAGAGCGCAGAGATAAGATTACTCTGTTGAAAACATCCCTCTCCACCCTCCGGAGGGAGATCCGAACCGCGCTGAACAGCCTGGGCGCCTGCCCCAGGCAAAAACGACAAACCTCAAACGCCAATGCCCACTATGCGGCTCCGCCGCAATTGGTCATTGCCGTTTGTCGTTTGCTGTTTTCCTCTCGCCCCCTTGACAGCCGTTCTCTGCGTTCTCTGCGCCCTCTGCGTTAAAAACACAGCGTAGTGTTAGTGGCCACCCGCCGAGAGAAGTTTCGACCCCGTCCGCAGGTACCCCAGCCAGGAAATGACGCCCAAGAGGACCGTCACGACCCAGATCCCGTAGAGGCCGTACCACGTGGCCGACGGGAACCACCGCACCAGGTCGGGCGAGGCGAGCATGGCGGCGATCATGATAAACTGGACGACGGTGGCCGCTTTCCCGACCGCGCTCGGCAGGGCCTGGAACAGACCCGCCAGGAGAAAAATAATCCCCGTCCCGACGAGGATAAAGAGGTCCCTCGAAACGATCGTCACCGACACCCAGTACGGCAGCCGCAGATCGGCGTCCGGCATGACCCGGGCGGTGCTCAGGAGAATCACTGCGCTGATCATCAGCGCCTTGTCCGCCAGGGGGTCGAGGATGGAGCCGATCCGCGTGACCGCGCCGGTGCGGCGGGCGAGGATGCCGTCGACCGCATCGCACACGCCGAGAGCGACCACCAGGCCCAGCGCCGCATAGCGATAGGCGGCGCTCTCGGCTGCGCTCAGAACCAGGAGAATGAACACCGGCACCAGGAGCAGGCGCAGCATCGTGATGCGATTCGGCCAAGACATTCGGCATTCCGGATGCGAAGCACGCGACGGCCGAAAAGAACGTACGGTGGGGTAAGAGGGGTGTCAATGCATTTCTGAGAGGCTAAGAGGCTGTTTCAATTCCCTCTCCCCCGGTGGGAGAGGGCTAGGGTGAGGGGGCATAGTGGGCTTTCCAAGGCCTTTTTCACCCTCACCCCTTCCCTCTCCCATCAAGGGA
>JBAUDW010000246.1:0-9410 GCA_049678285.1 Phycisphaerae bacterium
TCTTGAGGTTGAAGTTGATGGTCGGTAGCGGCCCGACGACTTCGACGCCGACCGGGAGGCCGAAGACTTTCGGCACGCGCGGGATCCACGTGCCCTCGCCGACTGGCCGGTCGTCCGGCGCCAGGACCAGTTCCACGCGCGCGTCCTGGCCCGTCAGGGGTTCGACGAGTTGTCGGGGTCCCTGGATCTTGAGGTCGATCAGGCGGTCCGCGTCTTCCTGGAAGACGACGTCGTAGGTGTTGAGCATCTCGGGGGGCCCGGCGATGAGGATGGCGATCTGGGCGAGGGCCTTCGTGCTGACGGTGGATTCGAGTTGGGCGGTGACGCGGACGGTGGGCGGCTCGAACGCGGCCTCGATGCCGTCGGCGCCGCCGAGGCGAGGCTCCAGGGCAACGTTCTGCTCGATCTGCGTGTCCTTCAGTGCCGCCGTCACCGCCAGCCGGGCCGACGCGTGCCGCTTGGTCTCCGGCAAGGCCGCCAGCGCCGACTCCGCCACGATGGCGGTCACCTCCGGCGGGTCAACGGTCGGCTGGCCGGTGACCGTGTATCCCGTGATGATCGGCTTGACAGGCACCCGCAGGCGCACCAGGCGGTCCAGGTCGACGACCACCTCGCCGCTGGTCACCTGGCCGTTCTCGTCCGTGATGCCCACCAAGTTCACACGGTAGGGTTCCCAGTGGTCGAAGCCTTCGGCGGCTTTGGCGACGACGCGTCCGGTCTTCAGGTCGGCTCCCGCCAGGGTGATCCGGCAGGCGAGGGCGTCGGGCGTCGCGCGCAACTCGTCGATCTCACCCTTCGGGCCCTTGAACTTGACGAAGACGCGATCGGGCGTGACGCGGCGGACGAGGAAGTCCGGCGGGGCGGACACGGCGACCGGCACTTCGAGCGCCGCTTCCTGCGTCAGTTCCAGGTCGGCCCAGACCCAGATGACGGCCGTGAGGACGACGACGGCAAACAGGGTTCGGATGCGTTCGTTCATGAGGATTTCGTATCCGCGGAGTCCGTGGTCGATTCTTCGAGCGGGGTCGGCTCGGGCGTTTCGAGGGAATGTTCCGTCAGGGTGGCCTCGGCGCCGTGCAGCAGTTCCGTCAGTCGTTCGCGCAACTCGTCCGGCGTAAGGTCCTGCTGGAGCCGACCGCCCTCCGCCAGCGCAATCTGCCCCGTCTCCTCGCTGACGACGATGACGACGGCGTCGGTTTCCTCCGTCAGCCCCACCGCGGCCCGATGGCGTGTTCCGAGGTGCGGGTCCAGGATCGCCTGGTGCGACAGGGGAAACTCGCATCCGGCCGCCGCGATCCGGCCGCCCCGGATGACCACGCCCATGTCGTGCAGCGGCGAGCCGGGCCAGAAGATCGTCACGAGCAGGTCGCTCGTCAACTGGGCGTCGAGCGGCATGCCGCTCTCGATCAGCGTCCCGAGGCGTGCGTCGCGTTCGACGGCGATGATGCCGCCGACCTTGTTTCGGCTGAGGACGGCGGCGGCGCGAACGATGCGGTCCACGAACGCCGACGCGCCCTCTTTCAGGAAGAGTCTGAGGAGCGGGTTCTGGCCGAGGCGCATCAGGCTCCGACGCAGTTCCGGCTGGAAGACAATGATGGCGAAGAGGACGACCACGGAGATAAGTTTCTCGTATAGAAGCCCCAACCGTTCCATGTGCAGGTAGCCCGATGCGACGCGGACGACGACGAAACTCAAGACGACCAGAAAGACGAACGCCCGGACGAGGCGCGCACCGCGCGTCCCCCGCAGGCTGCGGTACACCAGGTACACGATGGCGCCGATCAGCGCCAGTTCCAGCGCATCAAAGGGCCAGCCGAAGTTTCGGACCAGCCCGTCCAGATAGCGAATGACGTCGCTCATGACGTGTTCTCGGCGGCCCCTGTGATCGCGGTCGCTAGTTCCACCGCCTGCTTCGTTTCGGCCACGTCGTGGACTCGCAGCACGAGCGCCCCTGCGGCGACGGCCAAGGCGCAGGCCGCGGCGGTCCCGCTGGTGCGTTCAGCCGGCGCCTCGACGCCGGTCACCTCGCCGATGAAGCGTTTTCGGCTCGGCCCGACGAGGATCGGCCTCCCCAGGCTTCGAATATGCCCTAATTGGGCGAGAATTTCAAGGTTATGCTTCAGCGTTTTTCCGAAACCGATGCCGGGGTCCACGAGGATACGGTTCTCGGGGACGCCGGCCTCCTCCGCCAAGGCCATGCCCCGGCGCAGGTACCGGACGACGTCGGCCATCAGGTGGTCGTAGTGCGGGTTCTGCTGCATCGTTTTCGGTTCGCCGAGGATGTGCATGATGACGATGCCGGCGCCGGTTTCGGCGACGGCCCGGGCCATCTCGGGATCGCCCTGGAGGCCGGTGACGTCGTTGACGAGAGCGGCCCCGGCTGCCACGGCCTCGCGCGCGACCCGCGCGTGCCGCGTGTCGATGCTCAGGGGGACGGCGACGGCCTCGGCCAGGGTCTCGACGACGGGCAGCACCCGCCGCATCTCTTCGGCTTCGGAGACGGGGTCGCTTCCGGGCCGGGTCGATTCGCCGCCGATGTCCAGCAGGTCGGCCCCCTCGTCGACGAGCCGGCGGGCCTGGGCGACGGCGCGGTCCGCCTCGAGGAACTTGCCGCCGTCGCTGAAGGAATCCGGCGTGACGTTGACGACGCCCATGAGGAGCGGCCTCTCGCCGACCGAGAGCCGATAGGCGCCCATCACCAGTTCGAACTCGCGCCGCGCGTGCCGATCGAGCGCGTCGGCGATCTGGTTGCCGAGCGCCGCCAGGTCGCCCGTTTCTCCGCGCAGGCGCTCCCGGAGTGTCTCGAACTGGCGGCGGTTTCCGACGAGGACCAGGTCGGTCGCTCGCCGGCCGAGTTCGGCGCCGGCGGCGCGACGGACGGCCGCGTCGGCGCCGGCGGCGCGCATCTCCTGCTCGAGGCGGTCGGCGGTGCGGCAGTCAACCTGTTCGAGGGCGACGGCCAGGGCCCCCGTCCTCGCGAGCACCCGGGCGATGTCTTCCGGCGCGGCGCCGGCGTGGCGCATCTCGCGTGCGAGGGCGGCCCCGTTCGTCGCCTCGACGACCCGGGGGTTCCACCTTGTCAGCCGCACGTGGCTAGTCCTCGCTGGTTCGGGACGTGGCTTTGCCGGACGGTTCGGCACCGGCGGGCGCCGGTTTCTCGAGGGGGAGTTCGGCGATTTCCTGCCGAACCTCGTCGGCCGACAGGGTTTCGCGCGTGAGCAGGGCCTCGGCGATCCGGCGCAGGGCCTCGCGGTTGCGTTCGAGGAGGTCCTTGGCCTCGGCATAGGAGTTGTTGACGATGGTCTGGACCTCTTCGTCGATGGCGTGTGCGGTGGCGTCGCTGTGTTCTTTGGGGCCGAACATTTCGCCGCCCCACGGCGTGGTTTCCCCCTGGGGGGTGTAGCGTACGGGTCCGATGCGGTCGCTCATGCCCCAGTCCATGACCATGTGTCGGGCGATAAGGGTGGCCTGGCGAATGTCGTCGGCGGCGCCGGAGGTGATGTCGCCGAAAAAGAGTTCCTCGGAGATGCGTCCGGCGAAGGCCACCTTGATCTGGCCCAGGCACTGCCTCCGCTTGATCGTGTAGCGGTCCTTCTCGGGCAGGAACATCGTCGCGCCGAGCATCATGCCGCGCGGAATGATGCTGACCTTGTGGAGCGGTTCGACGTCCGGCTCCAGGACGATGGACATCAGGACGTGGCCGGCCTCGTGGTAGGCGCTCAAGCGGCGGTCCTCTTCGTCCATGGCGCGGCTGCGTTTGGTTCGTCCCCATCGGACCTTGTCGCGGGCCTCTTCGAGGTCGTCCTGCTCGACGGCCGACTTCGAGAGCATGGTCGCCCGGATGGCGGCCTCGTTCGTGATGGCCGCCAGGTCGGCCCCGGTGAAGCCGGGCGTCCCGCGCGCCAGCACCCCGAGGTCCACCGCCTCGGCGAGTTTGATGTTTTTGGCGTGGACCTTCAGGATGGCTTCGCGCTCGTTCAGGTCGGGGAAATGGATGACGACCTCGCGGTCGAACCGCCCGGGCCGGCGAAGGGCGGGGTCCAGGACGTCCGGCCGGTTGGTCGCCCCGATGATGATGACCTGCTCGTTGGTGTCGAAGCCGTCCATTTCGACGAGGATGGCGTTGAGGGTCTGCTCGCGTTCGTCGTGGCCTCCGGTGAAGCCCATGCCTCGGCGCCGGCCGACGGCGTCGATCTCGTCCAGGAAGATGATGCAGGGGCTGGAGGCCTTGGCCTGCTGAAAGAGGTCGCGGACGCGGCTGGCGCCGACGCCGACGAACATCTCGACGAAGTCGGAGCCGCTGATCGAGAAGAACGGGACGTCGGCCTCGCCGGCGATCGCCTTCGCCAGGAGCGTCTTACCCGTTCCGGGCGGTCCGACGAGCATCACGCCGCGCGGTATCCGACCCCCGAGCACCTGGAACCGTTGCGGGTTCTTGAGGAACTCGATGATTTCGCCGACCTCTTCCTTGGCCTCCTCGATGCCGGCCACGTCGTCGAAGGTGACCTTGACGCGCTCTTTTTTGGCCAGGCGAGCGCGGCTCCGGCCGAAGGAGAGGACGCCGCCCCCGGCCGCCATCCGCATCTGCCGAGAAACGAAGAACCACAGCAAGAGCAGCAGAATGAGCAGCGGCATCGTGTAGATCAGCATCTGCCAGAGGAACGGGTTATCGGGCGTGAAACTCTGATTGTCCGCGTTCAGGAACTTGGCGCGGACGGCCTCGTTGTCTTCCAGGCGTGCGATGTACCGGGCCACTTCCTCGTCCTGGAGGTGGACCGTGAAGGTTTCCGTCTTGTACTGGTTCTGGAATTCCGGGGCCGGATTGATTTCGCCCGAGACGATGTTTCCGTGGACCCAGATTTGCTTGATGGCGTCGGGCTCGGCCAGGAGTTTGTAGAGTTGGTCGCGCGAGAACTCCGGCGACCGCGTCAGGTGCTGCATCAGCGCGTAGACCACGAGGATGGCCAGGCCGAACAGCAGGCCCCATCCCAGCAGGCCGCGCATCCGGGGCGGGGGAGGAGTGCCTTCGTCATCCGGGTTGTCGTCCGGCAACTTGGGTCCGCGCATGCGTCCGCTTTCCAGCCCGTGCCGCACGCCGCCCCAGCCGGTCGGCCGGGGCGGCCGGCGGCTACCAGTCCTTTTCCATGGCCTCGACGATTCGTTCGGCGAGCCGTCGGAGGGCCTCCGTCGTGGCCGAGTCCAGTGTTTCGCCGATCGCGATGGCATAGGAGGTGGATGCCCGGAGGTTGGACCGCTGGGCCAACATCTCGCCCGTCCGCAGGTCCTTCCACTCGAACCAGCACGAGACGGCGACCTCGATGGCGATCGGCGAATCGGACCTCACGTCCTCCGCCAGGACGGGCGACCGCAGGTCGAGGATCTCGCCGCGCAATTCCGTGTCCGCCCGGGTCCGGTCCTGGACCACCTTGTAGGGCGTGCGCATTTCGATCATCTTGACGAGTTCCTTCGAGAGTTCGAACTCCAGTTCCCGCCGGAACTCGCGCGAGGCGAAGATGGGGACGGCCACGGTCCGCACGTCCGTCCGGTGCAGCAACTCCGTGCTGTACCCGCAACCGGCCACCAGGGCCGCCGACAACGCCAGCACTGCGAACCGGGCTCCGAGGGCGTTCACGGCTTTGGCTCCTTTTCGAGGTTCATCTTTGCCAGCAGCGCCCGGGCCTCGTCGGCCCAGGGGGTGTCGGCGCATCGCGCGACGACCTGTTCGGCGTAGAAGGCCGACGCCAGGGGCTTGCCCGCGCGGAAGTAATGGGCGGCCACGTTGTAAAGGGCCTCGGCCTGCGAGAGGCGGAGTTGCGCGAGCAAGTCCGCCACGCCTTCCTCCCGCGCCGCGTCCGGATACTTCTGCTGGAACTGGCGAAGGCGGTCGTACGCCAGCCCGAGGCTCGTGATATCATACCGCGCCCCGCCGCATCTGGCGATAGCGCATTTCGCCCGCGCCAGTTCCGCGTGGACGATCCGCCCCCCGTTCGGAAACGCCTGGCAATACTTGTTGTAGTAGTCCTCCGCTTCCTGCCACTGCCCTTTTTCATAATAATAGTCGGCGATCCGCAGCAAGCAAGCCTCCGCCAGGTCGCCCGCCGGCTGGTGCTCGTACACCCGGCGAAGGATCTCGATCGCCTCCGTCTCGCCCGACAACAGCGGCATCCCCCACACCCGCCGGCGCACCGGGCCCAGATACAATTCCGCGATTGCCAGCTGGCGCTCCAGCGCTTGGCGGTAATGCGGGTTCCCCGCGTACTGCGTCAGCATCTCTTCGTATTGCTCGAACGCCTGATAGTAGTCCTTCCGGGCGAACAGCGCCTCACCACGCAGCCACATCGCCTCCCCCCGGTACGCCGAGTCCGGGTATTTCTTGATCAGGCTCTTCAGCGGCCCCACGGCCTTGCCCGGGTTCCCGGCCTCCATAGCCCGGCTCCCTTTCTCGAAAAGCGTCCGGTCGGGGTTCGGGTCCGGCGAGCGGCGCCACCAGGCGTACCAGGGCGGTTTCGATTCGGCGGCGGGCGCCGGCTTCGGTTCCGGGGCGGGGGCGGGCGGCATCTCGGGCGCCGGCCGAACCACCGGTTCCGGGGCCGCCTCGGACGCCGGGGGAGGTTCGGGCGCGGGCTTCGGCGTCGGCGGAGGTTCCGGCGCGGGCGCCGGTTCGGGCGCGGGCTTCGGCGGGGTTTCCTTTTCGCTCGGCGGCGCGGCTGGCGGAGCCTTGGGCCGCTCCGGCGCGGGCGCGGGCGCCGGCGCAGGGGCCTCCGGCCACTTGTCCTCGACGTATTGCCACCGGCCATCGCGCCAGACCCACCGGGCATCGGCCGAAGCGGCCGCCAGCAGGAGCACGCTTAGCAAGGTTACGCCTATCCACGACGTTCGCATTGAAAACGCCTCACTGCCGTGTTTAGTCCCGGCGCGCCGGGACACGCCGACGGGTGCGTCCGCGGCCGTACCGGCCGCGGCTAAACGTAAGGACGCTAAGCCGCAAGCGGCTAAACTATTAAACGTATCTCGCGGCCAAAGGTTCCTTGCCGGCCAGTTCCGCCACCCGCCGCTCCAGGGCCGTGCGGACCTCGCGCCTGGTCGCCTCGCTGAGGCGGACGCGCGGGATTTCATTCCAGTCCGCCCCGGCGAGGAACCGCACCGCCTCGACGGCCCGGGCGCTCCATCGGCACGCGTCGCCGGGTTTTCGGCACCGGCTGCACACGAGGCCCCCCGAGGCAGGGCTGAAGTCGGCTGGCGCGCCCGCTTTCAGCAACGTGCCGCACTCCACGCACCGCGCCATCTCGGGGCTGTAGCCCAGAAGCGCGAGCAGCCGCCACGCGAACGCATACGCGATCGCCCGGCAGGCGCCGGCCGGGACGTCGGCCAGCAGCGCGAGCGCCCGCACCGCCAGGTCGAACACTTCCGGTTGCGCGTCGGCCTCCGGCACAAGGGCCACGACCAGTTCCGTCACGAGCGACGCGCCGTAGAACGCTTCGAGCCGGCGCCGGACGCCCTCGAACCGCTCCGTCTCGTACAGTTCGATGAGGACGGCCAACTGGTTCGGGTCGCGGAGGCTGAAGACCGCCTCGCCCAGAATCCAGCGGTCCAGCGGGCCGCCGAACGGATTCTTCGGCCGCCTCGACCCCTTGGCCAGACACCGCACGCGTCCGACGTCGCGGGCAAGGAGGAGAATCACCTGGCTCGTCTCGCTCCAATCCTGGCACCTGAGGACCAGGCTTGTCGACTTGTGCATCGCCACGGGCTCTTCCTCCGCTGCGCGCCGCAATAGGATAAACACCAAGCCCAGGGATTGCAATCCCTGGGCTTGGAACGTGGCGCGCCGTTCGAGCCGGGTGCGGGAGCACCCGGCTATGCCTGATCGGCCGTGGCATGGGCCATGCTGCGAAGACGTGCCCCGCCGCGCCGCGTGCCGTTCATTTAGCCCCCGGTGAACACACCGGGGGCGCCGTTGTGCCGCGCACGGGCTGCGCCCCGGCGTGAACGGCGCCCGGCGTGTATTCACGCCGGGCTAAATAATGCCACGGTGCTCGTGCCGCCGCGCCCGCCTCGAGCGCCGCGCCGGGTGCCTCGCAGGGGTCAGGTCGGCTCTTCGCCCCCACCGGAGTCGGGCGGCTCGGGTCCCGCGACAGGCGCGACGCCGGCGGCGGGAATCGGCGTCGAGAGACCGGCCGCAGGCGTGACATATCCTTTCACCTCCAGCACAGGCCGCAGCGCCCGGTTGATGCGGCCCAGGCTTGCGGCGAAAACGACCGAGCCGAGGATCGAAGCCGCACCGCACACCAGGACGGCGCCGGGCGCCCCGAAGACTTTCGCCATCGCGCCGGCAATAAGGCTTCCGAGCGGCATCATGCCCATGAACGCCAGGGTGTAGAAACTCATCACCCGCCCGCGCTTGTCCTCGTCCGCCACGGTCTGGAGCAGGGTGTTGCTGGAAGCCATGTGGACCATCAGGCCGAAGCCGGCCACCGCCAGGAAGGCCATGCTCAGATGGAGATGGGTCGAAAGGGAGAAGGCGATGACGCCGATGCCGAACACGGCGCTGGCGGCAACGAGGAGACGCGGGACGCCCAGGACGGTCCTGCGTGTGGCGAGAAAGGCGGCGCCGAGGATGGCGCCGACGCCGGGGGCCGCCACCAGGAAACCCAGCGTACGGGGCCCGCCCTGGAGGACTTCCCGCGCGAAGACCGGCAGGAGGACCACATAGGGAATCGCCAGGAGGCTCAGCAGGCTCATCAGGAGGAGCACCGCGCGGATCGGCGGGCTGCCGGCCACGTAGAGGAACCCTTCCTTCAGGTCGCGCAGGGGGTGGGTGGCGTGGACCCGGCGTGGCCGCGGCCGCAACCGCATCGCCAGCAGGGCGACGACGACGGCGCTGAAACTGACGGCGTTGACGAGGAAACAGGCCCCCTCACCGAACCAGCCCACCAGGAATCCCGCCACGGCCGGGCCGATGAGGCGGGCGCCGTTGACCAGAAACGAGTTCAGGGCGATCGCGTTGGGGAGGTCCTTGGGGTCGTCGAGCATCTCGACGACGAACGCCTGCCGGAACGGAATCTCGAAGCCGCGGATGAGGCCGCCGACCAGGCTCAGGACGATGATGTGCCAGACCGCGATGACGCCGGTGAGGGTGAGGACGGCCAGGACGGCCGCCAGAAAAGCGGCGGCAATCTGGGCGGCGACGACGAGGCGATGGCGGTTGGCGCGGTCGGCCACAACCCCCGCCGCCGGCGCAGCGAGCAGCGACAGAATCTGCCCCGTGAAGCCCACGACTCCCAGCAGGGTACAAACCGGGTACATAGTTGACAGAATAATCCGGGCACATGGTTGACAGGTTGCCGATGGATGGGCGAAAGGAGCGACGCCCATGCCATGGAAGGAGACCTGTCCCATGAAGGAACGTTCGC
>JBAUDW010000247.1:0-9473 GCA_049678285.1 Phycisphaerae bacterium
GGCTCGAACGGCGCGCGGGGGGCGGCGCGGGATCAGGCCTGGAAGAGGTCCTTGGTGGAGAAATTGGGTTCGCTCGTCAGATGGAGGCCGAGGCGCCTGAGGCCGGCCTCGTCGCCGGGGCGCGGGATGTGAGTCAGGTGGGCCTCGCATCCGGCGAGGGCCTTGAGTTTCTCCATGGCGAGTTGAGCGGAGGGGTTGGTGGCGGCGCTGATGGAAAGGGCGATGAGGGCCTCGTCGAGGTCGAGGCTGACGCTCCGCGAGGCGAGGATGTTCTTCTTCAGGCCGGCGATGGATTCGAGGATGGCGGGGCTCAAGAGGTGGATCTGGTCGGGGGTGCCGGCGAGGCGTTTGATGGCGTTGAGCACCAGGGCACTGGCGGCGTGCATGAGAGGCGAATTTTTGCCCGTGACGACGGAGCCGTCCGCCAGTTCGATGGCGGCGCCGCAGAAGATGCCCTTGTGGCCCTTCCGGGAGGTGCGGGCTTGGTCGGCGGCCTGGCGGGCGGGGGCGACGACGCGGCGGCCTTCGGGCCGGACGCCGAGTTCCTCCATCAAGAGTTCGACGCGCTGGACGGTTTCGCGGGCGGCGACACCCATGGCATGTTCGCAGGCGTACTGGAAGAACCGGCGGATGACTTCCTGTCGGGCGGCCTCGCAGACGAGGGCGTCGTCGGTAATGGCGAAGCCGGCGCGGTTGACGCCCATGTCGGTCGGCGATTGGTAAACGGACTTCGCGCCGGTGATGCGCTCCAGGATGTGGCGAAGGACGGGGAAGACCTCGACGTCGCGGTTGTAGTTGACGGCCGTCTGGCCGTAGGCCTCCAGGTGGAAGGGGTCGACGAGGTTGAAGTCCTGGATGTCGGCGGTGGCGGCCTCGTAGGCGACGTTGACGGGGTGCTTCAAGGGCAGGTTCCAGATGGGGAAGGTTTCGAACTTGGCGTATCCGGCCGGCCGGCCGCGCTTGTACTCGTGGTAGAGTTGGGAGAGGCAGGTGGCGAGTTTGCCGCTGCCCGGGCCGGGGCCCGTGACGACGACGAGGGGCTTTTCGGTTTCGATGGAGGGGTTGGCGCCGTAGCCGGCGTCGCTGACGATGGTGTCGATGTCGGTGGGGTATCCGCGCGTGGCGGCATGGGTGTAAACGCGGATGCCTCGGCGTTCGAGTTTGTTCTTGAAGATTTGCGCGGCGGGCTGGCAGTCGAAGCGCGTGATGACGACGGCGCGGACCTCGATGGACCAGTCGCGCAGGTCGTCGATGAGTTTCAGGACGTCGACGTCGTAGGTGATGCCGAAGTCGGCGCGGAGTTTTTTGCGTTCGATGTCGCCGGCGTAGATGCACAGCAGGATGTCGGCCTGGTCGCGCAGGTGCTGAAGCAGGCGCATCTTGACGTTGGGGTCGAAGCCCGGGAGGACGCGTGCGGCGTGGTAATCGAACAGGAGTTTCCCGCCGAACTCCAGATACAGTTTGTCGCCGAACCATCCTACGCGTTCGAGGATGGCGGCGGTCTGCTGGTCGAGATACTTCGAATTGTCGAAGCCGACGAGGCGCGCCGCTTCAGGGGGTCGCGCGGAGGAGCCGGGGCCGGCGGTTTTTGAGGAACGTGCGCGACGGATGCGTTTCGTCACAGGATATCCCCTAATGCGTGCGGTCGGCGGAGGCGCTCGCGCACCCGCAGACGGACCGGGTTTGCACGATGGTGTCGTGCGAGGCGGTGCGTGTCAAGAGTTCTTGTCAGGGGCCAGGAATCTGTTTCAAAACCGGCAGACACGGATTGCCAGCAATCCGTGGCACCCCCGGGGAAGGGCCTTGCGGCCCAGTAATCGGGTGCCACTGTTTGCTTGCAAACAGTGGGATTGTGTTTGGAAATAGCCTCTACGGGCGCGGGGCGACGGGGGCGTCGCGCGGCGAAAGACCTTGACAATCGGCCCCCGTTTGAAAAGGATACCCGGGCCTTGGAGGCACGAAACCGGACGATGCGCGAAGGAGCCAGCCGTGGCGACGAAACTTAAAGGCAAGGCCTGCGTGGGCCAGTCCGGCGGACCCACCGCCGTCATCAACCAGACGCTGGTCGGCATCGTCGAAGAGGCCCGGCGGCACCTTGAGATCAAAGTGCTTCTCGGGGCGCGTCACGGCGTCCAGGGGATTTTCGAGAGCGATTTCGTGAACCTCTCGAAGGTGAGCAAAGCGCGCCTCGCGGGCGTGGCGGCGACGCCGGGGGCGGCCCTCGGCAGCGTCCGTCACAAGCCGAAAACCGGGGATTGCCAGCGCCTCTTCGAACAGTTCAAGAAAAACGGTATCCGGTATTTCTTCTACATCGGCGGGGACGATTCGGCCCTGGCGGCCCACCTCATCAACCAGGCGGCCGCGCGGGAAGATTACGAACTGAGGATCTTCCACGTCCCGAAGACGATCGACAACAACCTCATGGAGAACGACCACACGCCGGGGTTCGGAAGCGCCGCAAGGTTCGTCGCGAGTGCGGTGCGCGGCGACGACCTCGACAACCGCAGCATCCCGGGCGTCAAGGTGGACGTCATCATGGGCCGCGACGCGGGCTGGCTGACGGCCTCGGCCATGCTCGCACGCCGGAAGGAAGGCGACGGGCCCCACCTCATTTACCTCCCCGAGGCGCCATTCGCGATCGAGAAGTTCACGGCCGACGTCCGCCAGGCGGTCGCGAAATACGGCCGGTGCGTCGCGGCCGTCAGCGAAGGCATCCGCGACACCGAGGGCAACCTCTGGGCGGCCATCGCCGGAGAAAAACTCTTCGAGGCACTCAGAGATGAGCATAAGAACATCCTCGGCAAGCCGAAGAAGGATGTGTTCGGGCATTACCAACTCTCGGGCACGGGCGTGCTGGCGGATTACCTGACGGCCCGGATCAAGGAAGTCATGGACGTCGGCCGAGTGCGAGGTGACACGTTCGGATATCTCCAGCGTTCGTTTGTCGGCGTTGTGAGCCGGACGGACGCGCGCGAGGCACGGATGGTGGGGCGCGACGCCGTGAAGGCTGCCTGCAAGGGGAATGTGGACGGCTCCATCGCCATCAAGCGCGCCAAAAGCCGCGCCTACAAGGTCCACACCGAGGTCGTTCCGCTCGAAGCGGTGGCCGGCAAGAACCGCGAGGTGCCGAAGGAGTATATCTGTCCGGGCGCGAACGACGTCTGCCCGGCGTTCCGGGACTATTGCCTGCCCCTGGTCGGCGAGTTGCCCGAGACGGCACTTTTGGAGTGACGTGCGGCGGCGCGCGCGGGACGGCAACACGCGCTCGCCTTCGGCTCGCGGCTAAACGTGATGCGCGGTTGATGTTTTACATGATTAGCCGCGATCCCGGCGCGCCGGGAGAGCGCGTGACGTGGCGAGCGCGAACGCTTAGCCGCGACCCGAAGGGGAGCGCGTGACGTGGCGAGCGCGAACGCTTAGCCGCAACCCGGGGGGAGCGCGTGACGTGGCGAGCGCGAACGGTTAGCCGCGACCCGGGGGGAGCGCGTGACGTGGCGAGCGCGAACGCTTAGCCGCAACCCGGGGGGAGCGCGTAACCAACGGGGGGGGGCAGCATGGTCATCGGTTTTCACGTCATCCTCACCGCCTACGGTTTCTGGTTGCCGAACGATCCGCGCGGCTCGTGGTCGGACTTCGTCGGGGCTTGGGAACTTGTCCGTTTCGGCCGGGCGACGACCACCGACGAGCGGCGGTCGCTCGCAGGGAAACCGCACGACCTCCGGACGCGACTCGCAGCCAAGAACGCTTTGAAGTACACGGCCGTACAATTCACCGGCGCGCAAGCGCGAGCCATTGGCCGAGGATTTGCCGGCCTTGCGAACCGAAGCGGCCTCAAGGTCTGGGCGTGTTCCATCCTTCCGGAACACACGCACCTGGTCGTGAGGCGGCACCGCTATCCCATCGAGCAGATTGCCAACTTGCTCAAGGGAACGGCCACGCGGCAACTGATGTCGGAGGGGCTTCATCCTTTCAGCGCGCTGCGGGAGAAATGCGGCCGGCTGCCTCCTGCGTGGGCGCGCGGCCTGTGGAAAGTGTTCCTGCGGTCGCCGGCCGACGTTCGGCGGGCCGTGCGCTATGTTGAGGACAATCCCGCCAAGGAAGGTCTGCCGCGACAACGGTGGGCGTTTGTGACGCCGTTCATGGCGCGCGATTCACAGCGATAACGCGCTCCCCTTCGGGTCGCGGCTAAACATTATGATTAGCCGCGAGCCGGAGGCGAGCGCGTTTGCCCATGTGGCACCCGGCGCGCTACAACACGCCCTTCGTCGACGGCGTGCCGGTGACGCGCGGGTCGCGGGCGACGGCGGCCCGCAGCGCGCGGGCGAGGGCCTTGAAAACGGCCTCGGCGATGTGGTGATCGTTCTCGCCGTACGGGACGCGGACGTGCAGCGTCATCTTGGCGTGTGTGGCGAAGGCCTGGAGGAAGTCGCGGACGAGTTCCGTCTCGAACTCGCCGACACGCTCGCCGGGAAACTCGACCTGGTAGACGAGGAACGGCCGGCCCGAGAGGTCGAGCGACACCTGGGCAAGGGCCTCGTCCATCGGGACGGCGGCGCAGCCGAAGCGCGCAATCCCCTCCTTCGGGCCGAGCGCCTCGGCGAGGGCCTGGCCCAGGCAGATGCCGATGTCCTCCACGGTGTGGTGCGGGTCCACGTCGGTGTCGCCCGCGGCCTTGACCGCGAGGTCCATCGAGGCGTGGCGCGCGAGGAGCGCGAGCATGTGGTTGAGGAACCCGATGGGGGATTCGACGTCCGCCCCGCCCCGGCCGTCGAGGTCGAGGCGGAGGGTGATTTGGGTTTCCTTGGTCTTTCGGCTGACCTCGGCGCTGCGGGGTTTGTCGGCGGCTTTGGGACTCACGCGCTAGTCTCCTTTTTCCTGGCCGCGAGCGCCCGGAGGAGCGCATCGTCCTCGTCGGGCGTTCCGACCGTGATGCGGAGTTTATCCGCGAGTCGCGGCTGATTCCAGTATCGGACAAGGATGCCCCGCGCCTTCAGGCGTTCGTAGCAGCCCTTCGCGTCGCCGCCGGGAACGCGGGCCAGGAGGAAGTTCGCCTCCGACGGGATGCACGCGAACCCGAGGGTGGCGAGTTCCTTGGCCAGGCGCGCCCGTTCGGCCTTCACCTTCTCGACGGTCGCGCACGTGTAAGCCTGGTCCTCGATGGCGGCAGCGCCGACCTCGATCCGCACCGCGTCGATGTTGTAGGAATCCTTGACCTTCGCCAGGCCGGCGATGAGCGGTTCCGGGCCGATGGCGAAGCCCAGGCGGATCCCCGCGAGGCTATAGGATTTCGAAAGGGTCCGCAGCACGAGGACGTTCGGCTTGCCGCCGACCGCCGCGAGGGCGGAGGCGGGGGCGAAGTCGGCATAGGCCTCGTCCACGACGACGACGCCCTTCGCGCGATCCGCAAGATCGGCAATCACCTCGGGCCTCGTCCAGACGCCCGTCGGGGCGTTCGGGTTGCAGATGAAAAGGAGGCGGGCCTTGGCTTTGGCAAGCGCATCGGCGGGGAGCGAAAAATCGTCCGGGCTCGGGATTTCGATCGCGCGGGCGCCCTGAATTTCGGCGAGGACCGGATAGAGCGAGTAGGTCGGCGTCGGATAGGCGAGCGCATCGCCCTCGGCGACGAAGGCGGTGACGGCCAGGCGCAGGAGTTCGTCGCTGCCGCTCGCGCACAGGACCTCCTCGCGGCCAACGTCGAACTGGCGTGCGACGGCGTCGCGGACCTTGTTCGCCATTGGGTCCGGGTACTTCCGCAATGCCGACCAGTCGGTCTCGCGAAGGACCTCGAGGACCCGCGGGCTGGGCGGATAGGGGTTCTCGTTGGTGTTGAGTTTGACGACGCGCTCCTCGGCGCTCGGTTGCTCGCCGGGCGTGTAGGCGGCCATGGCGTCGATGTTGTTTCGCAGGTAGGTCATGCGTTCAACCCGTTTGCGCTGCTTCGTTACGCGCTCGCCTCCGGCTCGCGGCTAATCGTTACTCGAGGCGTTTACGGACGCTCTTGCTGTGGGCCGAGAGGCCTTCGACGCCGGCCAGGCGTTCGATGTCCGGTGCGTCGGCGGCAAGGGCTTTCGCGTCGTACTCGATGACGCTGATGGACCGGAGGAACGCGTTGGCCGTCAGACCGCTCGCCCATCGCGCGGTTCCGCCCGTCGGGAGCGTGTGGCTGGGCCCGGCGACGTAATCGCCGACGGCCACAGGCGTGTGGCGTCCGAGGAAAATGGCGCCAGCGTTGCGGATGCCGCGAAGCACGGCCTCCGGGTCCTTCGTCAAAATCTGAAGGTGCTCCGGGGCGAGATCGTTGACGACACGCGCGCCCTCGTCCAGGTCGGCCACGAGCACGATGGCGGAATACCGGGCGAGGTCTTCGCGCGTGGCCTTGGCCCGATCGAGCCGGCCTACCTGGCGCTCGAGTTCGTCGACGACGGCGTCGGCGAGCGCCTCGTCGGGCGTGACGAGGACGGCCGCGCCGGGGTTGTGCTCGGCCTGGCTGAGCATGTCGGCGGCGACGAGTTCGGCATCGGCGGAGGAATCGGCGAGGAGGGCGACCTCGCTCGGGCCCGCGAACGAATCGATGTCCACCCGGCCATAGACGAGTTTCTTCGCCATCTGGACGTAGAGGTTCCCCGGACCGGCAATCTTCTCGACCGGCCGGACCGTCTGCGTGCCGAAGGCGAAGGCGGCGACGGCCTGCACGCCGCCGATCCGGTACACCTCGGCAAGGCCGCAGATGCGGCAGGTGGCGAGGACGGCCGGGTGCACGTCGCCGTCGGCCGAGGGCGGACAGGCGACGGCCACCTCGGGCACGCCCGCGGAGAGGGCCGGCACGGCCGTCATCAGGACGGTCGAGGGATAGAACGCTTTGCCGCCGGGGACGTAGATGCCGACGCGCGCGAGCGGCCGGTAAATGAGGCGGAGGCGGCGTCCTTTGCGCGCGAGGACCTTGGGGCTGCGAAGGAGAATGTGCCGCTGGAACCGCCGGACGGACTCGCGGATGCGCGTCACGGTGTCGACGAACTCGGGGGGCATGGACTCGAAGGCCTCGCGGATCCGCGACTCGGGGACGCGGAGGTCCTCGGGCTTGAGCGCGACGCCGTCGAGCGTCCTAGTCCACTCGCAGACGGCCTCGTCGCCGCGGTCGCGGACGTCATCGAGGATTCGGCGGACGGAGGCCTCGGTGTCGGCCAGGTCGGCGCCGGCGGCCACCATGCCGTGCTCGATGCTCAAGGTCCGGCGGACGGCCTCGAGGGCGGCGCGTCCTTCGCGGGTTTTGGAATCAATTCGGCGTATCATGGCCAATCTCCCCCACAAGACTTGTTCGCAGACGTGATTATAAGCCTCGGACGGGGTGAATCAACTCGAAAGCATGGTACCCCAACGCGCAGGCTTGACTGTTGCCGCCTACACGCATTCGCCGGTCGAGAAGTCGTAGCGCCAGTTCCAGTCGGCGGGTTGCCAGTCGAGGAGTTCTTCGGGCTTGAAGAACAGCGAGATCTCCTTCTCGGCCGTCTCGGGCGCGTCGCTCGCGTGGGCGAGGTTGAAGCGGTTCGAGACGCCGAAGTCGCCGCGGACCGTGCCGGGCTCGGCGTCGGGACCGAAGGTCGCGCCGAGCATCTTGCGCACCGCGGCGACGGCCCCCTTCCCTTCCAGGCACACTAGGACCGACGGCCCGCTCGTCACGAAGTGCAGGAGCGGCTCATAGAAGTCTTTGCCCTTGTGGGGGGCGTAGAGGCGTTCGGCTGCCGCGCGGTCGAGGCAGATCATCTTCAGGGCGACGAGCCGCAGGCCCTTCGCCTCGAAGCGGGCGAGGATGCGGCCGACGAGGGCCCGCTGGACGGCATCGGGTTTCAGGATGACGAGCGTGCGTTGCATGGGCGGCTCCTTGTCGAGATTACTCGGCACAGCGCGCGGCAAGCAAGCCCGCCGGCAAACGGTTGCCATCGCTTCACCCGATGCCTTCAAACAAGGCTGTCGAGAGGTACCGTTCGCCGCAACTCGGAATGATGACGACGATGAGTTTTCCGGCCATCTCCTTGCGTGCGGCGACACGGTCGGCGGCGGCAAGGGCGGCCCCGCTCGAAATGCCGACCAGCAGGCCTTCTTCCCTGGCGGCGCGGCGGGCCCAGTCGAACGCCTCTTCATTCTCGACGGTGACGACCTCGTCGATGAGTTCTCGCTTGAGGACCGCCGGGATGAACCCGGCGCCGATGCCCTGGATGGCGTGCGGGCCGGCCTTGCCGCCCGAGAGGATCGCGCTGGCGGCGGGCTCGACCGCGACGGCGCGGAACGAGGGTTTGCGCTTCTTCAGGACGTCGGCGACGCCGGTGATCGTTCCGCCCGTCCCGACGCCGGCCACCAGGACGTCCACGCGGCCTTGGGTGTCGCGCCAGATTTCCTCGGCGGTGGTTCGGCGATGGACCTCCGGGTTGGCGGGGTTCTCGAACTGGTTGGGCATGAAGGCGTTCTTGTCTTCCTTGAGGAGGGCTTTGGCGGCGTCGATGGCGCCGGGCATGCCCTTGTCGGCGGGCGTCAGGACGAGTTCGGCCCCAAGCATTTTTAGAAGCCTGCGCCGCTCGACGCTCATGCTCTCGGGCATGGTCAGCAGGAGGCGGTAACCTTTGATGGCGCAGACGAAGGCGAGCGCGATGCCCGTGTTGCCGCTCGTCGGCTCGACGATCGTGGTGTCGGGCCCGACGAGTCCGTCGCGTTCGGCGGCCTCGATCATCGCCAGGCCGATGCGGTCCTTGACGCTCGAGAGGGGGTTGAAGAACTCCAGTTTGGCGACCACGTGAGCCTTGGAGCGGATGATCCGGTGGATCCGCACCAGGGGCGTCGCGCCGATCGTCCCCGCCACGTTGTCGAAAAGGCCTGCCACGCTTCGCCTCCTTTGACGAGGGCCCTTGGGGCAGGAAGAGCGCCTCCCGAGCAGTCTAGAAAGCCCCCGGGCGCAAGTCAAGCCAAGGCCCCGCGCCTGGCCGATAATAGGAATGGGACGAAGTCGTCCCAGGCAGAGTTTTCCCCGGCGAACGCGGACGAGCAGAGGAAGGACGCGAGGATGCTTAAGAAACTTGAAAACTTGTCGCGGCATCTCGTGGATGACAGGCGGAGCCATCGGCGGAAACGCCGGAAGTACAATGCCGTCATCCGAAACAAGAACGAGCAGATTGTTTTCCGGGGCCAGGTGAAGGACCTCTCCCGCGGCGGGGCGAAAATGGACGGCCTCCCTGTCAAGTACGGCGTGTGTGAGGGCCAGCACGTCCTGGCGTGTTTCCTGCTGTTCCCCGCGGCCCCCGACGAGAATGCCCAGTGGGCCACCTTCCCCGCCTGGGTGTGCCGCGTCGAAGAAACCGAAAACTGTTTCCAGGTGGCCGTCAAATTCGAGACTCCCGTGGCCGGTTAGTACTACAACGCCGCTTGACCATTTGCGCGGTTTGCGCCGTTCGAGCCGGCGGCGGGAGCCGCCGGCCACGTTCCCT
>JBAUDW010000248.1:0-37733 GCA_049678285.1 Phycisphaerae bacterium
TCCTGTCTATGTCGAGCTCCTGAAGGACCTCCTCAGAAGCGTAGATGAAAACGACGTCCAAGGGGTAGCTGGCCTGGGGTTGTAGAGTCATCTTTCTTCCTCCGAAGCATCGTCCCGGTCTGGCCACAGGAAAGAACGCCGGCCACCGCCGGGCCTTTCACTGACACGGCGCTGCTGCCAGTTGGCGGAGGGCCAGTCGAGGACTGCGATCCAGAGAAGCTGGAAGGCCATGAAGAGCGCGCCGAGGCCCCGAGGCTCGATGGGTCGGCGACCCACGATGTGCATGGCCACCAGGTAAGCGATGCCGCCAAGGAGCGTGACGCAGAAGAGGGCGACAGGAACGAAGAACCAGCCGCCCGGCAGGTACTGCTGGCCGAGTTCGCGGATGCCCAGTGCGCCGAAGAAGCCCGCTCCCATAATGAAGGTAAGCACGAGAAGGCCGCTCTTCGTGACGAGCAAGGCCAAGACCTCGGGGTGAAGGGCGAAGGCAGCGACCGTGCATGCGACGGCAGCAGCAAGGAAGAGGTTCCGGTTGAACACGGCGCGGTTGTGGGGTTTCATCGTATTGCCTTTCCATTCATGCGGCAGCCAGTGCTGCCAAGAGGAGCAGTTGCCTGAGAACCATTCCCAGGAGGAAGACGAGCAGCCAGGAGAGCCACAGAGGCACGGGCCTCCTGAGATGGCCCGAGAGCCTGCCCGAGATGGCTTCGGGCAGCGGATCCGTCACTGGCCGAAGCGTGGTCCGCAGCCTTGCAGCACCGCTTCCCTTGAACAGGTTGCATCCCAGGCGGATGCAGGCCAGGAAGAGGTAGACGTCGATGGCCCAGGCGAGGAGCAGCAGGGGGGCGGCGAACAGGTTGAGTCTGTGGATGATCATGAGCGTGTGATCCCTCCGGCGATGTCGCGGAAGTGCTCGATCAGGTCATCGCGGTCGCCAATCCAGCGGTAGCGCTTCGAGCCGTCCAGCCGGGCGGATGCGATGTCAACAAGCAGGGATTCATCCAGATCGACAGGTGACCCCGCGATGCCCGTGATGTGCAGCGTTGCGAATCCCTTGAGTCTCGCGGCGATCTGCCTGGGGCCTGGCCCGTGGTTGTGATGCCCGTCGGTCAGCAGAACGACGTCGGCCGGTCGATGGGATCGCACCAGGGCACCGTAGGCCATCTTCAGGCCGGCGGTGATGTTGGTGGCATTGAGGACGGGCGCGGTGTAGATCGCCCTGGACAAGGTGTCGTGGTCGAATGCCAGCGTGAGCGGGCAAAGGAGCACGGCTTCTTCTCCATACGCGATGATGGTGACCTGCACGTTGGGGCTTTCATCGGCAAGACGGTCGCAGAAGGCCTGGGCGGCATCCTGTGCGGCCTGGAGCCGCGAGGGCGGCCAGTCGGTCTCGAGCATGGAGCCAGAGACGTCCAGCACCAGGGCGCAGCACCGTCCGTTGCCCCTCGATGCCGGTGCCGGCGGGGGCTGATCATCTGGCGCGAACCCGAACGCCCGGCTGAGGTAGGATCGGAGCCGGCCGAAGAGCAAGAGGAGTAGGCCAAGCGTCCGGGAGGCGTTCCGGCCGCAGGGAGAAGGGATGGCGATAGTCATTGTCGTGCCCTTTCTTCGAGTTAGGGGTCCGGCTACACCGCTGACGGCAGCCTGTCCTTGGGTTTGAGGAGTTTCTTATGGTCGATGGAGACGGTCTGCTGCTGGCCGCTGACGGTATCGGTGGCCGTGGCTGTCACCATGCCATTGGCGTCCACGGAGTATTCCACCTGGATCCGCTGGGTCCGCCGGGGCTCGACGGGCAGGTTCGTCAGGTTGAGTTCGCCGATCAGGAGGCAGTCGTCGCGCTCGGCCTCGGGCTCGCCCTGGAGGATCTCGACGTGGGCCTCGGTCTGGTCCTCGTGTTCCAGGAAGAACCGGTCGGTCTTTTGGCAAGGGATCGGGGTGTTCTTGCGGATGATGACCGAGTGGATGAGCCGCTTCTGCGGGCCGGACTTGTCCACCACGCAGCAGCCGATCGCGTGGGCCGTGACGTCCTTGGCCACGATGCCCGAATCCGGGATGACGCGGCCGTGGACATAGACGGGCTCCCCCCGGCGGGTCTTCTCGGCGACGTAGGCCAGGGCGGCGCCGTAGGCGATGGCCTTCTCGGGGTCGACGTCGGTCTTGGGAACCATCCGGGTGTGGTCGGCGAGGCGTTCCTGGAAGCACTGCATCCGCGAGGTGCCGCCGACCAGGATGAGCCGGTCGATCTTGTCGAGGGTTAGGCCGGCACCCGCCACCGCCCGGTCCACGGCGTCGAGGCACTGCTGGATCAGGGGGGCAACGTCTTGCTGGAACTCCTTCTGGGTGACCTTGACGATCACCTGGGTGCCCTTGTAGGCGATGACGATCGGCACCTCGGGGCGTTTGCCGAGGGAGATCTTCGCGGCCTCGGCACGCTGCTCGGTGTCGTAGAAGAACAGCGGGTCGTCCTGGGGAGAAGGCCGGACCTTGCACTGCTGCTCGACCGCCTCCAGGATCCGGCGGGCCAGGCAGGCGTTGAAGTCCTGGCCCCCGAGTTTCGGGATGCCTTCGGTGGCCAGAGTGGTGATCTGCGATCCCTCGACCCGCTGGACCGCCACGTCCGTGGTGCCTCCGCCGCAGTCAACGATGAGGTGCGTGTGATCGGCGGCCTTGTCGAGGGAGTAGGCGATCCCTGCCGCGACGGGCTCGGAGACCAGTTTCAGGACCGTGATTCCTGCTTTCTTGTAGGCATCGATCAGGGCCTGTTTCTGGTCGTCGAGGAAGTTGGCGGGACAGGTGGCCACACATTCGGTGACCTGGCAGCCGAGTTGACGCTCCATGTCCTCCCGGACATGGCCGAGGAGGGTGGCGGCCGCGTCCTCGGCGGTCACGTGGCGCCCGTTGGCGAGCAGGTTCTCGGGCGAGCCGAGGAGGAGTTTGAAATGGCGGACACAGAGTTCCGGGGTGAGGTAGGCCTGCTCAGCCGCGTCCTTGCCGACGAGCACGTCCCCATCGGGGGAGTAGAGAAGGACACTCGGCGTGGACTGGTCCCCCCGCTGGTTGGTGACCATGACGGGCTTGCCCGTCGGGTCGACGTAGGCCTGTTTCGTGAAGGTGGTTCCTAAATCGATGCTAGCCATGGGACGTCTCCTTTCATTGGGGCCGGTTGTGGCCGTTGGCGACGTACACGGTGACGAGTTCCTGGCGGAGGATTTTCCCGTTGCGGCGGTACCCCGGCTGGAGGCGCTGGGCCACGTGGTGCTGCTTGGCCGGGTCGTCGCAGGCGACACGCGCGACGCATTTCTGAAGCCGGGGCTCGAACTGCGGGCCGGGGTGCTCGAACGGCTCGACCCCGAGGTTCGCCAGGAGGTTTTCCATCTCCAGCCGGTCGGCAGTGCGGGCGTCCAGGATGTGTCCGAGGGCAGCGGTGCCCCGCCAGTTCCTGCTGGAGAGGTGTTTGGTGAGGGACCGCTCCACCTTCCCCGTCTCCTGACGGTGGCGGTCGAGGATGCCGATGACGGTGAAGAAGAGAGGTCCGAGGACCTCCCGTTCGTGGAACTGCTCGGTCAACTTGCGGCTCTGATCGTGCATCTCTGCTATCACCCGCCGCTGGTCACCCAGGTCGGCCTGCTGCTGCTGGAGGGTCTTGAGGGTCTCGTCAACCGCCGCTAACCTGCCCTCAACGGCCCGCAAGGCCGGACACTCCCGGCAGTCAGGTTGCCGGGCCTGGGCCTGGGCGCTGGCGGGCAAGTGCTTGCCCGGCGGCGGTTCAGGCAGCACCGCTTCCCCCTCCTCGTGGTCGTCTGCTTCCTCTTCCTTCTCGATCACCTCGGGTCGACAGGTCTCCGCCATGATTTGGGTCTCCTTGTTTCCGGGACACGCTTCAGGTCACTTCCCGGTGCGCGTGTCGGAACTCCTCATGATCTTCGCGACCGCGACCGCCGCGACCACGAGCAGGCCCAACAATGCGAGGCGGGTGTAGGCTTCCTTGTTGTGGACCGCGAGCATGTCCATAACCTGGATCCACGTGAATCCTACCTCGATCCCCGTAGCCAGCCAGGCCGCGAGCACAAGAAGAAGCGGCGCCAAGATCCAGCCCCAGTGCATCCGTTGCCAAAAATTCAGGCGCCGAGGCCGAGGCCTGCGCGGCCGGGGCTGTACGGGCATCGGCTGCGGCTGTTGCTGCCCTTGGCGAAAGGGGCGTCGTGGCATCTGGGGTTGTGGCACTCGTGTCATCTTTGTCCTCCGACGCCCATAGGATAAGCGGCGGGCACTTAGGGTGGATGTCAGCCCGGGGATTCCTCCCTTTCCATTCCCTGCCCTATGGATGACGTGGTTCTGAGAGGTGGTGAGAGGCCCCCTGGAAGGCCGGGGCCTTGAGGTTGGGCTACGGCTGCGGCTGCTGATTGTCCTCGCTATCATGGCGGCTGTCCTGGGCTGCATGCTCTGCTTCCTGGGCCTGTTTGAGGTGGCGGAGAGCGAAGAAACACATGACAATAAGGATGAGGGCACCGAAGTCGTACAGGCTCGGCGGGTTGCCGGAACAGAAGGGGAGGATCTTGGCCAGGTGTCCGAGATCCTGGCCTGAGGAGCGGACCCAAACCATGAGTGCGAGTATAAGAAGTAGTAGAATAGTCAGTTTGGCGGCGCGCATTAGAAGACCTCCTTCAGCACTTGCTCGGCCGAAATGAACCGGATCCGATCGAGGTAGGGAGCCAGGGGACGTTCCTGGGTGACAATCTTCCGGAGGTCGTCAAGGATGCTCTTCTGGAAGGCCACCAGCGTCACTGTGGTTACGACCGTGGACTGGATGAAGCACGCATCCAGATGCGACAGGATGTTCCCTTCGCACGTGGCGACGACCTCGAAGGCATGGAGAATGCCATCCTTGCTCCAGAGGCAGTCGGCAGCATGGTTGGTGCCAGGCACCAGCGCTTCGATCTCGGTCTTGTAGCCTTGTCCTTTCCCCCACATGGCCAGCCAGTGGGATACATGGTTGTGCGCGATCCCGCCCCTGCCGTGGTAACTGCGGGGTTGCAGTTGCAGGGTCTCGAAGCCTTCCGTGGTTGGTATGACCAACAGGCAGTTGCGCTTGCCGACTCGGATCTGGTCGAACTCGGCCATACCTTTGTTGTGGAGGGCGATGCGGGCCTTTTTCTGGGCCTCGGGAGAGGGTTTTCGGCCAACCTTTTCCCACAACCTGGCAACGGGGTACCAGGGGTGGTCGCAGGCAGCATGAAGGAGGTCGTGCGCATCCTCAGAAAGACCTTCCGATTTGGTCTTGGCCTGGGTGCGGTGCTGCGCTTTGAGCTGTTCGATGGCTGCCTTGAGTTCGGGGATGTCCTCAATCTGTTTGCCGGGGAGGAAGGGGTGCCGGTCGAACGTGGCAGGTCTTCCTATACGCGCCGGCTCGACGAAGTCGGCCTGCATAAGCATCGCGTGCGGAAAGGGGCCTTGGGCCTCTTTGTAAACGCAAGTGCCGGTCGGCAGCGAAGCCATCAGCGTCTGACAGCCGGGGATCTGTAGTGTTTGGACGGCTTCCTGGATGCTGTCCGGGTCCTGCTGGGTGAACAAACATTGGTAGGTGGCGTTTGCGCTGATGAAGCGGCTGCAAAAACCAAGGAAAGTCATCCCCAGGCAGACCATGACCCCGAATTCGCGGCCCTGCTTCATCAGAAGGGCCAATGGACTGTACCCCTCCGGATAGGCGCTTGAGGATCGAACCGAACAGAACGGGTCGGCCTCGTCGATGACGAGGACGAACTCTGTTGTGTCGACAGTGTGTCGCTGGTAAAGCCGAGAGTAGAGGATCTGCGATACAATGATATCAATGACGATGTTTGCGATCCGAGGGTCGAGCGCCGTAAGGTCAAGCACCGCGCTCTTGCCGGGCGCGATGAGGTGTTCCACAACGTCGAAGCCGCTGAAGGTGTTGAAGAGTTCTCCCGAGTTGTTGACCACTTCAGCCATGCGCTGGAGCGCACTCCGCCCATACTCTCCCTTGCTGAAGAATGCCGGCATCGCGCCGGTCTTGCACATCTCGTATACCAGGGGGAGGCTGGGCCATCCTAGCGGACGCGCAGGCGAGCGGTTCAATTCCCGCAGAGAGAATCGGATCATCTCGGCTATGCCGGGCGTGGCCATGACGAGGTCACACCGGGCACCGAGGATCTTCGCCACTTGATTGATCCAGATATCATGCGGCACCAGATTGCCTGGTGAGTTGAGGCCGGTCCGAAAGTCTTCGTGCACGCTGTATTGGTCCCAGCGGTCGCGGCCCAATTGCTCGGGGATATCGATGAAATCCCCCTTCATGTCGATGACCAGGATGCTGCGCGGGCAACCATGCTTTCTTCCATAGGCATCAAGGGCCATGACAAGGCGACGTAACAACACAGATTTCCCGGCACCCGTGGCTCCCGCGGTGATGAGATGCCTCGGCCGGTCTGCCACACGAAGCCCAACACGGACGCCCAGTTGCTCGACGAGTTCGCCGATTTCCACGTGGTAGGTGCCCAGTTCCTCTGCTTCCGGGGGCGCCTTCAGAAGCACGGGACAGCGCGTCTGTGCGTCCACAAGGCGCTTGAGCCATGTCAGGAGTGCGGCCTTGGCGAGGCTTTCGCTCAACTTATGGTGCTCGGCCAAGAACAGGACGCGCTTGGCCCTGGGGAACCGGGCCAAGCCGTGTTTGTGGATCGTGGCGACGGCCTGGGCGGCATAGGAATAGGGTTTCATTCCTCGGGCTCCTTGAAGAACAGGGGGCCCAGAATGGTGGCCAACCAGTGACAACGGGTGCAACGCCACTTCCGATCCGATCCCCTACGTCTGTGGGCAGAACACACGACGCGTCCGCAGGTCGAGCATTCCTTGAGGCGTTCGACGTTGCACAGAGGCGTGGTAGTTTTGCGCCGCCAGGGGAAGATCGAAGAAGTGCTTCCGCACATCGAGCACACGCCGATGAGCATGGTCGGATTGGTCGGGGATGAAAAGGTGGGGTTGTAGAGTTCCCCTGACGCGAGGGCGAAATTCTCGGCATGCTTCTCTGTGACAACAGTGCCGTCGGGGAATTCGGTAATCTCTTCGCTGTACTCAGTCTGTTGGATGGGGTTGCCCTGAGCATCCTTGAACACTGTGACGATGTGTTCCTTCACGGTGCTGTTGGGTTGTTGCAGTGCCATGATCGTCTCCTTCACAAGCCGAGGGCCTGAGAAACCATCCGGACAGCCCAAATGACGATCCTGACGGCCAAGAGGCCCGCCCCGACCGTGACAGAGACCGCGATCAGCCAGAAGATGATCTGTATCCCGGCCCGGACATATTCACCAACCAGTGCGGATACTTCGGCCGGCGTTCTCCTCGGCGGACCACCAGTGAGTTGAGGCGGGCTACTCGGGTGCATGCTCATTTTTGGGCTCCTTTCTGACAGGTTCAAAGGCGACAGCCTGATAGCCCTCGCCATCAGGCGCAGGCTCCATGCGAGCCTTCAGAATGGCGCCGATCGCGTCGGCGGGCGTGACGGTGCCGATACTGACGTCGAGGCCGGCAGCCTTAAGGAAAGCAGCAGTGAGACCTTCGGGCCGGCAAGGAAGGGGCAGGGAAACAGTGTGTCTTCTGCCAGCCTGGCTCTTGCCGAGGTGCTCGAGTTCAACCAGCAAGCCAAGGGGCGACTTGCTCTTGCTGATACCGAGCACCTTCATGAGGTAGAAGGCTATGGGAAGTGCAGGCCAGTCCTCGATCTTGAATGACCACTTGCGGGGCATGGGGCGCTCCTTTCGTGCTGTGGTGCGCAGGTCCTGTGGTATTGTCGGGCGCCGCTGCAGGTGCTCGATGACGGGCGGCTTACAGAAGGATTAACAAGAAGGCGACAGGTCCGTACTTTCGGGGCCTGTCGCCTGAGTAAAGCGGGTGTCTACCGCTTCTGCTTGGGCTTCTTTTTTCGCGGGTCTACGAGGAACACTGACCAGTCCACGTCCTCATTGCGAAACTGACTCGAGGGATCGACTCCCATAACCATCAGCCATTCTCCCCTGGGGCTCATGCGGTAGCCGGGTACCAGCGACCCGTCCGACTCATGGGCTTCGCAATACATGAAGGGCCTGTCTTTCTTCGGAACTTGTTTGAACATCGCGTTGAATCGGGAAGCGCGAGCGTGGAAAGCATTGCGGCCGATGTAAGGAGCCCGGGGGTCGAGCCGGCGCAGGTCATTCAAGGTTAGAGTTCGGGTCGACCTCTGATGGAGATGGAATGCTAGTATCCGGCTGGCCCGATGGACCTCGTGCATGTAGAAGTTGCCGGAGGCGCTCCTGACCTCGTAGCGGTACCAATCCAGGACGACCAGCCAGGCAAAGTTGACCTGCCAGAAGAGTTCATAGGTCTCGCGCAGCGTGTGATTCCAGGGCCTGCCGTTGTAGTAAGACTCCAACGGCACCACCCAGTTGTCAGCAGTTGCACAGGAAACAGCCTGGCATTCCGCAGTCATGGCCAATCTCCGATCTCTTGCTTTCCCCCGTCCTATTGCGATTCTTCGCCGCCATGCGGATGGCTATCCCTGTCGCTGCCTGCCGATGGTGCCCCAGAAATCCCTGTCGCGAAGCGCTACCCGGTGGTCGTCAATCGCTGCCTCCAGGAAGCCGTTGTCCACGACACCGCAAGCGGGGCAGCAAGGCACGGCAGTCATGAGGGTTACGCTGTCCGCGATGCGATCAGGGACGGCGCGGGTCCAACACCACCGTGATTGGAGCGTCAGAAGGTGATCAAGTGCTCCCTGGCGGCCAAGGCCAGGCACGCGCAAGTTGGTGACGATCCGCAACTGACGCCTCGGAATAGGGATCAACGCGATCGTGGCAAGGGGGCAGAAGTCTGCCCGGGCCTCGATGATCCCTCTTACCGCCCAGGCTTCCTTCTCAGTGGAGACATAGTGCCACCCCCGTCTATTATGGGCGGCATGCTCGAACTGCGCGAACTGCTCGGCGAATGGCATTGCTTGTCCTTTCTGGGCATGTCTTTCATCTGCAGCAGTCCGCACTCCAGTGCCTGCTGCTGCTGTCTTCCTGTTTCCTCGGTCCCCCCCCGCCGCGGTTCCTGCCGCGACCTTGGGCCGTCGTCTAGCCCCTCCTGGCAGCATAACCGAAGGGTGTTGACAGAGGCGTTACAGGCTGTTGGCTAGAGTGCCCCCCGTTTTCGGGCCCTTCGATGACAAGGTACTTCCGCCCACTGTCGAAAATGTACCCCCATCCCGTGGCAGACACCGTCGAATCCACGGGCTCTCGGTAGATGTAGGGCCCTTTGGTTCCACCGCCTTGGAGCAGTCTTGTGAGGCCTGCGATGTGATGTGAAAGGGTTCGCGGCGAGATGCCGGCATGACTCGGGAACCGAGCATTGATACGCCGGTTTCCAAAAGGGCGGTTGGGCTTCGACAGACCAACGAAGAGCGCTTTGTACCAGCCCCACCTAAGACGGATCCAGATCGGCCCTCGCTTCTGAGAGTCTGCGGGTACGCAACGCAGACGCCTGCGCTCACAGTCTAGGACAAGGTCGGCCCTCGATCTTTCGCACAGTTCCTCTGCTTCGTCCTCGGTGACATACCGGGCTTTTCCGTTCTCGATGATGCGCCATGCTCCTGTCAGTGGCTGCTGGCACTTGCCTGCCGCGGCCAGATCACCGAGGAGACGTTCCATTTCGGCGCATTGCCTGTGGGCCGCCGCGCAGTTCTGCCTGGCTGCAGCCGCGTGCGCAAGGACTGCCTTCAGGATGTTCTCAGAGTTCGTCACGGCCTCTTGTCCCGCAGTTGATGCAGTCCTGCTCAAAGCCGTTCTGTGTGTCACTGTCCGGTTCTAGTTCCCGTGTGTCTTGCTTGCCGTCACGCGGCGGGCTGTGAGCCGTACGCTCGGCCTGGCCCGCGGACTCGGTGGTCCTATGAACCCGGCAGGAGAACTCGCTAGCGACCTCCACGAGCTTCTCGTTGACGTGCGTGATAGCCCGCGTATGATTGACTTGGCGGTGGTTGCAGAGCAGTTGCTCGTACAAGAAGGGCAGGGCAGAGCCGTTGGTCCATGCCCTCACCCTTAGGTCGAAGAGGTGGCGTCGGCCGTCACAGGACAGGTCGGCCAGGTGGCACTGGCTGCTCTGGGTGAAGATGGCGCCTTGGGCGATACGCTTCTCGGGGTCGTAGTCCACACGACCGTAGGCTAGGTCTCGCTGTGCGGACATGAGTGCCTCGTAGTCGCGGCCAGTCAGCGGCTGCGTGCGGCCAAGTCTGATCTTGATCTGCACAGGCGACTCGGGATCCTCGGAGGAGAGATGAGTCCATCTGGGGGGACGGCCATCGGTCCCGAACAGGAAACCGTCTGCGTGGTGGGCAGCGTCGTCGACATCGTAGGGATAGAATGTCCCGCGGATGAGCCGGAGGATGGCAGCGAAGCGGGCCTTGGTTGGCGAGACTCTAACCCGGGACGTTGCGCGTTTGTTGAACGGAATCATTGCTCGTTCTCCCTGTGACCTCCCGGCAGATTCTGCCGGATTCGCTACAGGCCGTGCATTGCAGGCCGTTGGCTGACCGGACTATAGGCCTTTACTGTCATACATCTTACACCACGATTTTGTGGCGAAACGTTGTAAGAGTTTGTCTCGTAATGAGGTGGGAATGGTCAGGCATGGACCGAAAAATAGTTATGGCAAAATTCTCAAGTTTTGGGAAAATGATTTTATGGTTGATCGCGAGTGGACATTTGGGGTCTATCTGGTGGTGGATCAGGAGAGGCACGGTCTCCTCCTGAGAAGAACGCGTAAGTCCACCGGTGAGACAGAGCACGCGTACTTCTTCACCTTTTCGGGTGAAGCACTCTGGCCAACAGATAGGATTCGTAACCTCTGTGGTGATTCTGTTTACCGTTTTGATCCCAACGCTGATGAGGCCCGTGTTATGCGGCTGTTAAGCGAATGCGCACGATATGCAAGCAAGGGGGGCGATCCTCGGTCAATTCCCATCGGCGCCATACCTAGAGCACGCACAGGTGACTTTGCTCATGATGTTTCCAAGTTATTCGCCGTAAGTAGGAGTCGGAGCAATCGGCACTCTCCCCTGCGGCGATTTTTAATCGACTGGGAAGTTTTTACTGCAATGGTGATAGCTAAGACGAGTCTGGACAGCCTTGAGGTCATGGCTCAGGATATTGTATGCATCAAAGTACGTGATCTTCCGGCGGCCTCCCGCCCGACATATCTCCGCTCTATCGAAAGCGTTCTACGCCTGGGGACAAGAGTTGAACCCGAGTGGTTTCGGCGTTCAGGTCCACTAGGTGTCGATATCGAAAAGAAATGTATCATCTTCCCTAGCCAGAGAACGCACGACCTGAGGAAAATGCTTACTGAGCATCATGTCGTCATGCTTATGGGGCCACGCGCCTCCGGAAAAACTATCACGGCACGTTGCTTGGCCGATTCCATGAGGACTAAGATGCCCGTGCACTGGTTTGATTGTGATGAGTCCCCGTCTTTCAATTGGGAGCGACTGCTGGATGAACTGCGTAGTGTAAGCGGAGTATCTATTATCGAGAACGTCCATATTGCCGCAGACAACGTGCAGAACATCGTGCGGCGCCTGCCCCAGCCATTTGAAAACCAGGTGTTGCTTACCAGTCGGAGGTCTCCTCTGTTGCAGCAACGGGATCAATATGAAGATCTTCTTTCCCTGCCGCAGATGCGACTCGTGGCCTTCGAGGATGCCACGACTATCGCGGGAGTGTTCCTGCGTAGCATGGGCGGCATGTCAGTGAACCCAGACGAGCCACAACTGCGACAACTGATAAGAGAATGCGATTGCGATTACTGGCTACTGTCCTACGGGCTCAAGGGACGCCTGATCTTTGGAGAACACGCAACAGCAGTGGATTGCATGAGGGCTGGAGTGGTTGCCGATTTACAGTGGTTGGAACGGAAAAACACGCATTTTCCCGAGGTCCTTATATCGTTGGCACCGCTATCGATATTGGATGCTGCCACCGACCAGAACTACTTGATGCATGTGCTGGGCTTCTCGAAGGATACCATCTTGGCTTTGCTTACCAGAGGGGAGATATTGCGCATTGATGCATCCGGGGCACCGCCATCATACAAGCTTCCCCACGCATCACTGGGAAGGGCGTACTGGACTTACGGAGTCGAATATCGAAACCAGTGTGCCCTTCCTGATTACAAGGAGTTCGTTCGTGAGTACGTCATGTCAGCACTACGGAATAGTGCCGAGGTCTTGGCGAGGTGTGAGGAAGACTTGCGAGCCGAGATTATTCGGGATGCGGTGAGAGATGGAGTCTTGCTAGATATCGCTCGCAATGCAAGCCCCCTACGGACATTTGCCCCTATCTTGGGTGAAGTTGCCGGCAGAGAACCTGGCGCCGTGTTTGCAGTGCTGGATAGCGTTGTCAGCAGTCTGGATCGTTGCGGCAACGCTGAAGACCTGCGTTGTTACTTGGCGGCGCTAGAGTGCAAAGGGAGTAAGTTCAAAAGAGTGTTTCTGCGAAGACTGGGGGCCAAGACTGTCGCACGCCTGCTGGCGGTACCCGCAGAAGGCATGTCATGGTGGAGTGCGGTTCGCAAAGTCGCTTCTGTTGACCGCGGGCTGGCACGAAGGGCTATTAGGGAGGTAGGCTGGTGCCGGATAGTTCGAGCGATTGAAGAGTTGTCGGACATTGGTATAGTGGCGGCAGCAGATGTGATGGCTGGTGTAGACCCTTGGACGATGGGCGCTGTTTTAGGCATGGTAAATCAATCACGGCTACACGAGACCGCCCTGCGCGCGATGTATATCGATGAAGCATGCCGGGCAATCGCGGCGATAGGCAGGTTTAATCGCGGTGTTGCGAGAAGATGGCTATTAGGTTCAAGGAGAATGTTGATTGAGAAAGTCCTCAAGAGCACTCCCGATGACAATATAGGAAGTTGCTTGCTTAATCTGGGCGGTTATGGTGATCAGTCGCTATGCCAACTATTTCTTAAGGGCATTGGATGTTTGGAGTTGGGTCAGCAGGTGGCGAATTCTGGGATAGGACCCGACTTGGCCAAGTGTCTCAAGGGCATTCATGAGGTAGCGCCTTTGTGGTTTGAGGAACATTGGGATGACATCAAGGCAGCGATCTCTAGGGAGATGGTTGTTCCAGAGAAGGAACTGGAGATCCTTGGCTTTGGGGCTGATCTGACAAGGCAGACGCCGGTTGTTGCGGACCCATTGTGGGAGTACTTGCCTCCCCAAATGGTGGCGAGAGCTTTTCGGAAGATGGTTGACGCAAACAAGGGATTTAGTGCAGATGTCATAGATACTATATGCCAATGTAGTGAGGTTGGAGGATGCGAGCCTCTGCGGTTGATGAACAGAGGTCGAACTGTTCTTGATCTGAAGGGCCATGCTGATCTAGTGGTGCGATGCGTGAGTTTGCCGCGTAAGCCGTGTGGGTAGGGCTGGTTTGGGGGCCGTTGAAGATATGTGCTGTGCAAAGAATAGCAAAGAAAATATGGCGATTTGCTTTATCCGCACCCATGGCATCGACGGCTGTCATGCCCTGATGGGGCGTGCCACTTGGGCTCGTATGCTGAAATAGGCTGGTTGGTTTATTGTCGCGAGAATTTGATGATTGCGACGTTCTTGGGCAATGCTGCCCAACGAGGGAGGTGTAGGGGGTTGTGCGCAATACTGTATGCCTGCGTTCGCAGTGGTGAGAAATGTGCAGAGAGGTAAAGTTGAGATGCGCGATCCTGCTGGTGCCGGCCCTCTCCCCATTCCATTGAGTGAGAGGGCCGTGTCACGTCAGATGACAAGCCCAAGGTGAAACAAATGGCAGGACAAAAACCAATAGCCAAGTTCAAGGCCGGCGGCGTATCGTGTGCGCTGTTCGAAAACGACATCCCCGTGAACGGGACAACAAAGACCATCCTCAAGGCGAGCATCCAGAGGCGGTACAAGGACAAGAACGGCGACTGGCAGTCAAGTACATCCTTTAGTCGCAATGAGATACCCTTGGCCATATATTGTTTATCGAAAGCGTTCGAGGTCATGGTCGGCGAGCAGGCCAGCAATGGTGACAGCAACGGCGAGGTAGAGGAAGAAGTGATCATGTAAGAGCAGTCTTCCTGCAAGCAGGAGCGGCTCCGGTGTTTTTGGAGCCGCCTTTTTTGTTTCTGAGGTGATGCGGAATGAACCAGTTGGTCAGAACAACCTTGAACATGGAGCAGTACCAGCGCAGGTGGTGCGGCCGGCTTGCGGCAAAGGAGAGGCAGGGCTTGGAAGGCGGCTCTTGTTTTTCGGAGAGCCGCCTTGTGGCTTTCGTGGAGGTCAAGATGAACAGCATAGAACTTGCAGCAAAGGGCTTGCCGGCGGTCTGGCAAGCGGAGATCGAGCGGGCAATCGACAATGTGAAAATGGGCATGGTTCCTGGCAAGCGTCGAACCGAGTTCGGCAAATGGTTCAGAAGGCAGTGGTACAGGGAAGCAGCGCTGACGAAAAAGTACGGCAAGGACAGACCATGGTTGTACTGGAGAAACAAGCAGAGGTGATGGGAGATGGAGCACATCCATAATGAAACAGTCCTGGCGTTCCTGAAGGCGCACGAGGACATGCCTGGAGTCAAGCGGTTCATTCAGGAGCAGGATAAGCAAGTCAAGGCCCTGAACCGCGAGTTAGGCACCAGGTACGAGGGCTATCTGGAGTATCTGGATGAGAACATTGGCGACGATGCGTCCTTCACGCTGGAGGAACTGAAGGCGCTCCTGGCGCCGGCGTTCCTGGTTCGGCTGAACAAAGAGGAGAAGGCCGAGTACTCTTACGAGGAGTTCGAGGTCAGCCTGGATGAGTTGGTGAAGCCTGTCTACATCAAAGATGAGGGCGACTTCTTCACGGTGTGGGGCAAGGAAGGCAGGATCGACATCCCGGTCAGGCTGCTGGGAAAGTTCAGGGAGTTTCTGCGGGAGCATCGAGTCCAGTTTGAGGACGAATACGGCGGGTGAGGCTCACTGCAGGTCGAAGTTGACGCGGATGATGCTTCGGATCTTCTCGAGCACGTCTTCCGGCAGGTCCAGGACGATCTCGCGTGTGCGGCCGTATCGGCCCCGCGACAGGACACGGCTTCTAAGGAAAGAGTACATGTCGAGCTCGGTGAGAAGGTCGCCGAAGGCGCGGGCCGTGAGGGCACGCAGGCCCGTTTTGCGGCAGAAGTCCAGGTAGCTGTCATAGGCCTCGCCTGTGGCAAGGGCCCGGCCCGAGTTCTGCTTCTCGGCCTGGAGCACGGCAGCCAGGGCAGCCTGGAGCTGCGGCGGCGCTGTCCGGATGAGGGCTAGGTACTTGTCCTGCTCGATCTGGCAGGATGCCTCGTCCACAAGCTCAAGCGTGACCTTGGAGCCGGCCTTCTCTGCGAGATAGGCGCTCTTGGCCAGGAGTGCTACGGCCTGCCTGGCGTCACCATGGTCGCGGCTTGCGAGGCCGGCCACCTTCTCGATGACGCCGTGCTGGATGGCGCCGGGATGAAGGGCCTTCTGAACGCGGATGGCGAGGATCCGCTGCAAATCCAAGGCATCGTAGGGCTTGAAGACCAGTTCGTTGACCTTGAGAAAAGATTTTACCCGTGGATCCAAGTTTTCAGGCCAGTCCAGGCGGTTTGAGGCGAAGACCAGGATGAGCTTGGCAGGGATCTTCTGCGGCAGCCTCCGCACCAAGAAGGTCATGAAGGTGTCCTTGTCGCGGCGGATGTTGTCGATTTCATCGATAAACAGGACCAGATAGCCGCGGTATTCCGCCAGGCTGGCCTCGATGCGCAGCATCAGCTCTTCCAGGGAAATGCCCTTCCTGTAGCGTTTGCTTGCGTTGAGCAGGCAAGCCAGGTCATTGAGAGCCCTGAAGCAGGGCCTCGGCGTCGAAAGGTCGAGGTGCTCATGCCTGATCGGGATCTTCCTGGCGCGGCACATCTCAACCAGGAGGTTGAGGAAGTAGGTCATGGTCAGCGTCTTTCCGGTGCCGGTCTTGCCCCAGACTGCGAGGTGGCAAGGATGATCGGCGCGCAGAACAGGCGCGAAATGGCTGCTCAGTTCCTTGATCTCGGCATCGCGTACATTGGCGTTGAAGACTGCTTCGAGGACTGCCAGTTGTTCAGCGCGGATGAGCTGCTCGTCGTCCAGGAAACGGCGGTCCCTGATGACCGCATGGTCGAGCATGTGCTGGATCTGGCTGACGATCTTGGTGCGGACGGATGGCCCTTCCATTGGAAAATCACCTCCACAGGCTCCATTGGAAGCGGTGGTATATAAAGCTTTCGGTTGCCAGTGAGAGTAGTTTTCCAGTGGAACTTTGGCCGAGGGCTGCGGGAGGTGTGTTCGGCCTGCCTTTTTTCGTTTTCGTCACTGCCGAGTGGTAACTCGTTTCCGGCATATTAGGCTTCCATATTGAAAATAATTAAAGAGAAGGACTATTACTACTACTACCCGCGATCTCCACTGGAAATTTACTCCCACTGACGCAAGAACGGCGAGTTGGGGGCTGCTTCTGCAAAATTCTTGGGCATTACGGCTTCACGGGTCTCGCGGGGGATGGCCGGGCAACAGGTGACAGAGCGGCAACCGCCGGGTAGGATGGTAAAGGCGAGTGCGAGGCGGGGGCGTGATGGCGAGGTCTTGCGAGGGTAAGGGCCATGAAAGCCGAGGAATTCAGGCTGGTGGAGCAGCTCAGTGAGCAAGCTGAAGAGGTCTTTGAGGCCTTGCTCGGCTCGTCAGAACTTGCAGGGTTAAGGGAGGGTCTGCAGAAGGTCTCCGCGAAGCTCCCCTTCAGCCTGTCCGTGGATTTCACGCTCACTGTGTTTGACGGAGAGCGCGAGCAGGGCATCCGGCTTGTGACAAGGTCGCTCTGCGCTTCGGGCGGAGAGGAGCCCTATCTGGCTTCCGGGGACAGCACGATCCAGAGGTACATTGTGGATGGGGAGATCTGCCAGGTGCCGCATGACTACTGCCCGCACTGCTGGGCGGAATGGGACTTCAAGCTGAAGCACCAGACCTGCCCAGGCTGTGGCTATGCGATGGGCAGGCAGGTGAAGCTGCTCCTGGACTCGAGCGTCTGCCCGAATTGCGATGAAGGCGAGGTCTCGCCGGCCAAGCCGGTGTGTGCGAAGTGCGGCTTTGTGGTGGATCCAAGGATGATTGCGTGGGGATAGGCAGGCCAATCAAGCTGATAAAGGCGGTTCGCTTTTTTCGGGCGAACCGCCGGAAGCGCGGCAAGCAGGAGGTGTGATGATGTGGTAATCGGCATGCAAAATGGACCCACCTCGGGGTGAGGATCGGCAAGTAAAATGGACCCACCTGGGCCGGATTATAAGCCGCCCGTCGGGCGGCTGGAAGAGGTCACCTTCCCGTTTCTTTCTTGCTCGCCTTCATGGATTCCCGGAACCGGTAGCTCTCGCCGTTCATCTCGAAGATGTGGCAGCGGTGCGTCAGGCGGTCCAGCAGGGCCGCCGTCATCCGTTCTCCCTGGAACACCTGGCCCCAGTCGCTGAACGGCAGGTTGCTCGTCACCAGCAGGCTTGCCCGCTCGTACCGGTCGGCGAAGACCTGGAACAAGAGTTCCGCCCCCGTGCGGCTGAACGAGAGGTATCCCAGTTCGTCGCAGATCACGAGGTCCGCCTTGTCGAGGTGCCCGAGGAACCGGTCCAGCTGGTACGCCTTCTGGGCTTCCTCCAACTGCGTGACGAGCGACGCCGCCGTGAAGAACCGCACCCGCCGCCCCTGCCGGCAGGCGGCCAGACCCAGCGCGATCGCCAGGTGGGTCTTCCCGGTGCCGGGGCTGCCGATCAGGCAGCAGTTCTCATGCTGGTCGATCCACTGGCCGCGTGCAAGCTCGAGGATCTTCGGCTTCGACAGGTGCGCCGGCAGGCTGAAGTCGAAGGTGTCGAAGTCCTTCAGCACCGGGAACGCCGCCTGCTTCACGCGGGCCTTCAGTGCGTTGGCCGACCGGGCCGCCACCTCCAGTTCCGTCAGCCGCAGCAGGTACTCCGGATACCCTTCGTTGGCCGTCGCTGCGTCACGCGCCAGTTTCGCGTACTCCGCCGACATCGCCGGCAACCGCAACTGCTTCAGATTGGCCTTCAGCAGCAGCATCGTCTGGTCCGACATGGCATTGGTCTCCTGAATCGAGTAACTGGTTGAATCGAACGAGGTCCGGACGCGGGACCTCGACGTGAAGTTCGGGACGAATCGCCGCCACCTCCGGCGAGGCCGGCGGCGCCTCGCGCAAGGCCAGACGTTCGACTTCCCGGCGGATCGCTTCGGCATCCCCCAGGCCCTTCGGGCGGCACAACGCGATACCCTGCTCGACCCGCGCCACCGGATGCTCCGCCAGCAGTTGGAGCACGCGGATGTAGTGGCGGGCCCCGGCCAGAGGGCCGTGACGCTCCTCCAACGAGGTCCGCAACGCATCGAACGTCGCCGGCAGACGCCAGTCGCGGAACACACTGGAGTGATCCAGCGCCGCCGGACGACGCCCCAACGTCACCAGGTAGTGGCACGGATCGAGCACCTGCTCGCCCCGGCCGTACGACCGACCGTGCCGCGCGATCGTCTGCCCGCCGGCCACCACCTCCACCCGTTCCACGTACGCCTTCACCATCACCGCCTCAAACGCCCACCGCCGCGGCACGCTGTAGCGGTTCCCGTCGTACGCCACCGTCTGGTACTTGTCCGCCTTCCGGGGCTCCTGAACGCACGGGTCGAACGCATGCAGCGGCAACGCGATCGCCGCCGCTCGTTCCCGCTCAAACCGCACCCCGATCGTCTCTGTCTGCCCGTGGCTCGTGCGCTCGCGCTCTTCCAGACACTTGCGTAGAAGGTGGGCGTTCAGGTCGTCGTAGTCCTTCACCGCCGGCACCGGCGTCGCCCAACGACGCTGGAGGTCATACACCCGGTTCTCGGCGTACGGCTTCTCGTTCCCACGCGCCGGCATGCAGAACAGCGGCTCGAAGGCGTAGTGACTGGCCAACGCGGCGTAGGTCGGATGGACCAGACGTTCCCGCCCTCGCAAGACCGCCTGAACCACCGTCCGAGGATTGTCCCACCACGCCTCGCGCGGCACGCACCCGAAAAACTCGAACGCCGACACCATCCCCGACAGAATCGCCTCGATCCGCTCCGTCGGCAGCGCCCGGGCATAGGGACAGTTCGACCAGGACCAGGTCGGCAACAGCACCGCCACCTGCCGACGACCCTCGGGGAAATCCGCGTAGATGTGACCGAAATCCAGCTCCAGACGCCGGCCCGGATCGTGCGCCAGCGGAATGAACGTCTCGCGATCACGCTTGCGGCGCAGGCCGATGTACCGCCGCACCTGGTCGTAGCCGCCCGCGTACTTCTCCTCGTCCCGCAGCCGCCGAAAGACCTGCGCCGCCGTGTGCCGCTGCTTCGGCGGCGCCTCCTCGTCGTCCGTCAGGATCCGGTCGATGACCGCCTTGAACGGCCCCAGCTTCGGCGCCGCCGGATCCTGCACCCGCGTGTACGGCCGCGGCTGCGGCTCCGCCAGCACCTGCCGGATCTTCCGGCGGGAATGATGGAACGTCCGGGCTATCGCACGGACACTCATCCCGTCGCGGTACGCACGCCGTATGATCCCGTAGTCGTCCACCGTCAGCATCCTCGCCTCCTCCGATGGGTACCTTGCCGATACCCCATCGGGGAGGTCGCTGCGGTGGGTCCATTTTACTTGCCGATCCTCACCCCGAGGTGGGTCCGTTTTGCATGCCGATTACCAATGATGGCAGAAAAGGAGCGATGCAAGGCCGAGCAACTAATCGAGCAGCTTAAGGCAGAGGGCTGGAAGGAGCAGCGGTCCGGGACGTGCTACGTGAATGGCAAGGTCGGAAGCAATCTGCTGAAGGACGGACAGGTCATTACGGTCCAGCAGGAACTGCGTCCGGATGAGGACTTCCTGGAGCAGGAGTGGGGCGAGGAGGAGGCATGATGGCGAACGGCTCGGCCCCGGGGACAGAGCGTGGAACCGCTGCCGGGAACTTCGACCTCGGCGAGTGCTTCTGCGATGCGAAGTGCCGCTTCGGTCATGAAACACGGTTCTTCAACATCGGCAGAGGCCATTACCTGGCCTGTGATGTCTGCCGGACGTTCATCTTCCTGGGCAGCAATCTGGTCAGCTGCTGGCGGCAGGAGAACGAGGATGTCTGGGAGGCCAACTGTCGGAGCATCGACGGGTACGAAGAGGTCGACGCTTCTTGACGGCAGGGCGTCTATCAAGAGGACCGCGATGAGCCGTGTCACGTGGCTCAGGCGGTTCGCTTTTTTCGGGCGAACCGCCGTAAGAGCGGTCGGCTGAGGTGAGAAGATGGCTGAGAAGAGTCGGGTAGACGGAGAAGGACCGAAGGTCTTGCCGGTGCTTTGGCTGGGCGAGAAGCGTTACTGGATTGACCTTCGGCTGCAGGAGTTCCGGACAGTAGACCCGGTGCTTGAATGCATCGGTTTTGGCTCGGCTGAGGGCAGGAGGCTGTGCCGGCTGGCCAATGTGGTGACATGCCCAAGGTGCGGGACGAGCGTGATTGTCTCGGGATGGATGGCAGGCAAGGAACTCCGGTGCGTGCGATGTTTGGCGGAGGTTGAGGCTGCGGCCTGAAGGAGTTGCCGCCGCGCAATACCGCCATTTTAAGGCTGTCGGTCGGGTACTATGCGGACGGCCCGACCGAAAGCCATAAAAGCGGTATCGCTGGAAGGCAGCAACTCGCAATTCCTCGCGGGCGTCGGGAACCTGTCGCCGGGCGAAGCGTGGATAGTGAGTTCGCGTACCCGCGAACCCCCTGAAGAAAGTCTTCTTCGTTGCCAGAACCCTCGACCCCCTTGCAGGAGACGAGTGTGACGCCGTCTTTCGATAGAGGGTGTCGAAAGACGGAGGTGGTCAACATGACCAACGAAACAAGTTTCATCGTGTACGACGGTGTAGTGGTGCCTGAAGCCGCGTTGTTAAAACGCGAAAGGCAGAACAGGTACGGCTGTGTGCCGGACCTGGATGAGGAGGAGTTGGCTGACCCAGGGGAACTGGAGAGGCAGGCGCTTCGAGAAGAGTGGGAGCCGGTGTTGGCTCTGCCGAGCAAGGCCAAAGCGGAGGGCATACGGCCGGCCGTGGACGAGTCAGGAGGTGTGGACTGGGGGGCGTTTGCGAGCGCGGACTTTGAAAGGGGACGGCCTGAGTTCGACAAGGCCAGGTACAAAGCAGAAAAGCTGAGAGGGCGGCTGAAGGACGTGCTCATCATGCTGAGCATCGTGAAGGAGCGGCTGCCAGGCAAGGCGAAGTACCTGGTGCTTAAGTACCTGAGGATGGGCGTGATTGGGCCTGAGGATGTCGTGAGCGAAGACATGAGGGTCATGGCGGGGCTGTATGAGAAGGCCAGGAGGATGCAAAGGGAGATTTGCGACCTGGAGGAGGCGAGCAGGCGGAGGCAGGAGGCCAAGGTGAAGGCGTGGCTTGAGTCGTAGGCTGGTGCGTGCGGGGAAGTCCGCGCAACCTCATTCGGCTGCGCGGTGGTGTTAGAAGATGGGCAGGATTTATGGGATATCCGGCCCTTGAGGATGCGGCAGTCTGAAAGAGGAGAAATCACAAGGTGAAGGGGCCAGAGGCCTTGGAAAAGAACCAAGAGGTAAAGGGGTGTAAGAAAGAGGTCAGGGCGGTACGTGAAGCAGTGGAGCTGAAGGATGGGCAGGATTTGTGTGATATCCGGCCCTTGAGGACGCGGCAATCTGGAAGAGGAACTGTCACAGGGTAAATGGGCCTTCGGCCTGGAAGAAGATCAATGGGCAGCAGGTGCAGGAGCGAGGTGAAACAGGTACGGGAGGCAGGACTGAAAGGGAAGGATTCGGGGAAGGAAGAGGTACAGAAAAGGGGCGTGAAAGGGGCAAAGAAAGGACGGGAAAAGGACATGGAAAGAATGGGACAGGAGAACGAATGGGGGACAGAAAAACAAAAAGATGAAGAGGTGGAACAGAAAGCGAGGCGGTGCGACCGGTAGGTGGAGGGGGGAGTGGTGAGGAGGGAGAGAGGCGGGGGTCGGTTAGTGTTTAAAGGTAAAAGGCAGGACGGTCGCTTGGGTGGTGGGGGCGTGGAGGGGTAACTTGCGACGCGCGTTGGTGCGGCGTTCGCTTCATTCAGTGTTTCCTCCAGGCCCTCCCTAATCGGTCGGGCCTGCGGCCCGGGTGTGGTGTAGGGCGGAGAGAGGTACAAGATATGGGAATCAGAAAAAGGGGATGGGGATTTGTGAGGTGAGAGTCTGAAAAGTGGTTGAAAATAAAGGACTTATGAAAAGAAAAAGGTTGGGAATAGGGTTAGAAGATAAGAAATCCGACCCCGATTCCGAGTCTCAAGACGGGCTGCTGCGATTTTCTTGACACGCCGCGCAACCCTTTGCCAGCCACTTCTCAAACTCGAGGGCTGCCAGAATCGCCTCCTTGTCCTCGGATGCGGCCCGGACGAACTCGCAAGACAGACGGCGGGCCTCAGCCTCGGCCCTGCGCCGCACCACCTCCAACATTGCCTCCTTCACTGGGATCATCGAACATCACCTCACGGTCTGTGGTAAGGCCTCGCCTTTATTAACCTTTCGGCTTTGGCGCGACGCGGGGCCCCGCGGGGTATCCACTGGCGGGTGGCTACGAAAACCGGAAGGTTTATTAACTCCGCCGAATTATCACCCTTCAGGAAGAAATCCTGGAGGCCTGCCATGAACGTTCGAGATCACCCAAACAACCCCGCCGCAAGCGGCGGGTACGTTCCGTACTTCTACGAGGCAGGCCTCTACCTTTTCCATGACGCGCCTTCCGACCACAGGCCAAGGCCGGCCTACGGCGAGGCACCATCCTTCTATGACTTCTCATCCGACCTGGTCTCACCGGGCCGACACGCCTGGCACCAGACCGTCGACCAGATCGTACGCCGGGGCTACCTTTCTGTTCCCCGAGGCGACCCCACGACGGCCCTCATCTCGGACCGGAAGCACACCGCCTGGCTCGGCCTGGACGACCTCATCAGCCAGGTCCGGAATCGCTACGAACTCTACGAGCGGAACGTCTACGAGATGAAACTCGCCGAGTCTTCGGCCACCAACTCGCTCCTCGGCGCTATCGCCGACCGGGGCGGCATGCCGGCCAACAGCCGCGAGGTGTACGGCGTTCAGAAGCAGCTCCAGAAGATCTACCAGGAAGAGCGGGAGGAGCGCGTGAATCTCTGGAGGGACGTTTCCAGGCTGAGACTCTCGCTCGCCGAGATCGCCCAGCAATACCTCTCCGCCTACCGCAAGGTGTACCTGCTTGAGGCCGGCAAGGGTGATGGTCCATGATGATTCGCGTCCAGGACCTTTGCCGCAAGCTCCAGCCTGTCCTCGGCAGGAAGATCGACGGCCTCTGGGCCGCCTACCTGGCTGAGTCCGAGCCGGGCGGCAAGGCAGATATCGAGCAGACGCTTGAACTCCTTGCCGCCAAGCACATCGGCCAGAGTTACCAGCCGGACCGCTCGCCGTTCCCGCCTCCGTCCAAGCAATTCTGCCGCGCGGGCGACCTTCCCCTCGGCAAAGTCGCCTACGGAGGGAAGGAACTCTTCCCTTTCTCGCTCCAAAGCAACCGCCTGAAAGAACATGCCCTCGTGGCGGGCCGCTCGGGCTCAGGAAAGACCAACCTCACGTTCATGCTCATGCTCGGCGCCATCGAGCGCGGCATCAAGGTCCTGGCACTGGACTGGAAGCGCAGCTACCGGGACCTTGGTACGCTCCGGTCCGACCTCCGGGTCTACACCATCGGCCGGGACATTGCGTCCTTCCGCTTCAATCCCCTGATTCCTCCACCGGGCTGCGAGCCGCACGTCTGGATCAAACTCATCGTGGATGTTATCGCATCGGCGTACCTCGGCGGCGAGGGTGTGATCAGCCTCCTGATCGCAGGACTTGATCACCTCTACGCCCAGACCGGTGTCTTCGATGGCACACAAACGCGCTGGCCGACGGTCGAGGATCTCCTCGCTTGGCTCCGAACCCGGAAACTCAAAGGCCGTGCGGCCATGTGGGCCGCGTCGGCAGAACGCGCGCTTCTCGCGATGACGTACGGAGAGTTCGGCGCCGTCGTCAACACCCAGAGCAACGGCCACGTGGCCGGGCTTCTGGACCAGAACGTCGTCCTGGAGATGGACGGCCTCTCCAGCAACTCCGACCGAACCATGTTCTCCGAGGCCCTGACGCTCTACCTGTACCGCTACCGGCTTGCCCAGGGCCCGCGCGAGCGCCTCACAAACCTCATCGTCCTCGAAGAGGCCCACAACCTGCTCCTCAAGAAGGCCACCGAGGCCAGAGAATCCGTCCTCGAGACGAGCATCCGAATGGTCCGCCAATACGGTCTCGGCTACATCTTCGTCGACCAGAGCGCCTCACTTCTTTCAAAGGTAGCCTTCGCCAACTCCTATGCCACACTGGCCCTCTCCCAGAAACTCCGTTCCGACGTCCAGGCGATAGCCGGGGCCATGAACCTCTCGGAGGAGCAGCGGGACGCCTTGAGCACGCTTCCCGTCGGCACGGCCGTGGTGCGCCTGGCCGACGAGCATCCCGAGGCATTCCTCGTGAAAATCCCCCTTTGCCCGATCCGGGAAGGATCCGTTTCGGACAACCAGATCCGGGAACGGATGGCCGCTTGTTCCGGCGAGTCCGCCTCGGATAGCGCTCAAGCGGATGGCCCAAAAGCAGTTCCGCCTCTTCCACCGTCGGATAGAAAAGATGAAATCAAAGACAAAAAGAATCCCCACCCACCATCCCCCGGAGAATCACAGATGACACTCTCTAAAGCTGTATCATCAGGTGATTCTCGACCAGAGCCACCCTTATCAAAGATGTCGCGTGAAGAGATTCGGTTCCTTGCGGACGTGGCCGCGCGGCCGCTCTCGACCACCGTACCCCGCTACGAGCGGCTGCACCTTTCGCGGAGGCGCGGGAACGCCATCCGCCAATCCCTTGCCTCCGCCGGCATCATCGAGTCCGTTCCAATTGCCACCCGCTCCGGCCAGGTCGTCCTGTATGAACTCACGGACCTCGGCCGCACCGTCTGCCAGGGCCTCGGCATCGACCCCGGACCCCGGCCGCGCGAGAGCCTGGAGCACCGCTGGTGGGTCCGCCGCGCTGCCGAGCATTTTGAGAAGAAAGGCTACACGGTGAGCCACGAACATCCCATCCAGGGCAATGGCGCCATTGACCTTCTGGCCGAAAGGCCTGGCGAGAGGGTTGCCATTGAAGTCGAGACGGGCAAGTCCGACATCAAGGTGAACCTGGCCAAGGTCCTCGGCGCAGGCTTTGATCGCGTGCTGCTCGTTGCCACCTCGCCGACGGCGATCGAGATGTGCCGGAAGGCATTTGAAAGTGCTTCAGCAGACACGCAGATCGCTGAACTGATGACGTGGTTGGACCTTTTCTGATCGCCTGCCGGAAAGCCTGAGAACTCAGAATGTGCTGGTGATCAAGGTGCCGGACCGCGGCCTCTCGGCTCTGCCTGCGGCCCCCCATTATAGGCCGACTGCACCTCTGTGAGGCCGGTGTACCGCGGAAGCCGGTTCATGATCCCCTGAGGCCAGTCCGGCCCCGTCAGGTCTCGCGGGTAGAGGAAGATCGCCGCAATCCTGTTCGCCTCGTATACCTCCTCCTTGTGCCGCACGCCCTCCAGGTAGGCCGGCACGTCCGGCATGCCGGCGTACTCGACGACCAGGTAATCATAGGTCGGAAGCATGAAGTCCGGGTGCCAGATGCGATACGCGTCGCGGTCACGGACGATCAACGGGTGCTCGTAGAAAAAGGGAATGCCGTACCGATCCAGGAGACGCCCGACCTGGGCCTCGCCGCGGGATCTGTAAGGCGGCTCGTGGAGTCCGAGGCGGTCTTCGAGCCGCGCGGCACCGTAGTTCAACCGGCGTTCACCCCGCGAGCGTCCTTGGCGACCTTCTCAGCTGCCTTCGCCAGCCGCTTCTCGGTCCGGTCGATGATCTGAAAGAGCCGGCTGTTGTGCTTCTGGAGTTTGCCTGCCGCCTCGAGAATGCCATGGAGGCGCCGGTGGTCGTGCGCCGCCGCATACTGTTCGGCGAGGCCCGTGAGATCGCGGATCCTCTTCTCGTTGGCGGCCACGGCCCCGTCCAGGCGTTCCAGGCGAAGGTCGAGGCCGAGTTCCTTGTACGTGTCCTTCAACTCCTCGCCGGCCTTTCGCTTCGTCTCCGGCGGCAGGTCCTTGACGAGGTGCTGGATCTCTTCGATCCGGGCCACGTGGCCCTGTCTTACCCGGAAAGCCCTGGCACGTAGCCCGGCAAGCCGCTCGGTGAGCCAGCCTTCCGCCGGGAGCATGCGCTTCAGTTGCAGTAGCACGTCCTCAGCCTCCCTGGGGTGCTCCCGGACGAGGTCGGCCTCCTGCTTCAGATGCCGGAGTCCCTTGGCCAGGCGGTTCGAAAGAAGGTGGTTGCGGTAGAGATCACTCATGTCGCGCCGCACGGAAGGTAGTTCTCTGACCCGCGTGGGGAAGCGGACGGCATGGCCCCGCTGGTGCATGAGGAAAGCAAGGATGCCGACGACGAGGGCCACGGTCATGACGGTCTGGATGATCTCAGAAGCCAGAGGCCAGGGCATGCCGAGGATGCTGGAAACGAGGAGGCTCGCGCCCAGGGCGATGCCGACGCCGGCCCACGAGCCGCCCACCTGGCGGATGGCCTGGTACATGATGGCCGCAAGGATGATGACCGCAAAGCCTACGGCCAGCGGCCCGAGGTCGCGGACCGAAAGGTCCATGCGCTGCTCCCACCACACGAGGCCGATCGAAAGAGCCAGTCCCATGGCGGCAGACAACACGATGGCCGGCCGCTGCCGCTCGAAGCGTTTGGCGAGGACGGCATAGACCAAGGCTGTGAAGAACGCGAATGCCAGGACGAAGTCCGGCAACAATGATTCGAAGTAATCCCCGCGAGGGAAATTGAGGAAGGGGTTTTCGAGGGCCATGAAGGCATCGCGGGGCCCGGAGTATATAAAGCTTACGGTTCACTGGCTCATCAGGCGGTCTCGCCGGACCCTCTGAATAGGAAAACTTAAATACCTGAGCCCCTTCTGTGTCCCGTGAGGTGATGTTGAATGGGAAGACCATACAAGTGCCCGTATTGCGAGGCCACGGAGACCGTAAGCAAGGGCGTCCGGAAGACCAAGACCATGGGTCGTCGAAGGATCCGACTCTGCAAGGCTTGCAAGAGAAAGTTTACACCAAGGAACCAGAAGCCGGCTGCACCGGGCCAAGATGCACCACAAGAGGGCGCTACGAACCCCGAGCCCGAAGCGGGGCCGCAATCCACGGAAACCAGCCTAGCCGATGATCCGCAGCCGAGACCTGTCGAGGCCCTCGTCCGGATGCTGCCGCCGCCTGATCAAGAATGGACATCATAGGCCTCGCGTTCAGGCTCGTGGCTAAGGTCGAGGCCTTCGCCCAGAGGGCCCGCAGACTGTACTACGCCGTCATGCTGATGGGACACAGGTGCCCCTGGTGTGGCGGCGGCCTTTCAATGGTGGGCGAGGGCAAGTGCCAGTGCCGCGCTTGCAGGAATGAGTTTGATGCCACGCTGGCCTTCCAGCGATGCGCTGCCTGCGGCGGGGAGCCCGTTCTCCAGGTCAGGCGCTACCGGTGCCAGGCCTGCGGCCGGGACATCGTCTCGCGGTTCCACTTCGACGGCCTTGTCTTCGACACCGCGTACTTCCGCGAGAAGATGGCTGAGGCTCGCCGTCGAAGGAAGGACTTACGGGACCGGGTCCGAGAGATGCTGGCTGCTTCGCGGTCGCAGATCCTTTTGCCCGAGGCCTGCGACCTTGGGGCAGTGCCAGGTCTGGCTGAGGCCCTGGACAGCATGGTTGCCGCTGGTTCTCGATCCATGAGATGGGCGCCGGGAGAGGCCTTTGACCTCGGGCGCTATCAGAGCCACGTGCTTGACCACATCGGGCCGTTCGCCCTGAGCATGGCGGAGATACCGCCTCTTACGGAAAGTGCCCGGAAAGACCGCATATGGCGGTTTATCGCGATCATATTCATGGCCCACGCCGGGCTGATTCGTGTCTGGCAGGAGGGCCAATCCATTATGGTGATGCAACATGAAACTGACAGAGAAGGACAAGACGTTCCTGGAGACCTTGAAGCAGCTGATGGCCTCGAAGGATCTCTGGGTCGAGTTGAAGCCTGATCGGCCGAGCCGCATGGTGCTGAAGGGCACCTATGGCGAGAAGATCCACAAGGCCTTCCGGATGACCCGGCAAGGCGTCCGCTGGCGGTTCTGGCGGCTCTTCAACGACATCTATGTCTCGGCCTTCGAGACGATCCTTTTTATCGAGAAGGCCTTCGGTACCGAACTCAGGGAGCACGCCATCCGGATCAGCAAGGAACGGCATGCATTGCGGCAGGAGGCGGTTGGCATGGGGTTCCAGGGGGCGGACACCCTTGTGCGGGCGCCGGAGAAGGAAAAGGCGGATGTCTCGGGCAGAAAAACCGCGCCGGGTGAAAGATGACCGACTCAACCAAGATCAACTTCGTGGCCCGCCGGGTCGCGGCCCTGGATGACCTCACGGACCTGCTTGAGATGCTCTTCCCCGGCAACCGCAACCAGCAGCATGCCGCTGCACGCATTCTTCTGGATCTGAAACAGGCCAACGGCATAGTGCCTAAGTTGGCGGGCCTTGAGGAGAAGCACGGCATCTCCAGGCGAACCCTCCAGCGTGCCCGGGCCAAACTGGCTCGCTTGGGCCTCATCGAGCACGTTTCCTGGATGAACAGCCGCTACGGCGGCCAACCCGGCTGGCGTCTCTCAAGCAAGATGAGCACAGCCCTGCGCCAACTGGCTGACAAGATCGACCGGTGGCGTGAAGACACCCACGCTGAACGGCTTCGCAAGGATGAACAACTGGTGGAATTGCTGAGATAGCTGAAGCGGAGAGGACAACGCCACAGCCCGTACTGGCCTTGGCAGTGTCAGTGCAGTATAATCATCGTCGCCGTAGGCAGTGGAATCATTTTTGAAAGGAGTCAACAGTGGCTAGGAAATTCATAGAACCTTCGGAAACTGACAGCATCAACTGTCATCTTCAGCAACTCGGTGTTGGTACTTTGATTTGCCGTGCGGCTAAGCAGACAGGCAACGGGGGCACAAACGAAACCACGCCGACAGTTTGCTTCAACTGTCCTGTGGGTAAGATATACCGTGAAGTCGGATGCGATGCGGTTTCCTCAAAGATCCGTCTGAATCTATATTCCGGCGGTGTTATGCCGATGTTCGATGAGCTATTTTGCAAGATTCGCAGGCGCAACACCACGCCTGATTACTGCCGCACTTGTGGTTTGGTTACTGCGGAAACGACCCGCCAAAGTGTCTCGACAGCGAGAGGATTGTTCCAAAGCGGCCAGTTCTTTGCCGCATACAAGGATTTGGAAGCAGCGAGAGAGGGTATCAGAGACGGCAAATTCGACAATGCTATTACCCGAAGCATCGCTTGCCTTGAAAGCGTGATGCGGACAATACACGAGAAGCGAGGTGTTGCCTTGCCAAGCAAACTGCAAGTGACCGACCTGTGGAAATCAGTGCGTCCGGCTCTGAAGTTTGATGAGTGCGATTCGACAGGAGCGGTTGCGGATCTCCTAAACGTCCTTGCCGGAACCGTCAGCAATTTAGGACGGATGAGAAACGCTCTGGGGGATGCCCACGGGAAAGGGACGATTGCTCCGGCAGTATCGGAGAACTTTGCCGAACTTGCACTGAACTGTGCTGCGGCTCTGTCGACATTCCTCGTAAGGCGGTTTACGCAATTGGAGTCGGAGAAGCCCAATGATTAACAGGCAGGTATCTTTTCCCCTTGATGAGCAGGGCTTTTTCAGGCGGGAATGTCCACTGTGCTGCCGTGAGTTTAAGGTCCTTCTCAAGGACGATGAGCTGGGGCAGATTGCACAATCCTCCATAGAGGATTTCCTCATAGAACAGGGCGTTCACGATCGTTCTGACGATGAAGAGTCAGAGGAACCACAGGAGTTTTTCTGCCCCTATTGTGGACAATCGGCTCCATCAGACCATTGGTGGACCCAGGAGCAACTGGCCTATATACAAGTCATTGCCAAGAACATCATGGCAGATCTGGTCAACGAGCAGCTAATCAGGCCCCTCAATCGCAGTATGAGGCATGGCAGTTTCATCCGATTCGAAGGCAAGGAGATGAAGAAGCAGGACGAATGGATCTCGCCAGAGGCTTCCGACCTGACGGTCTTCAATCTGCCGTGTTGTGAGCGACAGATCAAAGTCGCGGACGACTGGAAAGGGACAATACACTGCTTCTTTTGCGGGTTCGCGTATGGAAATACAGCGAACAAACAGCCAGAGTGACCTGACGTATCAAAGCAGTCAACGGGGGTCTGGACAGCCATTTCTCGCCGCCAAACGCAGCGCAGGGAGGTTTCTTTCCACTGACCGCAAATTGACAAGTAATTTGCCCTTCGAACCCAAGTGGTCCAAATCCCGAAGGAAGCCCGCATGGAAGAGCGTCTCATCTTCCAAATCTGCCTTCCTGCGTGCAACTCGGCCGAGATGACCGGCTTTTCGGTGCAGACGCATTTTGCTGGTCTGCGTGGCTCCGGTTTTTAACAGCACTCACTTACGCATGTCCCGCGGCGAAGGGGTGATTCGGCGTGAAAAGGGTAGGGTGTTTACGGCGTCGGCTCTGGGGCTATTGGATGTGCACCGCCTGGTAGCCGCGTTCCGCGAGATACTCCGCAATCAGCTGGCGGTGGCACTGCTCTGGGGCTTTCTCGGCGCACAGCAGGCAGAAGGGCTCCGGGACCTCCGCGAGGCGCTCTGTCAGAAGGTCTCCAGCGCGGGCCAGGAGTTGCCGGTATCGCTCCTCCCAGTCGTTTCTGTCGACGAAGATGTTCCCGAGTTCAACGAATGAGAAGTACCCGAAACCAGCTTCCTTCAGCCAATGCTCGATGCCTTTGTCGGGCGTCTTTGCCTTGGCGAAGATGCCCATGCTGGCCCGGTCAGGTCGAAGACGAACGTCAACGACAGTCTTGACGCTGGCCGAGTGCAGCAGCGCCAGCACCTCTTCCTTACTTCGTCCTCCGTAGCCGAGCGTGTAGACTGTCACGGGTTGATCCCCTTGGCGAGTCCCTTGAGCGCTGTCTCGGCCTCTTCATGCCGCGCGAACCGCCGTTCTTGCTCTCGGAATGCCACTGTGTGCACCCGGGCCCGGCTGTTCCGCCAATCGATGCCGAGCTTCTTGTGGAGCAGTTCGTGGTACATGATGAAGTCCACGACGAACTCCGGCACCGAAACACGATCCAGCGTCGCGCTTACCATCACCGTGTCTCGCACGGGATCATAGTGGCCGAACTTGCTTCTTGTGAACGTGCGGTTCCACATTAGGTGCGGCCGGTCCATGCGGCCATCGAAGTACACTTTGTTGACGCGGTCAAAGGCCAACGCCAGATCGTGGGCCATCCCTGCTGTCAGTTCGACCACGCCGCCCAGGGCCTCGAGTTCCGCTTGGATGTCCTGATACGGTTCGGCAGCCATGGCCTCAAGGATCGGCTGCCTGTTGGGCTCGCGCCGCAGCAGTAGGCCGGCCAGGGTCTCGAAGAGATCCCTGCCAAAGTAGATCATCGGCGTTGGCATCGAGACCCGGGTGCCGTTGCGATAGCCGCGGATGCGTGCCAAGCCCTGCATGGGCCGAAAGTGTATGACGCCAGGCGAGGAGTGCCGGCGAGTGGCGGCGAAAGCATGCTCGAAGACCCCTCGCGCGAGCTCCACGGCCGCGAGGTAGGACGCGACGTTGCTTCGATCAGAGAAGAACGCCAGCCATCCACGGATCTGCCGCGTCTCGGCAGTGAGTTGCTCGGGCTGGAGCCCTGCGCGGGCGATCTGGTCTTCGAGGTTGCGGCTTGACCTGCAAATCGTATCGCTGATGGGATCGACTCCATCACCACCGGCCTTGGCCAGCCTGTGCAGGATGGATTCCAGGAACCGCCTCAGGCCGGCAAACCGGACTTCGCCGGCATGGGTCGCCGACCCCGCAGATGGTCCGTTCACGGGCACTTTGTCAAACTCGGTCTCTTTCAGGAAACAGTACGCTTTCCGGGACTGAGATGGCAGGTCTTCTGGTCGGGCATGGCTCTCGGCCAGGATCTGCTCGACAGTCTGGAGGTTCCGCGCCACACTTGCCTGAAGACGGGCCACATCCTTCGCAGACACCGGCCCGACAAGCGCCCGCCGGACGCGGTTGGCCAGGGCGACCAGGCCGGTGATGCGGATCCTTCGCATGGATGTCCCTGTCCAGGTTCACTGACCGCAAATGTAGCACGACCGCTCAGGGGGTGTCGATGAGATTCTGCATGCAGTGCACGGCCCGCACGCCTTCGCGGCGGCAGATTTCAAGGAAAGGCTGCACAACTTTGGATGTTGCGATGGCCGGCGGAAGCCGCCAACTGTTGCTGCGCCACACGAGCCTTCCTGGTGACGCGACGCGCTCATAGACGACACGCATGGCCTGCATGGTCTCGGAGAGTTGCCTTCCCCGTGGCTTGACGATCTTCGTGGGTGAGTACACGACGTGCCGGACATGCATCTTGCGGGCGAAGTGGACCAGGTTCTCAAGGTCTTCGATCGTCTGGGCTTCTGGAAGACCGAAATCAGCAAGTGTCTCCTGTGAGTCCTCCCGGAGCGGAGATCGGGGGAAGAGGGGGTCTATGCGGAGCACGATCGGTATTCCAGCCTTGGCCAGGGCCCGGATTCCTGCCTTGCGTTCCTCGATGCTCGGCGCGTTCGGGTCGTAGACAGAGCGAGGTTCTTCCCGCCAGAACGTAAGGCTGACCTCGACGCAGAAGGCGGGCAAGCCTAGCCTCCTGAATTCTTCGGAATTGGGGTGACCCTGTGGCAGTGTGCCGAGTTCCCTGAAAAGGCCCAGGTAACCGTGCTCGACCGGCAGGAGCGGGTTCTTGGTTAGGATCACGACTGTGGTGAACCGTTCGCGGTGCGCCAGTACCTGCTCCAGGGCAAACTTCGTGTTACCGGCCTCGGCCTCGAGGGGCTGGAAGGGGTCGGTGCTGTTGGACAGGTGGACGGGTGCTGCCGAAACGTCGAATTGCTCGAGGTCCTCGATATCTCTGGCGAGAAGCCGCTCGAAGTTCATCTTCTGGGACGGTTCGCCTGGCATGTATGCGGCAGCGTAGCAATAGACGCACCTGTGGGCGCAGCCCGTATAGACGTTGATGCAGTATCGGTGGCCGGTAGGAAAGTCGGATTGGGCAGCAAAGGGACAGTACCACTTGATCATTCGGGGCCGCGTGGGCTTGAGGACAGGCTTGGCGGATCTGTGGGGCAGGAAGTACGCGGCCAAGGCCTTAGCTTCCTCAGGCGGGCGGCCCGTCCAAACAGGCCTGAACTTCTCGTCAATCTTCTGCACGAGACCTGCAATGTCCCGGCCCTCGGCTTGTTCCATGGCTTCCTTCTCCCACGTGAGGCTGCCTGTTTGGTGCCGCTTCCCAAGAAGCATACCACAGAAACGGGGGCTGGGCCTGACTCGACAGTAACGTATCACTGACGTGGTTTTGCTGCAGGGGGAATCGTCGGGAGTGCTGACTGCCCTTCCTCGAACATCTCCCTTGAGCCGACCTCCTCAGGCGTGCCGTACCGGATGCTTCAGCCTGCGACATTGTGCGCCTGTTGGCCATATGGGCGGCTGCCGCATACGGCGGGATACCGAGAACGAGCCCGCAGCATGCGACTTCCGCTTAGCCTTCAGCAATCTGTGATATGCCCGGACACCTGCCCGCCACCCCTCATCGACGACAGGAACCATTGTCAAGTAGCCCAAGGGGCAGGAATAGTAGAAGGGGCCAGATACTTCGCCAAGGGTCTTGACACCCCATCCCCAGATGCCTCCATGGGACAGCAGGTCGCACCTGATCCAACGCGTGGCTGGTTCGGCCGACGACACGGCGCTTCCTTGTGTGGTTTGCTCCCAAACCGACCAGAGGACGCCGGAGAAGGCACCGCCGCGGTAGCAGTGAGCCAAGCACGTCGAGATGATTGTCGGACCGTTGCGTTGGCGGTACCTGCTGTTTCTGGTCAACTCCTCGATCAGTTCTGATCGCGTGCGCCAACCCTCGAAGTACCAGCCCATGTCGCCTCCCCATCTGTTCTTCGGCCGCAAGCACAGATGTCTGCGCGCCCCAGGTTCGCGGCCTCGATTGAGCACCATACAGTGTACGTCGGAGTCTCCGCATTGCGATTCGGGGCCGATGACGTGGGACGTGCGCATCGATGACGACTTCAGCAACACCGCCGACCACAACCTTTATAAACTCCGCCGCATTACCACTCCGCAATCCTCACAACAATTGCACGACAAGTGCATAGGCGAGCCGCCTTTCTCCAAGGAGATGGGCACAGGGCTCGCCCGAGGATTTTCACGCACGTGAAAGAGCCGCAGCGGACGCTGCACGGCCATCACGAAGCGGATCCTCGACGAGAACACGGGATTGGCCAAGGGCCAGCCCAAGATTGAAGTAGTTCTTTCTCTATCATTTTCCCAAACATCAACTTCCGACGAGAGCAGATTTCAGGCCTCGCATGCCGCACAGGTGAAGTCAGCAGTGAATCATCAGCGTGTTTGTGAAGCACCCCTTCGGCTTCTGTATCATACCTCAGGAACCGGCAAGGAGACCCTCATGCGCCAGTACAGCCGCGCCCTTCGGGAAGAGCTGTTCAAGTACCAGAAACGAAAACAAAGTTCCCTGGACGGTTCTGTCCCTGGCCTTCAGCCTGGCCACTGGATCCCCGGGCTCCATTACGTTTCGCCCTATGGCAGCCGTGGTGGCGCGCCTGGCGGCTTTCCGATGGAGACCTACGATCCGGGACGGGCTTTCTACCAGTCAGCGGGCCCGCAGTACAGAGAGCCACCCCCATGGTTCAACGGCATGATGCATAGGACGACGCCGCCTCTCAGAGTCGCGCCCGGGCCCGGCTCTTTTGCCAGGGCACTGATGCCTGATGACCTCAGCTTCGATGGACACTCGCCGGACGCGATGGCCGAGAACCCTCTGGCTGCTGAAACTCCAACCCTATTTCAGGAATCCATGCCCGACCAGGCAGAAGCCCTGGGCATTCCAAGGCAGATGCTCGCAGACGTGCTGCTTCTTGGCCTTGAGGACCTGGGCGACTTTGCCGGTCCCATGGATACAACCCTCAACGGCCGGCCTGACATGAATACCACGGATCCAATGGCGGATCACCCGTGGTATGGCCAGGCCGAGATGACCCAGGAGATGTTTGACCAGGCGATGGCCGCTCATGCAGGGCAGGGCATGGAGCCTGAGCCCATGGCACCTGAGCCTGACCCATTTGAGGCAGCGCCGACAGCGTTTGCCGAACCAGGGCAGGGGCTTGAAGGCCTGATTGCTCAAGATCCATTCGCAGCACAGCCTGCGCCTGGAGCGATGCCCGATCCTATGATGCCTGACCCCTATGCTGCCCAGCAGCAGATGTACGACGACCAGATGCAGCAGTTGATGGACCCGTGGATGATGCCCGGCCCCTTTGGGCCCGGCTTCATGGGCCCTGGCTTCGGTCCGATGCCCGGGCCGTGAGCCACCCACAATAGTCAAGTCACCTGAGCCCCTGGGCGTTCCGGGGGCTTTTTTGTTGCGCGTTTTTGGAACCCGATGGCACGTCCCCTGAGCGAGACGTGCCATCACGGCACGAACTGGAGGTGTAACTATGGCTTGGCGACCGCATGAAAACCTGATTGAGGGCGAACTGGACAACACCGTGCCCGGGAGGGTGACGGGATGGATCAAGTTCGTCGGGATGGACGAAGTGGTGAAGTTGGACCTGGCAGGTGACTTCCATCGAGACATTCGAGGAACGAAAGTCCACCTGCGCAATCCGAATCCGGCCGAGCGGGATGGAAGCGAGAAGTACCTGGAAGGCTTTTCGGCGGTACAGACCGGCGAAGTCGGAGACATGACCGCCGGCCTGCCGCCGCATGACTACGTTTTATATCCATACTTTGAGTTCTACTCTGAGCAGAACGGCCGCGTTGTGCTCGAACTCGACCCGGAGCAGGTGGAGGTCATCGGCACGCCGATCCCGGCCTGCGAGTCCGACCCTGTCTCGCGCGAGAAGCAGCAACAGAACATGGCGACGTTCCTTGGCGGAATGGCCCAGGAACTGGGGTTGCCGCCGGAGCGGACAATCTGCGTTGGTGCAGCCACAGTCGCAAAACCCCCACAGGAAGGCACCGCTCGCAAGCGACCACACCGGATGCAGCTCCTCACGAAGGAGATCCGTGGGAAACTCCTGCCCCTCGGCAGCCAGGATAGCAAGGGCGGCCAGGCGGTTGCCTACGTCAAGTTCTTCACTCCCGATTCCAACTGGACTTGGTGGGCGACCGAGTTCGACGGCGAAGACCTTTTCTTCGGCCTGGTTGAGGGCCAGGAGAAGGAACTCGGGTACTTCAGCCTGTCGGAACTCCAAAGCGCCCGCGGGCCGATGGGCCTCGCGATCGAGCGGGACCTGCACTGGACACCCAAGACACTCGCGGAGATCGCCCCCGAGATGTTCGCGGAAAGGAGCGGGCCATGAAACGCTTCTGCGAAAATCCGAATTGCGACAACCCGGCCGTCAAGAAGGTTCGTGTTTCCGTGGCCCTGCCGTCTGACCAGGTGCGATCCCTGTGCGCGACCTGCGAGGAAGCCTACGCCTGGGGCGTGCAGCACGGAGTCATGACCTCCTGGCGCCCCGTCTGGGTGCTGGCTGTTGCTGACCGCGGCGTCATCACACACCTGGGTGTCTTCAGAAAGCGAAAAGATGCTGAGGAAGGCCTCGTTGACTACCTCCGCGCCTACCAGGGCTACGCCGGTCCCGGCGATCGCAAAGCCGTCCGCCGGTGGCTCCGCGAGCACGATGAACGCCTGAGCGTCGAGATCGGCGAGCAGGTCATCCCAAACCCGCCCGAGTGAGGGGATCCCATTTTCTGATCTTTCGAAAGGAGAGCATTCCATGCGCAAGTCAAAGGAATACGTCACACTTCGTGTCAGCCGTCGGGAACTGGCGACCATCCTGGCCGCGTTGAGATTCCACCAGGACGAGAACCTCCAGGACGGCCGCGAGATCCAAGACCAGTCCGTCCGAGCAATCGCAACCGATTGCGGCCATTTGAAACCGCTGGTCTTCGAGGAAGTCAACGATCTGTGCGAGAGGATGAACCTCAGTGAAGACGCCGTTGACTGGCATAGCTGCCGGCACCAATGGCAAGAGACCCACGGTCCGACGACCGGCTGCGGGGCCGAATACTGGTTCCGGTGCCGCAATTGCGGTGCGACCAGGTACCGCTGCGTCGAACAGGATGGCAGTTCCAGCGAGGAGGTTTACTCCCCTGATGAAGAGAACCCGCAAACGAAAGGACCAATCCCATGAACAAGCCCCCCATCACCCACCTCGTCATCGACACCTCGAGCACGGACGAGAACTATAACGGCGACTGCGACTTTGCGCTGGTGCCGATGCCGCCCGACTACGTGGAGGACCTCCTGTGGTACATGGGCGAGGTCGCTCGAATGCACCGGGCCGAGGAGAGCCTCTACAGCATCGAACTCTGGGACGCGACTCCAACCTACTTCCGCTGGAACCTGCGTCTGGAAACCGTGCAGGA